>DAET01000041.1:0-6465 GCA_002497765.1 Euryarchaeota archaeon UBA486
GTTAGGGTGAAAATAACACGGGGTTAAATGTATCAAAATCGTGATACTGCGAGACCATACACAAGAACAAGGCTTCATAATACAAACGCCATACTTGCCGCCCGTGGAATCACCAACGTTGAACCCAGTTTTTGTCGCCCAGCGATGCTGTTTGCGGTGCGGACGAGTCGATAACATTGGCACGGAGCATGTCGATCGTTGTGCAGATTGTGAAGCCATGGCCTTCAACATTGATTGAGGAACCTGTCAAGCCACGCCGAAGATGTTCGGTAGCGGCGCCTCAAATCGCACCGGATCGTCGTTGTCTGGATGAAGAAACTCCAGCGATGAGGCGTGAAGCATGATGCGTTGGTGGGGGTTGGTTGAGGCCCCATGACGTTCGTCACCAACGACCGGCGTCCCCAAATGTTGCATCGCCATGCGAATTTGATGTCGACGGCCGGTTTCAATCGACACCTCGACGAGACTGGATGCATCGTTTGACTGCACCACATGGTAGTGAGAAATCGCTTCTTTCCCCTGAGGATGATTTTTGTTCACGGCTTTGACGTTCAGGTGTTTGTCTTCCATCAACCAGGTCCGGATGGTACCCGATGGAGGACGAGGTGCGCTTTCAACCATGGCGAGGTAGGTTCGGTGCACCTCTCTGTCGTGGAATTGTTGTTGCAGTTCACGCTTCGCTGTGGGATGCTTCGCCAACACCATGACGCCGGACGTGTCCTTGTCAAGACGGTGAACGATGTAACACCAAGCGTCCTTATTCCGATGCTTCAGATAGTCGACGCAACGGCTGTGAAGGGTGTCAATTTCAAGTCGATCCGTTGCTACCGAAAGCAAGCGATGTGGTTTGTTCACCACCAGAAGAGCGTCATCTTCGTACAAAACATCGAGGTCAACGGCTGGTTCGGTGATTGGGGGTGGTGTTCGTTCTTCTGCGCGTTGGCGCTCAAGCACTTCTACCGTATCGCCCGCGTGCACGGTGGCTTTTGCTCGATGAACGACGTCGCCGTTGACAACAACCCGTCCCTGCGTGAGCATTTTTCGGAGGGTGGTCGAGCTCGACTGAGGAAACATGGAGCGAAGCACCGCCAGAAGATCGCTGTCCGCCGATGCAGTTTGCTTCATCTTGCATCACCTACAAAACCAACACGTCGATCCATTCACCTGCCTCACCCGATTGGCCGGGCTGAAGGAGAGTTAACCCGCTCGCACTGGCAAGACTCTCCAAATTCCCCGAACCTTGATGTCGAGGTTGGTGAGCCATCATGCCTTCTTCGGTCGATGTTAACGTGACGCGGCGGAGGGTGACACAATCGTTGGTTGACTTGACCGGGTCGCATAATTTCGCACGAACCGTCCACTCTTTCGGGCCGTCGCTCCCAAGGGCATGGCGAAGGTAAGGAGCCACAAGCATCCGAAACACGACGTGACTGGACACAGGATTGCCTGGAAGGCCAAACAGGGGGGTGCCGTCCCACAAGCCGAACAGTGGGGGCGATCCCGGTCGAATTTTCATCCGCCAGAAGTGAACGTCACCCTCTTCTTCCATCAAGCGTCGAACATAATCGAATTCACCCATCGAAACGCCACCTGAGGTAAGAATGAGATCACACGTTGCTTTGGCCTCGTTGAGGGTCGTACGCAAGGCTTCCATGGAATCGGCGACGGCGGGAAAGCGAACGGGTTCATGGCCGGACCACTCAACAAGGCCTGCGAGACCGAAGGAATTGGATTCGTAGATTTCCCCGTGCTTCAGCGACTCACCAGGTGACTTGAGTTCGTCTCCTGTCGAAACAATGCCGATGCGAAGACGCCGGTATACAGGAACGGTGGCGTAGCCCATCGTCGCACACAACCCAATACGAGATGGGGTCAGTTGCATGCCTTTGGTCAGCGCCACGGCATCTTTCTTGAGATTCTCACCCATCTTCCGCACAAAGTGTGGTTTAGGCGCTTCCATGAAGGTGACGCGGTTCCCTTCGACATTGCAGCGCTCGATGGGAAGGATGGCATCGGTGCCAGGAGGCATCGGCGCCCCGGTCATGATGCGGACAGCTTGGCCGGCCTTGACATCAATGGCGTCGTTGACGCCAGAAGCGGCTTGAAGCCCGACGATTTCGAGGGTCAACGGGTACGTGGCTTCGGGATCAAATCGACACGCAAAACCGTCCATAGCAGAGTTGTCAAACGGAGGGTCGTTGACTTGGCTGGGCAAGTCCTCAGCCAGCACTCTGTTGGAGCCTGCATCAATGGGAATGGTGTCTACGTTCAGTGAAGGCGGTGTCTGGAAAGTGATGGTCTGCGCTTCTTCGACCGTGATGAAGTATGGGCGCCCATCCATGGCCCTTCCAAGTGGGGCTTGTGCTTGAGATTGTGGGTCAACGGTAGAATGATGGTGGGGGGTTCGATGCCCCTTCATGGTTGACGGGCCGTCGCTTTCTCAGGCCGTTCAAACCACCTTTCTTACCAGTGGAACGGCGACCGTATTGGCCATGCTTATTGGCGTGCCCTTAGGCGCATGGTGTGCGAGGCAGCAGAGAACGCCGTTCTATCGGCTGAAGACGTTAATCACAGCACTGTATGGCCTGCCGCCGGTTGTGGTGGGTGTTTTTGTGTATTCCTTGTTTTCAAAATCTGGAGCATTGGGTTCGCTGGATTTGTTGTTCACTGTTGAAGCGATGATCTTCGCCCAGACGTGTTTGATTCTGCCGTTGGTGTGGGGCGGCTCATGGACGGCGTTCGAAGGTGTGGGCAAAGCCTACAGCGATACGTTGGCAACGCTCGGTATTGGTCAACGACAGCGGCTGGTAATGGAAATCCGACTGGCGAGTAACGGTGTGTATCATGCCGTCGTCATCGCCTTTGGCAGAGCCATTGCCGAGGTTGGCGCGGTCATCATGGTCGGTGGGAACATCGCTGGAAAAACACGCGTGATGACCACGAGCATCGTCCTTGAAACGTCCAAAGGTAACATGGAGCAAGCGGCTGTTCTTGGTTTGCTGTTGCTGCTTCTTTCGCTGGCGTTGGTGGGGTTGGCTTCCATGGTACGAACGCGCCAAAAACGAACCACAGAGGAATTGCAAGGGGAAACGTTGCCTGCACCAACCCCTTTCGAGGGGCCGAAGATTCGAACGATTTCGGTTGTCAAATCGGGACGAGCGGTGGTGGATGATGTGGAAGTCGAACTCATACCGGGAACCATCACGGCCATCGTCGGTGAATCGGGGGCTGGAAAAACCACCTTGCTTCGAGCCTTGGCCGGCCTGGAAGGCGATGATGTCGCGTGTGGGCCTCAAGCCTGCATCTACGTCCAACAAGAACCGGTGGCACTGACGGCGTCGGTGGCTTCCGAGCTGATGCTCCCGCATCGATTGTTCCCAACGTTATCTCCGAGTGGTCAAGGCTACGGTGATGTGTTCCAACTGGGCGAGATGGCTGGACAGTCCACGTTGGATTTGTCGGGCGGTGAACGGCAACGTTTGGTGCTCGCTCGACAACTCTCCTTTGCGCCGTCGCTTTTGCTCCTCGATGAATGCACCTCCAACCTCGGCTGGCTCCACATTCAAACCATCGAAAAAGAGTTGATGAGGTTGCGAGATGGAGGCGCTTGTATTGTGATGGTAACGCACAACATTCCGCAAGCTCAACGCTTGGCCGACCGAACCATGGTACTCCATGAGGGGCGGAGATTGGATGACGACGATCCGTTTGCAAGATCCTTGTTGAAGGGTGAGTGGTACACGCCCTAATCCACAAAAAACGGATGGTCGCCGTTGATGGTGTAGTTTGCAATGAGAAGCCGCCCTTCGTTGAGCAGATAGGATTCAAAGGTATGAGCGGCCGCAGCATTCCCTGGTTGAATCACCAAGTAGGCGTACGGATTATCAACAATCGAATCAGAAAATTCTGTTCGCTCAAGGTCGATGTTTGATTGGAATTGAAGGGCCGTTCCACGGTCTGAAAACGTTGCACAGTTCTTCTCATCGGCCATGTTGATGGCCGCTCCCATACCCTGGCCGATGGAGAAATACCAGTCACCGGGAGGATGGTAGCCGTTTGAGTCCTCAACCATCTCAACGCCTTGAGTTTGGTTGATGTGTCGCCAGATAGCCTGCTCTTTTGCATGTGTTCCTGAATTGTCGCCGCGAGAAATGAAGCATGTCTCATCCTCAAGGATGGATGTAAAGGCTTCAAAAATTGAGGCGTTCCATGTGCTCGGTCCAAGAAGAACGAACGCATTGCGAGCGATGGGGACCCGTTCATCGGCGAACCCCTCTTCGATGAAGTTCGCTTCTTGCTCCGGTGCGTGGACGATCAGCGCATCCACATCACCGTTTCGACCCAACTCAAGGGCGGCACCTGTACCCACCGCCACGTATTCCACGTCGATGTCATGAAGACGTTCAAAGTCCTCAATCAGAACATCGAGCAACCCTGAATCGCGCATGGAGGTGGTGGTCCCAAGACGAAAAGAATCAGCCTCAACTGGCGAATCGACACACCCAGCAAGCGGTACCAGAAGGGCCGTTAGGACGACCAGGGTCAGGCGCATCTCAATCAAAATGCATGACGTGGCCGCATTCAGGATACGTGCACGACACGGAATAACGAGATCGTTTTGGTTTTGGAATCTTCAACATTGAACCGCACATTTCGCATTGCACCTTGATGGTTTGTGGGCCGGTTGGTTTGGGTGCATCACCCAAGGTTCGTCCAACGTCGGTCGACCATCCAAGCGAATCGGAATACTTGTCCGAAGCGGTGTTCATTTTCGACTGCTTCAAGGACAGTCGCATCTTTCGCTTGCGCTTGCCTTTTTTCTTACCGGGGGTCTTGGCAGCCATGGGACTCAAGGCTTCGCTGGGTGTTGATGTATTCAATGACTTCGCTTCGCCGGGCATTGTTTATGGAATGAAACCGTAGATTCGCATGTTAATTGATCACGTACGATTCACCGTTTTTTGGTTCGTGAACGGTGTGGCCTTGCTCGACAAGTGCTTCAACCAGGGGTGGTCGGGCGTGGTTGGGGTCGGTGTGATACACGACGACGTGTTTTGCCTGGCAAGCTTTCGCGAAGTTGAGAATTTCCTGATGACCTGCATGCGTTGAGAAGGAAAACTGTTCCATGTCGAGGGAAACATGGGCTTGCTGTCCGTAAATGCTGATGGTTCCGGTTTCCAGGAGGTTTCGTCCACCGGTATCACGTGCTTGATAGCCCGTGAAAAAGATGGCATTTTTCTGATCGTGTCGAAGACGATTCAGGTACCAAAGAGCCGGTCCACCTTCCAGCATACCAGACGTCGTAACGATGACATCGGCAGCAAGTGCTTTCTTTCGATCAGATTTACTCGAGACTTGCTTTGCCCATCGCCAGGCACGTTCGAGCGCTGATGCATCCCTGAGAAGTTGAGGGTGATTGAGATGGGTTTTTGCGACGCGCTTCCCCATCCCGTCCACGTGAACGTTAAGCCGTGGAAGATACTCATGGAGCATCATGACCACGTCCTGGGTTCTTCCGTTGGCAAAGGCTGGAATGAGAACGGTTCCACCACGTTTCACAATCGCTTCAACAGACGATATGAACCGGTCAATTTCCTCTTGTTTTGGTGGATGGTCTCGACCCCCATACGTCCCTTCGACAAACAAAATATCCGCTTGGACGGGTTGAGCACCACTGACCAGCGAGGAATCTCGAGTGTCAAAATCGCCGGTCAGCAAAACACTGGTTTCTGGGGTGGTGATGTGAAGCATGGCAGCACCAGGAATGTGACCAGCTGGGTGCAAGGTGAGTTCCCAGTTGTGATGGGTCCACGGTACACCAAAATCGTGAACGTACCATGAGTCGAGTGCCGTGTCAATGTCACGCTTATCCCAAGCGAGCGGGTAGCGTTCAATGGAACTTACTTTGTAACAATCACGCCACATCATATCGGATAATTCTGAGGTGATAATGGTCCCATGAAGCCGGGTTCGGTGATGAGCGCATAACCACGGCGCCATACCGAGATGATCAATGTGTGAATGCGTGATCACGGCATCGTGAACAACGGGCGCTTCTTTCGGATAACGAGGAGGTGATGTAGGTGCGATACCGTAGTCGAGAAGCAATCGGGTGCCTTGTGCATCTTCAAGGACAATACCAACGTTACCAACCTCATCTCCTCCACCAAGATAGTGAAAGCGAAGACCCGAGACCGGAGGTTCATCGGGGTAGGCTGAAGTTCGCCCAGGTGAATAGAGGACCATGCCCGAACCAAACGTCGCTTCTGCATGAACATGTGGGTCTCACCCCTTGATTTCCACTGGAAGTTGTTTTAGCACAGGTTCATCTGAAATCTTCATGCATAAACTTCCCAATATTGATTAACCACTCGCGACCATATTCAACGGGTTTTTTCGATTCACAATTTCATTCTCGATTTTTCGATCATGTTGGCAAAGCTTGAATGTCGTTCCAATGGAAAT
>DAET01000041.1:6863-30397 GCA_002497765.1 Euryarchaeota archaeon UBA486
AGAACGAAGAGGCCATGAACCACGAATTCTTCCACCGGTCATGGGACGAATTCCATCGCACGAATTCGTCATCGACGAAGATCGCTGTTTCGGTTGTGGAGCATGCATTGCCCTGTGTCCAGTGCAAGTGCTCACCTTGACGAATCGTATGATTTATGTTGATGAGCCTAATTGTACTCATTGTCGTCTTTGTCTTCCATCATGTCCTGTTTTTGCATTGGACATTGCACCGATTGAGGGATGATTGTGCGTGTTGTACTGATTGGTGGCTCGATTGAAGCTCTCCTTCTTTCCATTGAACTGACCCCTCAGCACGACGTCACGATCATTGAACTTGAAGCTGAAATTGGCCTTCCCGTTCAGCATCCCGGTCGAATCCTCAATCCTTCAAAACTCCAACCTTACCTCACCACCGACCAAATTTCGTTTCTTGAATTGAAAGAAAACGAGGACGGTTGGGGTTGTCGGTGGGACTGGGTGATGAAACATTTCGCTGCCGTTGCCGCTCGTCAAAACGTCTCGTTCTTCACTCGCACTCGAATTCAATCGTGTACGGAGCATGACAACACGTACGTTCTCGAACTGACGTCATCGGAGCGAACGACACCGACTCACATGATTGCTGATCGGGTTGTCCTCATGCCCGGCCAAACCGGTGCACCAGGAGGTCGATCACATCATCTATCCCCTTCTCAACCACTCGGATTTCCATCACTTGAAACAACGGAATGGTTCGGTGGAACGGTGTTGTCTGGGGATGCTGATGCAACAACAGGGGCTGATCTCATGCTTGCCCGTGGGGACGGAATGACAGAACTGTGGTGGTCAACGTCGAGTTCGTGGGTGCCGCAACGCGGGTATCTGGAACAATGCCGTGTTCACCTACCTTGCGAGAAATCAGAACTTTCGCTTGATAGCGTGATGTCACGGGTGCGTGACTTCCTCACTAAATTCGTTTAAATTCGGACATTTGGTGTGGATTAAAACACCACTTTCTTAGGCTCAACGCCTTGGCCAATGATAAGAACGCCTCGGCGTTGGTGATGAAGATGGGCATCAATCTCACACATGAATCGCAAGCACCGTCTCAAAAGAGGACGGCCTCCGCCAACAAAGAGTGGAAGAAACTGATCGCTGATTTCCAGCAGCCGCATGTGGGCAAAGCCGTTTGGCAAATCATCAATACGCTTGTTCCCATTGCGGCCATTTGGGTGGCCTGCTACTTCCTCAAAGATATCTCCTTGCTGTACTGTATTCCGCTTGCTTTGCTCGGCGGGTTGTTTCTTGTTCGCACGTTCATCATCTTCCACGATTGTGGGCACGGTTCTTTCTTCAAATCCAAGCGGGCGAACAGCATCGTCGGATTCATCACCGGTCTGTTGACGTTCACGCCTTACAGGATGTGGAGTTGGGAGCACGCTCGTCATCACGCTACCAACGGCGACCTTGACCGTCGCGGAATCGGCGACATCTGGACCCTTACTGTTGAGGAGTACATTTCAGGTTCTCGTCGTCTTCAACTCAGTTATCGATTCATTCGAAACCCCATCATTCTCTTCGTGTTTGGTCCCTTGGTGTTGTTCATCATCCTTCAGCGCTTCTCTCACTCCAAATCAAAGGGTCGAGAGCGGCAGTCTGTGTACGTCATGAACGCCACCCTGGTCGGGTGGTGCGTCGGCATGAGCATGATTTTTGGATTCCTTCCGTGGCTGGTGATTCAACTCACCATGATGTCCATCGCTTCGCTCTTCGGTCTTTGGCTGTTCTACGTCCAACACCAGTTTGAGGACACGTATTGGGCCACCAGTGATGATTGGGACTACACGACCGCCGCTATGGCTGGAAGCAGCTATTACAATCTCCCAAGAATTCTCCAATGGTTCTCAGGAAACATTGGCTACCATCACATTCACCACCTGAACCCCCGCATTCCCAACTACAACCTGGAGCGCTGCCACCATTCACATCCCTTCTTCCAGGATGCTCCCGAACTTCGATTCTTCAACAGCCTCAAATCCATCCAACTTCGACTTTGGGACGAGGTCAACGGTCGCATGATCAGCTTCCGTGAATTGAAGCAACAGTTGGCACTTCGTGAAGCGAAGCCCACCGCTTCATGAACGACCTCCTTGATGGTTAATCTCATCAACACCCCAACCGTCCCCGAACCATGACCGTTAAGCTCTACCTTGAGAGCATCGAAGCCGCCTATGCACGGCAGTTTGACGCACGAATTACGGCGGTTGACGGCAACACCGTCGTTCTTGACCGCACCCTCTTCTATCCGCTTGGCGGTGGCCAGCACTGGGACACAGGCGTGCTTTCAGGCCCCAACGGTGACGTGCATGTTTCCGAAGTTCGTGGCCGGGGGGATGTATTGCACACGGTTGCAGACAACCATCAATTTCAGATCGGGGATGAGGTTCGAGGCACCATCGACTGGGCCACTCGATACGCACACATGCGGATGCACACAGCTCAACACCTCATGAGTGGCCTGGCTTACGAAATGTTCGACGGCGCTCGAACCGTTGGCAATCAGATCCACGCCGATCGCTCTCGAATTGACTTCAATCCTATTTCATTTGATGAAACCATGCTCAGCGACTTGGTTGCTGCTGCAAACGACCGTATCGATCAGCGCTTGGAGGTCACAGACGCTGTGATGACCCGAGACGAAATCAACGCCATCATGCCCGCCGACCGTACCAACATGGACTTGCTTCCTGCCAGCGTTTCGTCGCTCCGTATCGTACAGATTGGCGACCGGGTGGACATGTGCCCGTGTGCTGGAACGCACGTGAGCAACATCGGTGAATTGGGCCACGTTGAGTTCCTTGGAAAGAAGTCAAAAGGCAAAGGCACCCAACGGTTCAGTTACACGCTTGAAGCACCCACTCAACCACGAACATATTCCAACACTGTGATGTGATCAGAATTCCAAATCATCGTCAACGAGCGTTTTGACATCGTCCATCGCCGATTTCAACGCCTTTCGTTCGGCTTGGCGTTGATTGAACTCAATGTCCTCGAAAATTTTCGCGGCATCTTCGTCCAAACTTTTCTGTGAAGCGGCGGCGTGAACTCGGTCGGTGAGTGCGGTATCCTCCCCAATTCGTTCACTGCGGTCCACCCGCTGAATCGGTTGACTGGGGATGGTTCTTGCGCCGTAGTGGACCACCTCCTGTTCCTCAATGGCCCACGTGGTCTCGGCCATTTCCTGTGCTTCTTTCGCTTCCATCGGTGCGTCTTTCCAAGGATTCTGATTTCCGACGTCGCGCAGGGCATTGGATTTGGAACTCGACCGTTGTTGGTCAAAAAGTTGAGCGACCGACAAACCATCCGGTTTGGCAGGGGCATCAACGAGTGCAGCGGCCAAGCGTTGTTGCTGGAGGAGCGAAGCGCCGTGCACCTCGTCATGGTCGTAACGGTGCGGTTCGGCCGCCATGGCCATCAATTCCTTGGCCAGCTGGTAGAGGGGATCGTCCGCAGGTGCCGCAGCGATCACTTCGCGAATCGTCCTGTGGTGCTGAATGCAGGGCGAACATCGTGTTGTCCCCGCTTCATCCGGCGCATCGCATCGCAAACAACATGCTTGGAACCCGAGTTCCTGCATGGCTTTGCGAGGCATGGACATGAGCGTTCACTTCGGCATGGACCTCAAGGTCATGAATGCTTGGACACGAGCATTCAAAGTGAACCCGTCCATGGACACGGCATGGGGAAACGGGACGCACGAGCGGACCTTCTGGACGATGACCCGTTCAGAAACACCCGTGCAGCGCCCCGAATTCATCGTGTTCATCAGCGTCAGGCACCGGACGGAACGGTTCACTTTGAAACCTCATCAGCCTTTTCGAACGCACTGATGCAGTTTTTGGGTCAAGACACGTGGGAAAAGCCCAAACATCACACCGGTCAACTCTGGCATTTCAGCGACGTCGAAAAACAACACCTCCGCCTGGCCATGGGTGCGTTCACCCTCGCCCTTGGTTTCATGGCTGTTGGAGGCATCTCTGGAATCTCTTATTTTGGCTTCTCTTCGTGGTTGGTGTTCTTGCTGCTTTCAATGCCCGTCTGGCTGATCGGTGTTGGTCCAGCTTTCCTACTCCATGAAATCGGGCACAAGTTGGCGGCAAGACGATACGGTTGTTGGGCTGAGTTTCGCGCCGACCCCAAAGGCCTTCAGTTTGGTATCTTGCTCGCTTTCGCCATTGGTTTTCTTTTCATGGCGCCCGGAGCCGTCATGGTGGCAGGTCTCGTATCTCGTCGGCAAAACGGCCACATCGCAGTAGCGGGGCCCTTGACAAATTTTGGCCTGTTCTTGATTGGGATTCCACTTTGGGGCATCCTCATCGGCCTGACAGGAGCCCACATCCCCCTGCCGACCGAGGAATTTGGTATCCTCGGCTGGAGAGGCACGTACGTTGTGGATAATGCCTTGCTCTGGCAGGCGATGGTGTTCAACGCAGGCGTGTACTGGATTGTCTTTAACCTCGCTCTCGGCTTGTTCAACATGCTGCCCATCGGTCCGCTTGACGGATTGAAGGTCAAGGATTGGAGTGATGGCGCTTTCTTTACGGTGATTGGGGTCTTTGTGTTGCTTGTCTTTACGATGTACACAGGCGTCTGGTCAGCATCAAACGTCTTGACGGCTGTAGCAGAACCGGTATCGAATGTTGTCCGATGACAAACCTCAACCGTGGTTGAACTGTCGTAGAAACCGCCAGATCAGTTCTGCCGTGTTCGTGCCTGCGACTTCGTCCGGCCACGGGTGGCCGTTCAATTCCATACCGTGGTGTTCGATTCGAACACTTCCCGAACACTCACTATGAACGATGTGTTCAACGTCCAAGTGGTAGTGAGAAACCCGCTCTTGGCAGTTCGCTCGTACAGCCCAATCCTCGATTAAACCAGGGATGCTGCTCATGGTCCCAACCCCCTCGTGCTCACCGTCTTTCCAATCCCAATCATCGTCGTAATCGATGATGAGGTCTAATTTTCCGTGGATGTGCATCACGGCGACGTCGCTGTAGAGGTAGCAGCTCTCAGGCTCAACTGGCATGGTGCCTGCAACCGATGCTACGGCAGCAAATCGACTGTTCATTTGGCATGCAATTTCATACGTGAACATGGAGCCAAGGGAATAACCGGTTGCGTAGAGTCGAGTTTGGTCAATGCAGTATGTATCCGAAAGCGCATCGACGATGGCGTCGGCGAAGTTGTTGTCATCACGGGAGGTCGCTGCCGTGTTAAGGTACCATTCACCTTCTGCGGCAGTCCGCCCTTCTTCAGCAACTGCGTAAGCCATGATGAAGTCGTTTTCTTCTCCGAGTGCGTCAAAATCTTGCTGTTGTGGAAAGTCCTCTTCCGCCATATCGCCCCCATGGAACGCGATGATGAGCGGGAGTTCCGTACCCGCTTCAGACGCCGGGACAGACAGCCGGAACAAGCGGTCAACACCGTTGACGCTCAGCACTGTGTTGGACTGGACGAGGGATTGTGTGGGTAGCGAGCAAGGACTCTCGACAACTTCCAAGCTTTCACCTTCAAGGGCAGGCCGATCTATCGCAGGCGCCGTTGTGCAGCCTGCCATTGGCATGAGCACCATCATCACGGTGAGAAACAGTGCCCTCGTATGTTGTGCCATGGAATCGCTAGTGCGTGGCTTATTAACAACTTAACGGAAACTATCAATATTGGCCTTCAACAAAGAACGGGCGGCTGAGCAGCCTCACAAGTACGCGTTTCGAACGGGGTTCTCATCGAGGTGGAAGAACGAGTACGTCGCCCACCACGTGATGGTGTCAAGCGCGTCAACAAGGTTGCTGGTACCGCTCCGCTCTTCTCCGTAGTCTTTACCGGTGGTGTCCATCCAATCGATCATCTCGTCGACGGTATCGCAGGTTTGGTGATAGCACCAATATCCGTCAACCAGGCCGCCAAAGCCCATGGTGACGGTGCCAAGGTTGTCCTGGAACGTGGCGTGATCCGAGCGAGCGGTGGTGTCTTCGTAGACGATGATTTCAGGTCGGTCTTTGACCATCCAATCGTCCACCTTCCACGTGTCGGCAGGGTGATCAGTACCGATGAGCATCGACATTTGTTCTTCAACGCCAATGGCGTCCGATCCAATCCACATGGCCAAACCGACCATGCCGGGTTGGTTCATGACGTCGTGGTCTAAACTCGGACCAATGTACACTCGCATGGGCCAGACCTCCTCGTCCTTCGGATAGCCGTCGGGGTCCACTGCTGGCTGAGGGTCACACCCGCCTTCACCGCCGCCATGATTCCCTCCGCAAGGTGCGCCACCGCCACCGGGCCAATTCACGCCAGCCATGTCGAGGTTGACGTAATTCGTCACCTCCACATCCGGGTTGTCCTCTTTGACCCAGTAGTCGGTCCAGAAGTCACTGCCGCGCTTTCCACCTTCCTCACCCGACCATAAGCAGAACACCATCGTGTTTCGCGTGTTGAAATTGGCCATGGCTTCCGCCACGGTCAGGACCATGGCAGTTCCCGCTGTGTTGTCGTAGGCACCGACTCGAGTTCCGTACGTGCGGCCAAAGATGTGGGGGTCCAGCATACCGCCATTGATCGGTGGGGCGATGTCAAAGTGAGCACCAAACACCATCCATTTATCCGGGTTCACTTCACCAAATCGATAGCCACAGATGTTGTAGGCCTCAGGATTTTGAGCACCGGTCATCAAGGAATCGTAGGTAAATCGCTGCGTGATCACTTCGAGTCCGAAGCTCTCGAGGTTCCCGATGAGGTATTGTGCAGCATCTTCGTACGCTGCGTTCCCCTGTCCAGCCCATCGGTCGAGGTACCCCACTGCACCGTCCGCTGCATCGGTCGGGTCGGGCGTTTCATCCGACATGTGGCTGATGTAGTTGAACACATTGAGGCCGTCGACCAGCCCCGTCGAATGCCGTCCACCTTCAGCTTCACTGTAGGCGGCTGCCATGGGTCGTTCAACTGGTATTCGGACAGCAAGGACGGCCCCACCACTGCTGTTGGAAGGAAGAACCGTATCCAATGTCCCGTTGACGGCGGGCACGCGTTGAACACCGGGGTTGTTCGTCTGCTCGTTTCCGTCCCGTTGAATCCACGTTCGCCAGGACTCCTCGATGGACCGGATGGGCCAGTTTTCTCGACCGTACTCACCCAACATCACCACCGCTGTGTCGGTTCGAGGCGGTGCCAACAAGGTCAACATGACCGACTCACCGGCCTTCATGTCAATGACCGTTGAGTTTTGAACGAAGCCGATGTCAGAATTGAGCATGAGGTATGGAACAAACACGGCCATGTCAACGTCAGCCGTGATCGTGACGCCCTGGAAAACACCACCGGTCAGCACAGGGGGCGTAATGACCACGTCTTCTGTTGATTCCAATCCAACCCCGTCCTGCTGTCCAAAGCAGCCCGAAAGGGGCGTCAGGAGCATCAGAAGCGCGAGGAAGGCGGCTTGGCCGAATCGCTGTCCCATTGGTTGGCCGTGGTGGTTCACCTTCTCAAGGTCTGCCCTTCGCCGAACCGATTCTTTGATGAGGGAACAGGTCCAATGAATCAATGAGAACATGCGTAAACAACGACGACAACGACAGCCACGAACACAGCGAACTCACCTGCTGTTCAGTCGGCACCTGATCGAGACCGTGAACGATGCGAAGTGCCCACTCATTGAAGGCTGAATCACTCTGCTTCGAGGTAGGATTTCTCCGTGTGAGCTTCTGCCTCGATTCGTTCTTGGCGAATGGACATGGTGAGCGCCAGCATGCCAACGAGGGAAACGACCCCGAGAACGATGACCATGGATTGGTCGGTGGTTGAGTTGGCGGTTCCGGTAGCGCCTCCGGCTTGGTCATCGTCGTTTTCACAACCGATTCCAAAACAATCACCGGGACTTGGACCATCCTCCTCATGAACGTCTTTGTGGACCATGATGGAGTGATTCCAGACGGTTTCTGTGCCGTTGTGCGTTCGGTGAACCCAGAACTGATACGTTCCAACACTGGCGTTCATATCGAATGCGTATTTTGAGGAAACCGCACATGTATCGTCGACCAGTGAACCGTTTTCATCAAGCTCGCACGTGTTGGTCAGCGTGGGCGACTCAAAGTCGTTGGAAGCGTTGAACACACCGTCCATGTCAACGTCAACTCGGACCACCATGCTGGTGTTGTCCGTGCTGTCTTCCATACGGAACCAAGCGATGTTGCCTTGGACGAAGGCGGGGTCGGTGATGTTCCCCGCTACCACACCTTCATCGGTCAAAATGACCGTGAGGGTTTGTTGGGTGTGACCCAAGGATGCAGGGGCGAACAGCGAGACCATCACCAGCAAACCGGCGAGAACCAAAGGACGCCCCTTTCCCATGGTGTTTGGGTAATCACCAAATCATAAAGACCAAACGGACGGATGGGTTGAGCGGTCCATGGGCGGTAAAGAGGTTCTTCTTGGTATCTTTACGATTCTTTTCCTTACTTCCGCAACCATGCTGATCTTCGGTGACGACGTGGAGGCCAACGTTGTCGAAAACCCTGCACTTCGAAACGACGATCCCTTGATTCAAGGCGAAGGCCACAACCACCAAAATGCAAGCCAGCACGCCTTTGGTAGCGACAACATGGAACTTCTCGACTTCAACCCCCTGACGACACCGGGCAACGCAGAAGTTCAGGTGGCCACCACGCCCGACGGAGAAACCTACGCCTACCTTGCCGGTTGGAATGACATGCACATCGTCGATGTGACCGACCCAAACAACACCACGGTGATGGGGGTCTACAACGACCCGAACACGCAAGTGCTTGACGTGAAGTACCTCGAATACAACGGTCGAGAGTACATCATTCAACAAAATCAACTCGTTGACCCGGGCAACTCCGATCCGAACATCGGCGAATGGAGCGACCCCGCTCAGGTGACGGTCACGCTCATCGATGTCACGGACAAGACCAACCCAACGTGGGTTGATTCGTGGTACGATGCCGACCATCCCACCGGCCCACACAACCTCTACACGCACATGATTGATGGCGAGTGGTACATGTTCGTGGCCAACCCCGACTACGACAACTGCAACGACGCCATCGGGGAAGCTTGCGGTGGCGTGACGATTGCCCACCTCAACCTCGTGGGCTCTGCTGCTCGCAATCTCCCGAATGTTCCAGCATCCGGCCTCGGCCACACCATCGTGAAGGTTGGCGAGTACGAAGTGTCGTGGGAGACCACGATGGGCGGCTGGATTTACATTCACGATATGACGGTTCAAACATGGCCTGGGGAAGACCCCAACGACCCACGCTTCGGTCGAACCTTTGTGTACGGGAGTTATTGGGAAGCCGGCCTCCGAATCGGTGATGTGACCGATGTCCCACACCCTGTCAACTCCCCCGAGGCCTACACCCTCCATGCCTCAACGTGCCGTGCCGGATTCGGTAATCCGTTGATGTGCCGATGGCGCGCCCCCGAGGTGGGCTTGTGGATGGACTTCCTCGACCTCGATGGGGACGGCCAGCCCGATAGCGGCCCCACTGGCAATGAAAACGGCGGCCGTGTGTCCTACATTCACTACGCTGAACCCTTCCCCACGATGGTGGATTTGTCTCACGTTGGCTATTCGGACGAACCGGTTCACTTGGTGACGGCAGCCGTTGAAACCCTGAGCACCAGCGTAGGTGTCGGCGTCATGTACCTCATTGATACCACGGCCTACACGATGGAAGACGGCCAGTTCAAATTCCAGCCCAAATTGATTCGGGACTGGGAGATTCCCTATGCAGAAGACCACTGCTACGGTGCTGATTGTGAAGCCCATCCAAACGAAGACGAGTGGTTACTGTTCTCACCGCATAACCTCGACAGCACCTATTTCGAGACGGACGAGACCACCGATCAAAGTCACGGCGGTGGCTGGGACGGCCGTCTGTACATCTCCCACTATCATGCAGGATTGTGGGTCGTTGACATTGAAACGCTGGTGGACCCCACCAACCCCGATGATCGCATTGCGGTGCACGAGGAAGCGACCGTTGCTTACTACCTCCCACACGGCGAGGATGGGACACCGCTCGATTCGAGTTTCTACGACTTTGGCTGGGTACCGTTCCTCTGGGCGGTCGAACATCACGACGGAATCACGTATGCTTCGTGCATTTCGACCGGCCTCTACCTGGTTCAGCTTGACATTGACCTCCCCTATCGAATTTGATGTGATATCATGCTTCACCGATTTACCGTTGTTTTGATGTCTCTTTCTCTTCTCTTTGCGGGGTGCATGTCACCTGGCGAGATCGATACGTGGACGCCCCACGGTGAGCCCTTGGAAGGCGTCAAAGTGCTCGACTTTACCTTGACCAGCAGCGAGGGAACGGACTGGACGTACTCCGAAGAGGCTGCGAACACCACCTTGGCGATCGCCTTCTTGTTTACCAACTGCCTCGACATTTGTCCCATTGTTACGCACAACATGAAGTGGGTGAAGTCCCAATTGAGTGAGGACGAACTCAACAAAACCACCTTCATCACCATCACGGTTGACCCGTGGCGAGACAATGTCACCGTGTTGCACGACTGGAAGACGGGCACCAAATCTGAGTGGGCTCACCTCACCGCTTCAAGCAACGACTCGGAAAGCCCTTCCATGAGGGCCCTACAGGATGTTTGGATCAACTTTGGCGTCGGTTTGACCATTGAGGAGTACGAGGCCAACAACGAAAGCAACAACTCAAACTCATCTGCTCGCCACCACCCTGACGATTACACCGTCAACCACGAGACAGGGACGATTCTAGTGGACCGGTTCGGGTACCAGCGAGTGTGGTGGGGCGACAACGATTGGGTCCTCGATTTGTTCCTTGAAGACCTTCGTTATCTCAACACACTGTGAACGCTCCTGGATACCTGTTCTCAGGAACGGCGAACCAAGAGAAGAACCAACAGACCAGCGGCACCGATGCCTGAACCCACTCCGATAAGGAGGAGCATGCGCTGCGCTTGATTATCCTCCTCCTCAACGGGACCCTCGTCGCTGTTTTTCCGATCTTCAAATGTACCAAACGTACTCCCGATGTCAGGCGCGGTTGAATTTTCGATGTGAACGTCCTCAACCACAACGATGGTTCCATTGAGAACGGTTCCGTCAGAAAGCCGGTCTTCGTAGTTGTACTCTCCAATGCCCCATGTCCCGTTAAACCAAACCATGAACGTGACGTTGCAATCCGACTCGTTGGTCGCCCCCGTCTCGTTTTCATTCGTCGTTGTGTTGCAATCAGCGACGAGTTCCCCGGAATCCCAGTCATCTGTACCGTTGAACAACCCATCACCATCGAAATCGAACACGATGCGATGGGTGATGTTTTCCCGTCCGTCGGTGTTGTGCCACACGACTGAATCGTTGTAGGTAATTTGGGATGAGCCTGGCATCAAACCACTCTGTTTGATGACGACGGTGAAGGTGTCAGCGGAATGGGCTTGAACAGCCCCGACGCCAAGCATTGAAGAAAACAAAGCAAGGCACACCAGCAAGGGGAGACGCTTCATCGGGCAACGCTACATTGGCCGGATACATAAAACAAATCAACGGGACGGCCACACCCGCCCGTGTCTTGAAATACACCTCCACCAACGCACACATCATGCGAACGGAGCAGTTGAAAGAAGACGAGCGAGCGGCCGACAAGGTCATTGTTATTGCCTTGGTTTCGTTACTTACAATCAGTCTTATTTCGGGCCTTGCCTACATGAGCCTTGACGACAGCGGCGACGATAACGAGGGAGATCAAGCTGCAGCATGGATTGATCCTGTTGTTGAAATTGAGGATGAGAATCACAGCCATACCGACCTTCTCGCACATCGATTGCAGACGGAAAACATGCTGCTCATCGACTATCACAACCTCAACTGTGACGGCAACGTTGCCCCACCTGCAGAATTGGACAACGTCGCAGGCCGCCCGTGCTACCCTGAATTCAAGAACACCGGCCCCACACCCGGTGATTCTTCTGAAATTTCAATCGAAGGAAATTTCTTGGAAGATTGCGAGAAGAAGCCTGACGGAACCGGCGGTTGCTACGCTTACGTCTCATCGTACAACCAGTTTGAGATTCTGGACATCTCCGAGCCTAACAACATCGTGCTCCTTTCGACCTACTATGCTGAAATTGGCCGCATGATCGACATTAAGGTCACACCCGATAACAACTGGGTGCTCGTGAACCACGAACTGACCAACAGCGATTTGGACCCCATTCCACAAGACGACGACGCCAACAGCGGCGCAAATCGCCTCGACGTCATTGACGTCTCTGACAAAATGAGCCCCATCAAAGTGGCCGAGTGGAACAACCCTCCCGCAGGCTTCCACAACCAAGACTTGCACGTTGATTGCGATTGGGAAGACGCCCCTCCCATTTACGCACAGGAAGAGTGCCATCTCTTCCTCTACGGTGCAGACCCCTACCCGGAAATGGTTGAGGGCGATTCCGGGGTGTTCTACAAAGGCACGCAGATTTTCTACGTCCCGCTCGGCTTTGAGTCGTGGCGCCCCGATGTCAACGATGAAGACCAAAACACGAGCCGTGAAATCATTCGTTGGGGTGGCTATTCCCCTGAGCCCGAGACCACTTGTGGTGGCTCACTTTTCAACCACGACAACGTGTTCCACATTCACCCCATCACCGGACAAGCCCTGCTTTACATCTCGTACTGGGATGCAGGTCTTCGCATCGTCGATGTGTCAAATCCCCCTCCCGTTCCTGACCCTGAAGGCATTTCGTGGCCTCAAGACTACGAAGTTGGGCGCTGGCTTGGTTGCCCCAGTGCAGACGATGGATGGTACGGACCCAACGGCGGTGGACACGCCAACATGACCCCCGAAGAATGGGGCGGCAGCACCGGAGCACTCAATGGAAACGGATGGATTCACTACGCCATTCCTTACGACCATCTCCTCTGCAACGGGGCCGCTGAAACCGACCCTGTTGAAACCTGGGACGCTGAGTGCGGCACTGGGCCTGAGGACCCTGTGTTCGGTATCAACTGGCGACACCTCACCATGATCGCCCCCGAATACGGCACCAACACCAACCACACAGGTTACATCTGGACCATCGACACCACCGACCCGGCCAAACCTTTCCTCTTGAGCAAGTGGAAGCTCCCCGGCGAAAGCATCCTCCCTGACGGTACGGTTCACGAGCACCACTACATTCCCGGCGGCTACATCTACAGTCCCCACAACGGCGACACGGGCACGAACGGCCACGTTTACTGGACGCACTACCACGCTGGAAATTGGGTGACCGACCACAGCAACATTTGGAAGGATACGGTCTGGGTTGACGGCGTTCCAGCCCCTGAAGTTGGCTTCCCTGCCATCAAAGAATTCGCAGAAACCGTCACCATGGGCTACTTCCTCCCCTCGGGCCCGACATGGATTGAAGACCCGAAGGAAACATTGGGCTACGATATGGCAGATTGCTGGGCATCCTGCATGATTCCGTTCGACTGGGGCCTCCAGTACGACCCGCGAGGCTACCTCTTCATTTCTGAAATGGTTTCAGGCGTGTACGTGGTGCAGATGGATGAAGACCGCGATGCGAGGTACCTCTACCCGCCAACGTACACGGCCATTGAAGACGACGAGTGATTGCGCACCGTCACAGTTCATTGGGCACGGGCGTTTGGTCCATGTGCAAGAAGGCGTAAACCGCCCACCATGTGACGATGTCCCAGGAATGGACCAGGTTGTTGATGCCGGTTGAATCGTCGGTTCCCATGTATTCGATCATGGTCTCCATCGTATCGCACTCCCGGTGATAGCACGGGTACCCGTCCACCAATCCATTCCAACCCAGTGTTGCAACGCCAATGTTCTGAAACGAATCATGGTCGCTACGAGCGGTTGGCGACTCGTAGATGGCCACGGTGTCTTCGTAGATGTCACCCCACAACGGGCTTTCTCCGCCCGCAAGCCACGCTTCTCGCCCTCGCTCAATTTCATTCCCGAGGTCGAGGGCGTCAGCACCGATCCACTCAGCGAGGTAATACATGCCAGCTTGGTCAACGACGTCCTCCGTTCCATCCGGCCCGAGATAAACGGAGAGTGCATAATCGCCGGGGTAGTTCACACCGGCCATGTCCAGGTTCAGGTAGTTGCTCACGGTCACGCCCTCGGGAAGGTCGTTGGCAAAGGAGCGAGAACCCCACAACCCTTCTTCCTCAGAAGACCACAGGCAGAACACCATGGTCCGACGCGCATCGAACTCTGCGAGCACACTGGCTGTGGTGAGCACCATGCTTGACCCCGCGGCATTGTCGTACGCACCGTGTCGAGTTCCGTAGCCAGGGATACCTGCTTCAGCGCCGGGGGTGAACGCCACGGGTGGAGCGATGTCAAAGTGCGCGCCAAAGATCAACCACTCGTCAGGATAAACGGAACCGTCCTTGTAGCCGCAGATGTTGACCGCCCATGCTGTGTTCGATTGGAACCGATGCACCTCCACCCGGTCAAGGCCGTAGCCTTGCATGACGCCTTCAAAATACGTGATGGCGTGTTCGTAGGAGGGGTTGGCATTTCCAATCCATCGGTCGAGGTAGCCGACGGCACCGTCGGGCCCGCACGTGGCACAAGGTGTATCGTCGGCGATGAAGTCCACCCATTCGTAGACGTCTCGGCCGTTCACCCATCCGTCGCTCGCGCCAACACCGTCGGCCTCCGTCAAATCAGCACGGGAGGGTCGATTTGTTTCCATAACGATGGCAATGGCCATTTCGCCACTGGCGTTTCCGGGAACCAACCACGGCCATTCTCCACCAACATCTTCGTTGGGAACGGCTTGAACAGCCGATCCATTCATCGGATTTTCCAGCCAGGTTGACCATGAAACATCGGCAGGCCGAATGGGCCATTCTGTGCGACCGATGTCGTCAATGAAGAACACAACCTCGTCGTTTCGGGGCGGGAAGAGGATGTTCATGCTCAATCGTTCGCCTGCCTGCATGTCAAGAACGGTTCCGTTTTGAGCACGCATGGACCCTGGGTCTTGGATGAAGTAGGGGATGTAGACCGCCAAATCTTCTTCAGCTGCGACGGTCAATTGTTGCCACATCCCTGCTTCAAGCGGACCGCTTCCTTCAACGGTTAGGGCCGACGCATCCATGGCACTGCTTTCGGCTTCACCGAAGCAACCCGCTAGCGGCGCGAGGCACATGATGAACATCAAGGTGAGCGCCTTCACATGTCGCTGATTCATGCCCGGCCGACCCCACCTCCCTTGTTCAAATCAACGGTGTTCTTGCAACCGAATCTCCCACTCCTCGTCTATATTCATTCAAAAATCACTTTCGGAAAACGAGATACTGCGAGCCGGTGTTTCCGTGATACGGAAAACGGCTACCGAAAAAGGGCGAAGGGGTTAAAGGACGCCCGCACGCCGACTCAATCATGGCCACCGTGCGGTTGGACCAAAAGAAGCGGGCGTTGGTCCGCAGCATCCCTTCGTCTTACACGAAGGCGCTCGCACGGTACTTCGGTACGGGGCCGACCAACGTCGACCTCGCTCGAGCCCAGCAACAAGCCTACGTTGACGCCCTTGAGGCCAACGGCGTGGCCGTTCACCGTCTTGATGCCGACGAGAACCATCCGGACTGCATGTTCGTTGAAGATCAAGCCGTTGTCGTTGACGGTCACATGCTCTTGCCAACGCCCGGGCACCCTTCACGTGTGGCTGAACAGCCTCCGATTGCAGAGTTCTTGATGGAGGCGTTGGAAGGCGTTCAAACCTGTACCATGGGCGGTGAAGCTCGAATGGATGGCGGCGACATCATCCGACTCGGGGACCTCTTCTTCGTTGGTCGTTCGTCCAGAACGAACGATCTCGGCATCGTCAGTTTGGCGAGCCTTTTGGAATTCTTTGGGCACGAGCTCCGTGTGATTGACATTCCAGAGGGGGCACTTCACCTGACCAGCATTTCCTCCACGCCAACGGACAACATCATCTTGGCACCGGAAGGTTTCCTCAAACCCGAAGATTTTGGTGCACTCCCAGAAGGGTGCGAAATCATCTGGATTCCTGACGAAGAAGTGTACGGCTGTAACACCATTGGTTTGCCCAACGGCAAGGTGCTGATGGCGGAGGGCTACCCCACGGTGAAGGCCGCATTGAATGAACGCGGTCTGGAAACCGTTGAGATCGACATGAGCGAGATTCGAGCAGCCGACGGCTCACTCACCTGCTGTTCCATCTTCTACTGAGCGACTCCATCAAGCGTCGGAAGCGCTGACCAAGTTGATCCAGCGTGCGAGTGCGGCCACCAATGCATCGTCTGCCTGACCTTTCCAGACGTGATCTTCGAACGCACTCGTCATGGCCTCGTCGGCGATGGTGAGGCTGTGGTGTTCCGGGTAGAGTTGCAGGGTTTTGGTGTGGTCCACATAAAGTCCGATTTCCAACGAAACCCACATCTCTTCATGTTGCGCATACGTTTGGAACATCGGTGAGGAAAGGAACGAAATGAAATCTTCCAGCGACAAAAACGAGCAAAGCATGGAGAGTGTTTGTTCAAGTGCCAAGCTTTCATCCGAAAGCGCCGGTTTTGGCCCAATTTCTCCTTTTTTGACCAAAGTGATGAGCGGCAGGCCGTTTCCCATGAACTGCTGTTCGCTCAACGGCGCTTGAAGATTGACCTTATTGAGAACGGTCCTCATTTTAATAAACCCCCTACGGAAGGACCGGCCATGAAAAACTACGGCGACGAATCGAAGTGCCCAGTTATGCACGGCGGCGGAATGACTCACTCAACCTCAGACATGCGATCCAATCAAGATTGGTGGCCCAAGAACCTCAACCTGAACATCCTCCACCAGCACGACACCAAGTCCAACCCCATGGATCCTGATTTTGACTACGCTGAAGCCTTCAAGACCCTCGACTACGAAGGCCTCAAGAAAGACCTCCACGCACTGATGACGGACAGCCAAGACTGGTGGCCCGCCGACTACGGGCACTACGGGCCGTTCTTCATTCGCATGACCTGGCACGCAGCAGGTACCTACCGAACCGGCGACGGCCGTGGCGGTGGCGGCACGGGAGCTCAACGCTTCGCTCCGCTCAACAGCTGGCCCGACAACGGCAACCTCGACAAGGCTCGACGCTTGCTTTGGCCGATCAAGCAGAAGTACGGCAACGCCATCAGTTGGGCGGACTTGCTGATCCTCACCGGGCAAATCGCCATCGAGTCCATGGGCGGTCCCGTGCTTGGATTCGGCGGTGGCCGACCCGACATCTGGCACCCTGAAGACGACATCTACTGGGGCAGTGAAGACGAATGGCTCGGCGACGACCGGTACGGTGACACCCGGCAAGACCTCGAGAACCCCCTCGCCGCCGTGCAGATGGGTCTCATCTACGTCAACCCGCAAGGGCCCAACGCCAATCCTGATCCACTTCTCAGCGCTCAAGACATCCGCGAGACGTTCAAGCGCATGGCCATGAACGACGAGGAAACCGTTGCCTTGACCGCTGGTGGCCACACCTTCGGTAAGGCGCACGGTGCCGGACCAGAAGACCACAAGGGCCCCGAGCCTGAAGGCGCACCGCTCGAAGAGCAAGGCCTCGGCTGGACCAGCGACTACGGCTCTGGTGTGGGTCGAGACACCATCACCAGCGGTATTGAGGGCGCCTGGACTGCTAACCCTACTCAGTGGGACAACGGCTACTTCGACATGCTGTTCAAGTACGACGAGACCTGGACGTTGACCAAGAGTCCGGCCGGCGCCCATCAGTGGACGCCTTCCAACCAGGAAGAGGCCGACATGGCCCCCGACGCTGAAGATGCATCGATCAAGGTCCCCACCATGATGACAACCGCTGACATGGCCATGATCCGTGACCCTGAGTACCGGAAGATCTCCAAGCACTTCCACGAGAATCCCGACGCCTTTGCCGACGCGTTCCAGCGTGCCTGGTTCAAACTCCTTCACCGAGACATGGGCCCCAAGTCCCGCTACCTCGGCCCCGATGTTCCCGATGAGGACTTCATTTGGCAGGACCCCGTGCCCGCCGGCAGCACCTCCTACGATGTCAGCGCCCTGAAGGATGCCATCAAGTCCAGCGGCCTCTCCGTCGCTGAATTGGTTGAGACGGCTTGGGCCAGCGCCTCTACCTTCCGTGGTTCCGACAACCGCGGCGGTGCCAACGGCGCTCGTATCCGCCTCTCGCCTCAGAAGGATTGGGAAGGCAACAAACCCGCTCAACTCTCGAAGGTTCTTGGCGTGCTTGAGCCGCTTGCAGCATCTCACGGCGCCAGCGTGGCCGACACCATCGTGCTGGCCGGTTGCGCTGGTATTGAAATGGCCAGCGGCGTGGACGTTCCGTTCTCCCCCGGTCGTGGCGATGCCACCCAAGAACACACGGATGCAGCCTCCTTTGCCTACCTTGAACCCGTTTCCTGCGGTTTCCGCAACTACCTGAAGAAGAACTACGCTGTCATGCCGGAAGAAATGATGCTGGACAAGGCCCAACTCCTCGGCCTCTCCGCTCCGGAAATGACCGTGCTCGTTGGTGGCCTTCGTGCTCTTGGCGTTAGCTCGGACGAGCGCGGCCTGTGGAGCGACGGCACAACCCTCGACAACTCGTTCTTCACCACGCTGCTCGACATGAACGTCGCATGGACGCCAACCGGTAGCAACTCCTACCAGGCCAAGGACCGTGCCAGCGGCGCCGATGTTCGAACGGCAACCCGCTACGACTTGGTGTTCGGCAGCAACTCGCAACTGCGAGCGATCGCCGAAGTGTACGCACAGAACGACAATCAGGACAAGTTCGTGTCCGACTTCATCGCAGCATGGAACAAGGTCATGAACGCTGACCGATTCTGAGGCACAACGATGACGTCTCATCCTGACGGCTCCGACGGTGTCGCTCCCAAGCGACGGATGACGCGACAGAAGCGCGCCATCGTGGAGAATGTGTTGAACCGCTGCGACCATCCGACGGCGCAGGAGATTCACCGAGATTTGGACGGTCAAGGCATCGGTTTGGCCACTGTGTATCGCAACCTTGCGTTGCTGGCGGAGGAAGGCGTCATCACGACGGTCGAGCACGAAGGTGAGGTCCGGTACGATTGCAACAACGAACCCCACGGTCATGCTTCGTGCATGGTGTGCGGAGCGCTGTGGGACATCCCGCTTCCACCAAGCAAAGGCGTTGGTCATGTGTCCGGGCCGCTGGCGGCCATCACGGGGGTTGAGTTTTCGCTGCGTGGGATATGCCACGACTGCCAGTGATCACCACGGCAAGGCCAGTCCTGCGTAATCGACGAATCGACCGGTGAGCTTCAGGGTTTGCTCCTGAATGCGGTCCATGATACCGTTCACGCTCTCTTCTGCTTGAATCGGTGCGTTTGGCCCACCCATGTCGGTCTCAACCCACCCCGGATGAATCAGTAATACCGACACACCACGTTCTCGAAGTTCGTTCTTCATGGCCACCGTGAACATGTTCAGCGCTGTTTTGGAGGCTCTGTAGGCGTACGATTTCCCACTCATGCAGTCCCCGATGGACCCCATGAGACTCGTGATCATCACCACGGTTCCGCCTCCTTCAACAAGAAGCGGCAAGGCGGCTTGCGTCACACGAACGGGCGCCAGAGCATTCACTTCCAACACGGTCCTGGCCACCTCAAAATCGATGACTTCGACCGACGGCCAACGCCCGTCAGCAATACCGGCGTTGTTGATGAGCAGGTCGATGGGCGCACTGACCGCATCCATCATCTCATCGATGGCCTGACCGTCTCGGACGTCCACTTGGTGCAGATGCAATCGCTCGTCGCCGAGGGTTGAGAGGTGGCCCGGACTGGTTCGGTAGGTGGCGTGGACGGTGAAGTCTCGCTGGAGAAGTTGACGAACCATTTCGAAACCGAGACCTCGATTGGCACCGGTGACCACAGCGACGGGCATGGGGGATGCTTACGGGGGGCGGTTCATGGAGTTGGTTGCTCAGAAGATGTATTCTTTTCCGGCTTGGGCTTGCTCTTCTTCCTTGCTTTTCAACGTCCGCCATTGAATGAACGCGCTGAGCGCCATGCCCACCAAACTGAGGTAAGCATCAGGGGCCGACACACCGTCCAAGCGTGTGACGTCCCATCCAACAGCAACGTAGACGGCCAGCATCATACCGAGCGTACCCACAAGGCCCGCCATGAGGGCGGGAACCAACCTGCGAAAGGACATGCTCAGGAAGAAAGCGATGAGCGTGAGAACGCCAGAAAGAAAGGCATCACCTTCGAAATCCACCTCAAATTGTGTTCCGGCTTTGATGAGGTTGGTGATGATGATGAACACCAATGCAGCCGCGAGCACACGCATGGAGGCCTGAGCCACACTGACGGAAATGACGCCAACGGCAAGGGCGGCGAGGAAACGAAATTGGGTTTCACTGATCGGCGGGCTGTCTCCAATGAATTCGTAGAGTTGACCCACGAGGCCGAACCCGACCACGAAGCCCACAATCCCGACCGTCATCGGAATGCGCTTGCTTCCTTCGATGAACAGCAACAGTGAGATGACGAACAACGGGGCGGCATAGAGAAGCCCACCCGCAACGATTTGATCGATGACAGAAGACCCAAGTTCCGTCGCCTCATTCTCCATAGGATCACCGTCGTGTGGATGACAGAATTTCAGGCCAAACCGATGAGGGAGAGCCCACCCAAGAGAAGGAGAATGGGCGGTACGAGCATCTCAAATCCGGACCGGGACTTGCCCACGTTGGACAGTTCCGAACCTCGCATCAAGGTGCACTTCATGCCGGGAGCATCCTCGTTGCCCCAGACTTCGATGGTGCTGTTGCCGAGCGTACCGTCCAATCCTTCAGCTTGCAGTTCAGCAGCAGGGCGCGGTTTGGTGGCTCCAAGCAGGTAGACCGGGTCGCCAAGGCGAAGACCGTAGATGGTCCAGCGGTGACCCGTAACCCTGGTGCCTCTGAGCAGGCTCGCAGAGGCTTGAGCCATCAGCTGCTTGCCCAACGATTCGGCAAAAGCCCCGCTCCACTGCATGAGCATTTGCCCGTATTCTGTACGCTTGAAACTGGTCAAGTTGACCTTGATGCCACCGGTTCCGTCGTGAAGCATGAACGGCACACCACCGCTGTCGGAGCGAATGGTGACCCAACTTCGTTCGGTCGTTGTGTTGCCTTCACTGTCGGTGACCTCTCGCTCTTGCTCCTGTTCGTACGTCCAGTAAAAGCCGACCATGTGGTGCATGACCATGCGCTCGTTTCCGTCCACGTACACCGTCATTCCGCCCGCTCGACCTGGTCGAACTTGGCCGACGAGTTCGGGGTGGCCCACCGGTGCTGAACGCACCAGCGAGGTGGGTGTGTCGAGCATTTGGCGCAGGGCTTTTGCTCGGAAGTAATTGACGAGCAGGAGAATGAAGCCCAACCCAGCGATGATGAGGGCAGGCGTGGCACCCAATTCTGCTTCCTCATCGCTGATCAGCACAGCGCCAACGACGAGTGTGAGAATCGCGGCCGTTCCGGCGAAGATGAGATGCGACGTCATCGTCGCGGGTTGAGGCGTGCCAACCTTGGCCGGATGCTCAGGGAGCGGTGTACCGTCGCCTTGGGGCCCGTAGGGATTGGCTCTGTCCCAGGTTTGCGGTCCGGGGGCGGGGAGAATCCAATCGTTCGGGTCGTTGGTGGGCACCAGCGTGCTTTGCTGGAGGAACCAATTGTCCACGGTGTATCCACTCTGCTCCTTCTTCTTTTGAAGGTCCTCGGCAGACATCGCTTCCTTGCGCATTCTGTGAAGCCCTGCCGACATGCTTCCAGGAGAAGCCATGGCCAAGACGACCAGACCGATGACGGACACGGCCAAGCCGACCGGGTCGCTCATGGCTGCAACCACGCCGAAGCCAGTGATGGCGAAGCCAATCACCCAGAGGAACCATCCTCCAAAGGTGTACGGCAGGGTCAGTTTGAACCCGCCGCCGATGAAGTCGATGCTTTGCTGCGTCATGGTGATGCCAATAGCGGACGCATCATAACCTTGATTGAAACTCAGGTGAAAACCCTCTCAACGTTCGAGAACGCGTGAAACGCTTCGCAATTACCGATTGAGAATGGGTAAGAAGGCATTGGCAGCCTTCTCACACGCATTCGCCACGTCATCGAGGCGCTGGAGAACCCTATACATGTGCATGGAAGCCAACGGAGCATCATCCCCGTTGGAGAAGACATACGCGGCAGCCTTTGCTTCAACACCATCGGCCTCGTGCTCCTTGAGGTTCACTTCTCGGATCAATTCAGCAAGCTTGTCCTCAGCCGCCTTGGTTTGGCCGCTGATGGTGAAGTCTCGAAGGGCTTCCACCGCATCCTCGTACTTTGCTACGGTTTCAGATACAGCCTCGGCCATGGCCTTCAGGTTTGATTTTGCCTCATCGTCGTCAAGGAGCGGGCGGAAAGCTAACTGCTCTGCGACGTTCTGAGCATAGTCGGCAATGCGGTCCTGCCTACTCACCATGTAAAGGAAGTCATCAATTGAGACATGCACACCAAATCGCCGGTCGTTCATGGCCAATCGCCGCACTTCTGCCTTGACATGGTCGGCCTTGAGCTCGGTCTTGATCGTCATCTCGATGGCTTCGGTTGCATCTTCACCATCGCAGGCCACACTCACTGCCTCCAACATGTGCTCGACCGTTTCTTCAACGGCTCGTGCATGCTCGTGGAACAACTCAAACGGCGTCACTTCATTTCCGTCGCCACCAACATCGGAGAGAGCGTCTTCAACATGGACCTCTGAACCGCTCTTCCAAATAGCGACTCCAACCGCCATGAAGGCGAGAGGCAAGATCACGATCATGTTGAGTACATCGCCTCCCGATGCGACGAACAAAACAACGGCACCAAAGGCAGCAGCAGGAACGCTCGCCACCCAAGATGCAGCAATCTTCCCAAAGACACGGAAGTCAACCGCCTTGGCGCCACCAGCAAGACCGACGCCAACCACGGCACCAACCAAGGTGTGCGTGGTTGAAACCGGCACAGCGAGGAAGGGCATTGAGAAGACGAGGATGGTGGTTGCTGCGCCAAATTCTGCGGCAAAACCACGGGTGGGCGTAATGTCGGTGATTTTCTTTCCGATGGTTTCCATGACTCGCCAACCCCATGTGAGGACACCGACGGCAATACCGGCGGAGCCGAGCAGCACCAACCAGAGCGGAATTTCAGCCTTCGCGGCCAACTGACCAGTCTCGCTGCTGAGCACCTGCCACACAGCCGCCATCGGCCCGATAGCGTTGGAACGGTCGTTGGCGCCGTGAGCAAACGCAACGTAGGCGGCCGTGATGATTTGAAGCCAGACGAAAATTCGCTCAACGCCCTTGAAACCACGCTTTTCTTCGTTAATATCGATGCGTCGAAGCACGTCATAAAGGACCACGCTCGAAATGATACCGATCGCGGCAGCCAGCATGATGGAGTTGATAGGGATCCAAGCGTTCTCCGCCCAG
>DAET01000027.1:0-130 GCA_002497765.1 Euryarchaeota archaeon UBA486
GCAGCGCCACGGTTTTTCGAGGGTTCAAACACCCGTGTTCGAATCGCTCGAGTTGTTCACCGCCAAGTCCGGCCCGGGCGTCATCAATCAGCTCTATGCCTTTCAGGACAAGGGTGAGCGCGACTTGACC
>DAET01000027.1:498-3939 GCA_002497765.1 Euryarchaeota archaeon UBA486
CCCGTCATGCGCATGGTCGCCGAAGAGATGCGCATGGACACCAAGCCCCTCCGTCTGTCGTACTACGGACAGTGCTACCGGTACGAGGAATTCAAGACCGGCCGCTACCGCGAGTTCTTCCAGTACGGTGTGGAACTCATCGGGGCATCGGGGCCGCTGGCTGAAGCCGAAGTGCTCGCCCTGGCGGTCAACATGCTCCATGCCACCGGCCTTGAGGGCTGGGAGATTCGCATTGGCCACGTGGGCGTGCTCAAGGACGCACTGACGGGTCTCGGCCTTTCCAGTGAGGTGGACGTCTCCACCGGTGAGCCGCCCATCGCCAGCGCCATGCGCCTGCTCGACAAAGGTGACGATGACGGCTTAGCTGAACTCTTCACCACGCACGGCCTCGATGCGTCCAACGCTGAACCCCTGCGTGCGCTGGCTTCGCTGGACGGGGGCATGGAAACGCTCGGGCCTGCTCGTGAACTCCTCTCCAGCATGGACGGTGTTTCGCTCGAAGCCCTCGATGAACTCGAAACGACGCTCACGGCCCTGGCGGCCCTGGCGCCTGCACCCCCAGCCATGGCGGTGGACCTGACGGTCGCTCGTGGCCTCGACTACTACACCGGCATGGTGTTCGAAGTCAAAGTGGAGGAACTCGGCGGTGAAGGCCAGGTGCTCGGCGGAGGCTCGTACAAACTGCTCCACCTGTTTGGCCTGCCCGATTTGGACCCATGCTGCGGGTTCGGGCTTGGGTTTGACCGTGTGTTGTTAGCGCTCGAGGCACAGGCCGCCGCCTCAGGTCGAGAGGAAGCCGTCCCGGGCGAGGCCGACGGCCGACCCTACATCGCCATCGCACCCAACAAAGCCGACCACATGCCGCTCTTGCCGCTCGTTGCCTCCCTGCGCGAAGCCGGTGCACGCGTGGAACTCCTGCTCTCCAAGAAGAACTACGGCCGCATCATCAAGTGGACCGAGGGCATTGGTGCCAGCCACTTGCTGGTCGTCAAGCCCGAGGATGTGGAGAACGGTGTCGCTCGTCTCATCAATTTCAAGACCGGTGATCGTTCAGACGTTGAACTCAATGCGACGTCCGTAATGGATGCCCTCTGAGCCCGAATTCGGGGAATCTTGCGGGCGGCGTTGCCTGCTGGCTGACTCACTCGGCGTTGTTGTGCTCACGGCGCTGGTTGACAAAGAGCGCCATGCCGAGGGCGGCTGAGGCGGCCACGAGGGTGAAACCAGGGGTGTCTTCCGTGTCGTCCATCATGCCGTCATCACCGGGCACGAAATCCTCTTCCCATGACACAGGGTCAATGGGAATCTCAAGGCGGCTCTCGGTGCCGAGTTTGATGGCAAACCATGCGGGCTCCCCTTCAATCAACAGACCTCCTGGTCCACCGTTCTGGCGGTTGCCTTTCACCTTCATGGTGACTTCAATGATGGGGTTGTCGTCCCGACCGTCCCAAAGGCTGTGCTCCTCCGTCACAGCGAAGGCGAAGGGCACGTTCTGCTCACCTTGTTGAATACCGGTGAACTGGTTGGTCCACACTTCGGCACCGCCTCGGAAGATGGTGATGTTGAGGTTCTCGCAGTCGTTGTTGCAGGCGCCGTTGTTGTCGCCGTTGGTCCAGTCGCCGCCCACATCGATCTTGAAATTCCCACGGAATTCACCGTTTTCTTCCATGAGGAGTGTCTTTTGCAAGTCAGGCTTCATGCGGAATCGCAGGTTGATGTTGATGAGGCCGTTGTCCTTTTCTTCTCGGAATTCGCCTTCAGACGAGGATTCCTCGTCGCTGGCGTTGAAATGGGACCAAGCGTCAGCGAATCCATCGTGGAAGAGGTACATCGTGGTGTTGTTGGCGTTGGGTTGGCGCGGGTCTTCTTGCTGTTCTTGTTGGGCTGAAACATCGCCTGCTTGCACGGGAACGAGCAGCATGGCGACGAGGAACAACGCAATCACGGCGGTGCGACGCATGGTAAATCCACCCGAGGGCTTGCATTTGAAGCCTTCTTCACGAGGTGCGACCGACTCAATCGTTCCAGCGGTGGAAATCCACGTTGTTGGGACGGTCGGCCTGTTGCTGTCGCGTCAGGCGCAGGGCTTCGCCCAAGGCGTCGGGCTTCATGCGAGCGGTGTTGAGCGTCGTACCGCCCACACCGGTGATGATGGCCATGACCTTGATGGTATCACCAAAGCCGGCGTCTTGGCGAGCGCCCCAGATGACGTTGGCGTTCTCGCTGACCTTCTCGGTCAGCAAGTCGACCACTTGATTGGCGGCTTCGAGCGTCATGTAAGGCCCGCCAGTGACGTGAATCAGCACACCGGTCGCACCGGTGATGTCCACGTCGAGCAGCGGGTGATTGAGCGCTTCGTGAACCACTTCTTCGGGGCCGCGGTCGGACTCGCCATAGAGCATCATCGTGACACCACCGTTGGCCATAATGGCCCGAATGTCGGCGAAGTCCAGATTGATGAGCGAAGGCAGCGTGATGGTCTCGACAATACCTTTGACGATCTCAGCCACGAGCTGGTCCATGATGGAGAAGGCCTCGTCAAGAGGAAGGTTGGGCACGAAGTGGAGCAGACGGTTGTTGTCGAGCACGAGCACGGCGTCGGCGCAGCGTCGCAAGGACTCCAACCCCTCGAGGGCACGGGCCATCCGCTGACGGCGCTCCACGTGGAACGGCGTGGTGACAATCCCGACGACCAGGGCACCGGCCGCCTTGGCTTCCTCCGCCACAATCGGGCAGATGCCGGTACCGGAGCCGCCGCCAAGACCGGAGGCGATGAAGACGAGGTCTGCACCGGTGACGATGCGCTTGATCATTTCTCGACCGGCCTCCGCACAGCGTCGACCGGTGGAGGGGTCGCCGCCTGCACCGAGTCCACGGGTGATGTGGCGGCCAACGAGGAGTTTCTGAAGCGCTCGGGTGTTGTCGAGGTGCTGCTTGTCGGTGTTGATGGCAACGGTGACAGCGCCTTCCACACCAAGATGGGTGATGCGGTTGAGGGTGTTGTTGCCCGAGCCTCCGCAACCCACGATGAGAATACGGGGGTCGGGGACGCCCAACGTGCCGACTTCCTCGTCCATGAGCGAGGTTGCACCGCGGTTGATGGCCTCGTTTTTCAGACCTTGAATCATGTCCGCAAAGGCGGCGTCATGCGCCGACGGTCCACCCGTCGTTGTTCCCGAAGTGCCTGAAGGTCCCATCCTTTCACTCCTCCATTGGCGAGCCTTCTCTTACCCCTCTTAACCGCGACGCTCGCGACCGCGGCAAAGACGCCGATTTCACGACCTTGTTTGCCTGACCAACCATGGTGATTGTCACATCAACTTCCACCCTTGAAAACCTCTTGTTCCCCGGTTCCGGAGGGGTGGCCAAACGGGCCTCGTCCATTGATGAGGGTTAAGTAGTGGAGGCAGGTGGGAGAAGTTGCCTCGCTTAGCTCAGTTG
>DAET01000050.1:0-8506 GCA_002497765.1 Euryarchaeota archaeon UBA486
TTTCAATTTGTTTGATTTCATCACATTGTGCCACGTCATATCAGGGCCTCCTTGGAAGTGGAATGTTCAGGTGCTTGAGGGCTCGCTCAGCGCTGCGAAGCGCGCCTTGAACCGAAGGGTGCGTGCGGTGGTCGCCGACCACCAAGACGCCGTTCACCTCGACATCAGACTGAGCCCTGCGGTGATGGGACGGGTCGATGTGTGGCAGCGCATGGCGGACGGTGGTGGTGGCCACGTGTTGCCAACGGTCCACCGATTCTCCAAACCAAGTCCGAAGCTCTTGTTGGACTGCTGAAGCATCCGGCGAAGTTGCTGGTTCACCAACGAGCGTAGCAACAACCCAGTGCTCGCCGTTGGCGTGCCGATGAAGGTTGGTTGGAACGTGAACGTGGAGGACTCGATGCTCGTCGTTGTCCCACGCTTCATTGACCATCAGGCGGGCTTGAGAATACGGCGGCTCAGGCGCTGCAAACGCCACGGTGCTCGTCAGGCGTTCCACCGGTTGATGATCGCTGGCCAGCGCTGGATGCAAGGTCAGAGCGACGTGCTGCGGCACCGCTAACACGACACGATCGTACGTTCGTTCCTCACCGTCCACCATCACCGAGGTGGCTGACACGCTCGAAACGGCGGTGCTCAGATGAACTTGGGTGGTCGAAAGACGGCTGGCGAGTTGTTGCGGGACGGCCGCGATGCCACCTGATGGAACGACCATCTGGCCGTGAGCCATGGCGCCCCATGCGAAATCAGCGAACGCCATGCGTTCGGAGAGCGACGGATCGATGGTGATGCCTGCGAACAACGGCTTCAACACATCCCTGGTGGACGAGGTAAACCCTCGCGCTTGAAGTCCGTCAGCGATGGTCGGTGACCGTCGGTCCATCGAGCGTTCGAGGTCCTTTCCTGACGTGGAAAGCCGCCATCGAAGAAAGCGTAGACCATCGATGATGCCCACTGAATTCAAGGTCGGGAGAAGGTATTGAGGAGCGCTGAGCGCATCCCCCAACACCCGTCGCCGGCCGGTTCCTGGATGAATGGTCATCGTGCAGGCGTCCATCGGCTTGGCGTCAAGGGCCTCAACGTCCACCCATCGGTGGAGGGCGGGATAGGCGGTGTGAAGGACGTGAAAACCGAGATCGATGAGGTGGTCGCCTTCCGCACGAGTGCCCATCCGGCCACCGAGACAGTCTGAGGCTTCGTAGAGGTCGACCTCGTGGCCGGCCCGTTCGCAGCCCAACGCGACCGTGAGGCCCGCCAAACCGCCGCCGACCACTGCGATGCGCATGTTTCACCCTCGCAGCGCCGACATGCCACCGTCCAAGTGCAAGACTTGCCCGGTCAGGTTGTCCGGTGCCCCGGTCAGCAACCAGTGCATGCTTGCAGCCACCTCATCGGGTTCGTTGATTCGCTTGAGCGGAATCATGCCAACGGAAGCCTCTCGAATGGCATCGGAGCGAAGAACGGTCGCACCGAGACGGGTTTCGGTGAGGCCAGGTGCGACCGCGTTGACACGAAGGCCACGCCCTGCATAGGTGGAAGCGGCAGCGCGCACCATGGCTTCGATGCCACCCTTGGCGGCTGCAATCGCCTCGTGGTTGGTGAGCCCGTAGCTACCGGCGACGCTTGAGGTAAACACCATTCGGCCCGTCCCGGACTTCAGCATCGCCTTGCCTGCTGTTTTCAGGGCGAGGAACGCAGAGACGAGGTTGGTCTGAATGACGGCTTCGAAATCCTCGAGTTTCGTGGCGTGGGGTGGACGGAGGGCGATGGATCCCACGAGGTGGGCCATGCCAGCCAAGCCGTCTTCGCTCAATCCTGCAGCATGTGCAACGGCCGTCTGCACGGTGGATTCGTCGAGGGCATCCCCCTGAACGAAATGCGCTCCACGACCGACCAGTTCACTGACCCGATCGCCATCCCTGGCGAGGAGGGTGACCTGGTGGCCGTCATCGAGCAGCATGGTGGCAAGCTGACGTGCGATGTCGCTGCTGCCACCGACCAAAAGAAATGATTTGCTCATGAAATCATTACACTTCGGGTTGCTTTTATACTGCTGTTTTGGGGGCTTGAACAGTGATTGAAAAAGAAAACCAGCAAAAGATAACCATGCTTCGGGATGCACACCCAGCCATTGTTGGTACGGTTTGCGGGGCCTCCTCCATCCACGTTCTCGGAGCTGGATTGAATCCCGAGAAACCAGCCCATCGAGCCATTCACGATCTGGACGGGAAGGGTTGGCGCTTGGTGCCGATTCATCCTCGCGATGCAGGCGGGGCCATCCTCGGCCGCCCCATTCGCCCCGCCATCGAGGAGGGCCTCCAACCCGAAGTCGTGGTGTTTTTCCTTGCGCCTGAACGAGCCAAACAAGCCGTCATGAAACTCATGGTTCGCCATGGACAGGAAGGCATGCCGCTGCTGTGGTTCCAACCTGGTTCGGAACACGAAGACGTGCTGGAGATGCTCAACGAAGCGGGCATCCTCCACATCGTGGACGATTGCATCGTGCGATTTGTTCAGCGCCATCATCTCAAGAGTGAACACGAACATGCACCAGAACCATGGTACCTCCAAGTGCAGGCCAAGGATGAAAGCGGTTGCTCGGTGTGGTCCATTGAGTCCAACGCGAGCACGAAAGCCGCTCCCGAGACGTCACTCGAATGGTGCGGTGATGCATGGGATTTGGAACACTCTCAGCACTCCGTGGCCCGGTACATTCGTTCCTTGGCGCAACCCGGTGAATCGGTCACCGATCTTGCCGTTCGACTGACTTGAGCATGGGTCGGCTGGAAAACGACATCAAGACAAATCTGCTACAGCATCGATGGTGAAGAGTTGCCCGCCGCCACCAAAGATGGCGTAGTACAGCGTGCCATCGGGATGGAACACCAACGGCAAGGGTGTGCCTGCATCCCAAGCGAAGCGAGTGATCTCCGTGGTGTAGGTGTTGGGTTCGTCGTCGGGCATGACGTCGATGCGGAGAATTTCCTGACCGACGGGGAACAAGGTGTTCCACGAACCGTACACCGTGGCGTAGAGGGTGAACCCTTCCGAAGGGGACAGCCCTGGAAGCGAGGAGTGAATGGGACGAACATCCACGCCGTTCATGGACGTGTGAGGCGTCCAGCGGCCCACGGGCGCCTCGGTACCGGGTGGAATCGGTGTTTCGGGTGCATCGTTTGGCCAACCATAGGCGGCACCGGGAATCATGAAATTCAATTCCTCGTCGGGGTGATCGCCTTCCCAATCACGCCCGTTATCGGTGAAGAAGTACCCGTGGCCGTCCACCCATACACCATCGAACGAGTTGCGAACCCCGCTGGCAAGGACGCCGTGTTCACCGGTGGTGGCATTGACCCAGAGAAGCGCCGCATTTCGTTCGTCTGCTTCCTCGCAGACGTTGCACGTCGAGCCGCTGTGCCACAGCAACGTGCCGTTGGGCATGACGTCCACCGTGTTGGTCTGATGATTGCCGACTGGAATCCCCTCGACGAGGACGCGAGGCTCGACGTAGAGACCGCTTTCAGCGATGGTGTACGATGTGAGCTTACCGGCCTCCGACACCACGGCTGCACCGTCCAACACGACCAGTCCGTGAGGCCGATCCAGCCCGCTAAGAAGCGTCCGTCGCTCATCGGTTTGGAGGTTCAATTCCGTGATGGCCCCGCCGTCCCTGTCGCAGATGAGCAAGTGGGTGTCATTGGCCCAAACCAAGCAGGTGGGGCCGCCCAGGTTGGCAGCGACGCGCTTGACCTCGTAGCCGTCAACCACCGTCGGTTCCGTGCCCGAAGCGTAAGGGTAGATTTGCCTGGCCATGAGCAGCGCTACGAGAAGCGCAACCACAGGGAGCACGTGCCGTCGCATCTGTTCACCCTCTCCGTTGTTGATTTTCAACGGTTTGGATGAGCACCACAGCAAGTGGCAAGCCACCGTTCACGGAACGGGGGGTTCACAGTGTGTGTGAAGCCTCAGTTCTCGTCGCGAGTGCGACCCATGAGGGCCAGTGCACCGATGACGGCGACGAGGGCTCCAGCGGCCATGAAGCCAGGAGTGTCCTCGCTTTCATCGGCAGGTTCTGCCGCAGGTTCCGAGCCACCGTCACCGACCACGATTTCGCCGAACATGTCCATGGCGATGTGGGGCTGACAAGCATAGTAGAACGTGGTGTCTTCCGTGAAGGTGTGGTGGAAAGCGACATCACTCGCAGCCTCGCCGGACGTGATACCGTTCTCGACGTAGGTGGTCGACTTGAAGCCGTCAACCTGCTTGACGTTGTGGGGCATGGAGGAATCCTCCCAGAACCAACAGACGGTCTCGCCGACGGCGATGTTCACCACGGTTGGGCTGAAGGCAAATCCTGAACTGTCAATGCCGATGGTTGCGGCACAGTCGACGCCCTCGAAGGGATCGACGACCACGGGTTCGTCTGCAGGTGGTGTCAGGACCTTGTCGATCACGTGAATCACGCCGTTGGAGGCGGCGACATCGGCAGTGGTGACGGTCGCGTCGCCGACCATGACGGTGCCGTTCACGACAGTGAACGTGGCGTCGTCGCCGTTCACCATGGTCGCCACCATACCGTCGGTGACGTCAGCTGCAGCAACAGAGCCGGCGTAGACGTGGTAGGTGAGGATGTCTGTGAGGGTGGCGTTGGCCTCGTCGTTGTCAAAGGTCGAGAGGTCAATGCCGGCTGCGGCGAACGCCTCGTCGGTTGGAGCGAAGACCGTGAACGGCCCTTCGCCCTGGAGGGTAGCGACCAAGCCGGCGTGAGCCAATGCGGCAACGAGGGAGTCGTGAACTCCGGTGTTGGTGGCCACGGTGGCAATGTCATCAAGCACGGGTTCGTCGGCGGGTGGCGTGAGCACCTTGTCGATGACGTGAATGATACCGTTGCTGGCAACAACATCGGCGGTGGTCACGGTTGCGTCGTTGATCATCACGGTTCCGTTGTCGACAGTGAAGGTGGCGTTGTCCCCGTTGACCATGGTGGCAACCAAACCGTCCGTGACGTTGGCGGCGTCTACAGCACCGCTCAAGACGTGGTAGGTGAGGATGTCAACGAGCGTGGCGTTGGCCTCGTCATTGTCAAACGTGGAGAGGTCAATGCCAGCGGCTTCAAAGGCAGCATCGGTGGGGGCAAAGACCGTGAACGGACCGTCGCCTTGGAGGGTCTCCACCAAGCCAGCATGGCCCAATGCGGCAACCAGTGCTTCGTGAACACCGGTTGCAGCGGCGTTGGCGGGGATGTCTTCGGTTTCATCAGCCGAGACCCCAAAGGTGACGGTGGAAAGGCTGAGGCAGGCAATCATGAGAAGCGTTAGCGCGCGGTTCATGCGTTGAACGCCATTGGTGCCATACTTAAGTGGCGGTATTTTTCCTACGATGAATGCTAACTTCAATTGAAGGGTGAGCGGTATTCGTGGACGTCTTCTGCGATACGGAGCAATTGGTTGTACTTCGCCACGCGATCTGACCGTGCGGGTGCGCCGGTCTTGATTTGACCCGCCCTCGTCCCCACGGCAAAATCAGCGATGGTGACGTCTTCGGATTCGCCGCTTCGGTGGGAAACGACGTTGTTCATGCCGTTGGTTGAGGCCAAATCCATGGCCTCAAGGGTCTCGGTAACCGTTCCAACTTGATTGACCTTCACGAGCATGGCGTTGGCGGCCCCGAGTTCAATGCCTTGAGAGAGGCGTTCAGATTGCGTAACGAAGAGGTCGTCGCCCACCGTTTGGACGCGGTGACCGTAAGCTTTGGTGAAGGCTGCCCATCCTCGCCAATCGTCTTCGCCAAACCCGTCTTCAATGGACAAAATGGGGTATTCGTCAAGCCATCCGCCATACATCTCAACCAGGTCGTCGGATGACAGCACCTTGCCGTCCATGTGATACCCGTCATCCTTCAGGAATTCCGTGGATGCCACATCAAGTGCAATACCGATTTCATCCGTGGAGTAGCCAGCGCCTTCGATGGCGCGAACCATGTACTTCAGACCCTCCTCGTTCGCAGGCAGGTTGGGTGCAAACCCCCCTTCGTCCCCGATGCCGCCAAGCAAACCGTCCTTCTTGAGTTCGGCTTTGAGGGCGTGATAGGTTTCAACCCCCGCACGAAGGCCTTCAGGGAAGGTATCGAATCCATGGGGCATGACCATGAATTCCTGGACATCGACGTTCGAAGCAGCATGAGCCCCGCCGTTGAGAATGTTCAGCATGGGAACAGGCATCAAGCCGCCAGCAACGCCACCGACATACTTCCACAACGGAAGTTCGTGGAACGCAGCACCGGCATGGAGGCACGCCATCGAAGCACCGAGCATGGCGTTGGCACCGAGTTTGGATTTGTTGGACGTCCCATCGAGTTCAATCATGACCTCGTCAATCACGCGCTGCTCGTCAACCGGCAAACCGACCAACGCCTCTTCAAGGTGATCTTTGACGTTGTTCACGGCGTTCGAGACGCCTTTGCCGAGGTAGACACTTGCGTCGCCATCGCGAAGTTCCAGCGCCTCGTATGCGCCTGTGGAAGCCCCGGAAGGAACGATGGCGCGACCAAGCAAACCGCCGTCGACAAAACAGTCCACCTCAACCGTGGGTTGCCCCCGGCTGTCCAATACCATGCGTGCGTCAAGACCGGTGATGTGGCCCGCCATGAAGTTCCCTCGTTTTGGCGAGGTGGGCGCGCTCCTTCAATCAAACGGGGTGGACCCTCGGCCAAATGTTGACTAATATCGCAGCACCCAAACTTCCCAAAAAAGGAGGATTTTGGATAAATACTTGCGGATATCGATAATAAATAGGCCCTATATGGGCGGAAGGTGGAGGGAATTTCTTCAAATAGGGGTCGAATATGCGATATGCATGCCACGCATTGCTGAAATCGACCGAGCCATCCTCGCACAACTCCGAAAGAACGGACGCATGTCCTACGTTGATCTCGCCTCGAGGGTTGAGGCCAGCGAGCGCACGGTTCGCACTCACATCCGAAACATGGAAGAAAACGGCACCATCCGTGGCTACACCATCCGTGAGGGTGGTGTTGGTTTGACCGCCTTGGTTCGCATCAAAGTCTCACCAGGTTCGGAAATCGGTTCCTTTGCCTCAGAAGTCACCGGATGGGAAGGTGTGGAAATCGTGTACGAAGTTTCTGGAGAAGCCGACCTCGTCGCCCTCGTTCACGTTGACGATACCATGGCACTGCGCGCCCTCCTCGATAAGATGTGGCTCGCAGCACCGAACGAGATTGCCAGCACCACCACGGAACTGGTCTTGGAACAGTACTGAGTCCTACTCTTCCTCGGACGGCGGAGAATAGTCAATGCCACAGGACCGACACACCATGTTGTCGTCCCAGTCGCACTGACGGCGGCACCCGGTCATGAACATCAGGCCTTCCACTTGACGGAACATCCGATGGATTCCGTGTAATCCACAGCAGGTTGCTCCCCACTGAGCATGGCCTCAATGGCCTGGGCGAGGTCGTTGGTGGAGACATCGTTGGGGTTTCGAGGGCTGTCGTCCATTCGGCCTTGATACACCAGCTGATGAGCGGGATTGAACAGGAAAAATTCGGGAGTTCGCTTGGCGCCGTAAGCGTGAGCGATGGCTTGAGAGGCGTCGTGAAGGTAGGCGTAGGGCATGCCGCCGTCCGCTCGCTTGACCATGTGCTCAAAGGAGTCGTTCTCGTACACCACGGGGTCGTTGGAATTGATGCCGACGAAACCGATGCCCTTGCTCTTGCAAGATTCAGCCATGGCGTTGATCCGCCCCACGCTCGCCACCACGTAAGGGCAGTGGTTGCATTCAAACAGCACCACGGTACCGTTGGCGCCTGCAGCGTCAGCCAGAGAAACGTGTTCTCCACCGACGGAAGCGTTGGCGTTTGGGAGGTTGAAATCGGGGGCTGCGTCTCCGGTCTGAAGGGCCATGGTATCCGCTTGAGGCTCATGGGTCAAAATGGCTTGCTTTCAAGCGGCTCACAAGACAAACATGGCTGCTGCAGCACCGGCCACGGCCAGACCTGCGACCACCAGGAGGAGGAGTTTTCCTCGGCCTCCACCGTTTTCAGCGTCGAGAGCAGGGGTTGCATCGGTCGGAAGATCGGGAACAATTTTTGCTTCGTCTCCCGGAAGTTCCTGGCCGTCCCAGTAGGCTTGTTTGGCGCTTTCGCCGGCCTCGAGTTCTGCCTGGATTCGCGCCTCTTCGGCCAGGCGTGCTTCCTCTGCAAGGCGAGCTTCCTCCGCCAGCCGAGCCTCTTCGGCAAGACGTGCTTCTTCCGCCAGTCGGGCTTCCTCTGCCAGCCGAGCTTCCTCCGCCAAGCGGGCCTCTTCGGCCAGGCGTGCTTCCTCAGCAACACGGGCTTCTTCTGCAAGACGAGCCTCTTCAGCCAAACGGGCTTCCTCGGCGAGTCGGGCTTCTTCGGCCAAACGAGCCTCTTCGGCCAAGCGAGCCTCTTCGGCCAAGCGGGCTTCTTCAGCGAGGCGGGCCTCTTCAGCCAAGCGGGCTTCTTCGGC
>DAET01000050.1:8802-14010 GCA_002497765.1 Euryarchaeota archaeon UBA486
TCGGCGAGTCGGGCTTCTTCGGCCAAACGTGCTTCCTCGGCTAAGCGGGCCTCTTCGGCAAGCCGTGCGGCTTCCTCCTCTTGTCGAATGCGTTCTTCTTCCTCTTGGCGGAGACGCTCTTCCTCGGCCAAGCGAGCTTCTTCAGCGAGGCGGGCCTCTTCGGCGAGCCGTTCTTCTTCCTCTCGCTTCTTTCGCTCTTCTTCAGCCAACGCCCGTTTGCGAGCTTCTTCGGCTGCCAAGGCACGAATACGTTCGTTGATGGCGTCCTCGTTTTTGCTGCGGTAACGAGTCAAAATGGCTTCTCCCATCTTGATGAATTCCTCTTCCAACAGATTCGGAACTTCCTCTTTGGCCTTCATCAAGAGCCGTTCAATGTCTTCGACCCTGAACTCACCCTCGTGCTCGTTGAGGTGTTGGCGGAACACGGTGTAGAATTCACGCTGTTCCGGTGAGATGGCCCCGTCAGAGGTCATGAAATCCTGCAGCGCCGTCAGGATTTCCGTCAAATTCAGTTCTTTGACCTCAACCATGGGAGCGCCGCCTACCTACGGAGGTGGTCAAGCGCTTTTCATCAAGTTTTTCTCGCACTCTTGCAACCGCGTCTTGGCCAATTGATGCTCGGCATCAATGCTGAGAATGGCTTTCCAAGCCGTGGCGGCGGCGTCCATGTTGCCAAGGCCGTGGTGGTGGGCAGCGATCTGGAGACGGGCGGCGAGATGATGGCCATCGCATCGGACGGCGGCTTCGAAGTCCGAGAGTGCGTTGTCAATCATGTTGAAGTGCATGTAATACAGACCACGCTGGTGCCAAGCGGGAGCATGGTCGGGTGATTGACGCAAGGCTTCGTTGAGCGGTGCTTCGGCTCGTTCTGCTCGGTCCATCCCCATGTAGCATGCCGCCAGCTGTGTCAAGGCATGGGTGTGATGGGGTGCTTGTTCAAGCACGTGCTTGAACTCCTTCGCACCCAAATCCCACTGGCCGAGGTGCATGTGAGCATCCCCCTTTCGAATTCTGGCCACGGCCAGTTGAGGAGCGAAGTCCAACAGCGTCTCGGCGTCGTCAAGGGCTTTCTGAGCGTCGTCCAATCCCATGTAGACCGAACTTCGGTTCAAGCGGGCTCGGATGTGAGATGAATCCAAGGTCAGGCAGTCGCTGTAGTGGTACAGCGCCTGCTTGAGTTGCCCCTTGACGGCTGAAATGTTGCCTCGGATGTACGCCGTCGTGGCGTTTTGTCCGTGAACCTCAGCAGCGTCCACGTGAAGAAGCGAGGTTTGCGCGTCGCCCTGGTCGAGGGCGAGAAGAGCAGCTTCACATGCAATGGACGGGTCCTTCTCGGGGCTGAGTCGCTGGGCTCTGCTCAGGGATTCGTTGGCCGTTTCAAGGTCGCCCATCATCCGCTGTGTACGAGCGAGACCAAGCCATGCAACGCCCAACTCTCGGTTCAACGACAGGGCGCCGTTGAAGGCATGAAGGGCGTCGTTCAGCAGCGTTCGGTCCGTTTCCCCGGTGCCGTCTCGCAAGCGGTCGGCGTGGGCCAGATGCAAGCGGCCTTCGACCGTATGAAGCAAAGCATGATCGATGCCGTCCGGTGTTGCCGAGAGAAGGGCGGACGCATCCTCAACACGATGCTGAATGAGGTAGCGGCCTGCAATTCGAGCGCGCAATTCGCCGTTGTACGGTTGAGCGTTAAGCGCTTTGAGAAGGGTTTCCTCTGCCGCCACCACCGAACCTTCAATCTCGAGCAATTCAGCTTTGAGGAACACGGCATCCACGCCGCCGGCATCCAGCGCCACGGCGTGGGTGGCTGCTTTCAGTGCATCACGTTGGTGACCCTGTTTCTCAGCAAGAAGGCGAGCTTTGAGCGCCCAGGCTTCGCCGGATTGACGGTCGAGGGTGAGGCAGCGCTCGTTGGCTTCCAAGGCCAACTCATGTTCGCCTTCAGCCTCCAACAAGTGGGCGTAATGAAGCCAATCGCCTGAACGGCTGGGGTCCTCTTCAAGCGCTTGCAAAATGGCCTCAATGGCCTCGGAACGAGCACCTGCTCGTGCTCGGAGTCCGGACAAGAGCGAACGGTCGGCAGCCGTGTCAACCCCCAAGGCTTCCAATCGACGAACCGCACGTTCGGCTTCTTCGTCGCCCATGGACGCCAACAGGTGAGCGTGGGCGCGCAGCAATGCAGGGTCGTCAGGTGTGAGTTTCATTCGAGCCTCCATCCAATGGCGGAGCAAGGCATCATCGCCACGAAGGCGGGCAATGTGCTCCAGGCCCTCGAGAACACTGGCGTGCCCGGGTGACAATTGGTACGCTACGCCAAGGGCGCCCTCGGCCCATTCATACAGTTGGAGATGGGCGGCGGCCAAGCCGAGCCGATGGGCCGTGTCGGGGTCGATGTGGAGGGAAGCCATCGTCAATTGGTGGCGATCGAAGACCCTCAACAAACGGCGAAGCAACCCCGCATGGTTGACGGAAAGCCCGCTCTCTGAACCGGCCTCTACAGGTTGATGTTGAACGACTGAACGGAGCACATCGCAAGCTTCCTGCATGTCCATTTCCGATGCATCGCTTCCTTCGTGCAGAACCAGGAAACTGTGAACGGTGAGCGATGCATCGACGTCAGGGTGGATTGTCCGCAAGGCATCCAGCGTCGATTGAAGCGTGCGCACATCGGACAGGACGCTTTCGGTTGCGAGGTTGAGGTGGTGGAAGTGCGTGGCCTGAGATTCCCGCAAGAGGGTTTGCATGTCCAGCAGACGTGTCATCTTCTGATGACCTTGATACAGGGAATATCCGAAGGCCCCCGCAGCACCAGCGGAAAGCAAGCCAAGACCGATGGCGAACAGACTCATTGAACCCGAGCGGTCCACCGCGGCTTTATGGTCTGCGGAAGAATTGATGGTTGAGAAGGTCGTTTGCAGCCCTCTCAAACAAGGCCGAATGATGTCAGAATCGGTAAAGAGCGCCCTCAACCTCCCTTTTCAACCGCTCATATTGAAAGCCCCCGTGACCCGTGGGTGAATTGAGCGGTCATGAGCGAAGCGCATCCGGGGAGCGACGATGTTGAGGCTCGCCTCGCATCGCTGGCCAAGTTCGGATTCCCACACGATGAGATGGTGGCGTTTCTCTCTGAACACGAAGGTGGCACCCACGAACGCCTCGCATGGCTTGAACAGCGTCGTGAAACGGCCGCTGAACTTGATGAGCGATTCCGAGCCATCGAGCGAGGGGGGCGGGCTGATGAAGGCTTGCGCGCCCTTCACTCGGCATTGAACAACCCGTTCACGGTTGAGGCAAGCGTCGTTGAATTCGAACGGCATCTACGAGGCACCCTTTCGTGGGAACCACCGTTGAGCCGGAGCAAATCGGTTTGGTTTGAAGCGGGCAACGGCAACGATTGGGACAACCTCTTCACTCGTTTGATGAACTTGGACGTTTCAAGCCTCCCGGCTGTCGTGCCCCTTCATCGCCTCTTTGAATCCCCCGAACGTTTGGATGAAATCGTTCGCCACCTGCGAACCATCGAAGCAGATGAAACCCGCCAACGTCAGCTAATTGAGGCTGGTGCTGAACGACTTAGGGAACATGGCTATCCTGTTGGTGACTTGGGTGTGCGCCCACTGCTTGAAGGACTGCAGGATCTTGAACGATGGCAGACATTCCACGCCAAGCGGGAACATGTCCGACTGGCTGCCGTTCAATTGATTCAACCATTTGATCCAGATTTGGCGACCGAATTCGAACAACGTTGCAATGGGATGCAAAACGTAGAACAAGCGTCTGAACTCGATGCGCTGACCGATGAAATTCAAGCCTTGGCCCAAGCGTTGGAGCAGCGCCGTCAAGTGCTTTCTGATGCGATTCATGCATGGCGAGCACAAGGCATTGTTTTCCCGCATGAAGGTGATTTGCACCCCAACGATTTGATGGCATGGGAAGCCAATCATGACACGGTGGCAGCCTCAGTTGAGCGCCACCTTGCGCTCGTGGAACGCTGGAACCGATTTGCTCGGCACTGGCCTGCTCAAACGGCGGCCTCAGAAACGCTGCTGGGTCACCTTGACCGAACGGAGGAACTCCAAGATGTCGTCGACGAAATGGATGGGTTGTGGAAGCAACTCGAACTTGACGGTTTGGCGTTGTTGGAATCGTACGAACATGCTGGTTTGGACGTGAGTGCTTGGCGACAACGGGTGTTCGACGACCCCATGAATGCGATGGAACGCATGACCGTTGCCCGAGATCAATGGGACACTCGGGTGTCGCTGATGAACGAACTCAATGCCCTCGATACGTCATTCTCAGGTCAAGAAGACACGTTCCTGCGACTCCAGCTTCTCGCCAGCGAAGACGTTGATGCTGAGGTTCTCGAAGAAATGCAAGGTCATGTTCTGCGTGCACAACGACGATCTGAGCGGCACCGTGTCATGCTCAATGAGGAATTGGCGGCCCTTCGTCGCGCCGGCGTGCTGGAACATGAAATCTCCACCGACCAGATGAACCTCCGAGAGCTGGAAACGCATGTTGCGAATCTTACGCGTTCAAACGGAGCGGCCAACGCTACAACCCACAACGGCGTCATGTTGGAACGAATGCGAACGTCCGTTGAACAAGAACTCGATGCGCTTCACGAACAAGGTTGGCACGTTGATGAATGGCGAACTGCCGTCAAGGGTGAGTTGGTGAGGGTCGCCAGAGAACTCAGCGAGGCGCGTCCGCATTTACTTCGCCACGATGTTCTCCGCCGAAGGCTTGCGGCCCTGCCATGGAACCGTCATGTCGACTTGGCTCTGAGCGTTGAAGCCATGTGTCAGCAACCTCACCGACTGGCCTACCTCAATCAACAAATTCCAGTCTACACCACCCTGTTGTCCACTCGCCCGGTGGAAGACGAAAGCTACACGCTCAGCCTTTGGATGCCAGTGGAAAAACACCCCACGCTCATTCCGGTTCCTGAAGACCAAGACCGAAAGGTGCTCCAGCCTGCAACTACCCTCGATGACGCCCATGAAGCCATGCTTGAGGCCATGGACGACAAGTCAGCAACGGACACTGAAGAGGACAAGCCCCTGCGCAGCAACGAGGAGCAGCCCGGCGAAGCATTGGCCGAAAAGGTGGAGGTTTCGCCGGAGCGCGAGGCAATAACCTCGCTCTCCGGTTCGCCATCGCCACCAGAACCGGTTGAGACTGAGGAAGAACAACCCGTTGCAACCC
>DAET01000068.1 GCA_002497765.1 Euryarchaeota archaeon UBA486
GAGGGTCGCCATTCGGATGGAGGGGCCCATGCGCTCCCGAGCTGCAGGGGATGCGTAGGCCACGAAAGCCAGGATGGCGATGCTGCTAACAAGCGGCAAGGCGACGAGTGGAATGGAAATCCAGTCGGTCGTCATGCGACCACCCCCCAAATCAAGGCGAAGAGACCCAAGGTGCCCAACGCCGCCATCAAGATGTAGTCACGGGCGGAACCCGTGGTCAACGAGCGCAGCTTCGTTGAGAGTTGTTGCGAGGTGCGCTCAACCATCTTGACCGTACCGTCGATGACGCCGGAATCGGCTTCAGCGGCCTTGAACGAGAAGGCAGCCACGATCTTGAGCATGGCCATGTCGTAGTAGTGGTCGAAGTACAAGCGGTTCTCAAGCGCCGTAGCGAAGCCGGATTGGCCGAAGGACGAATTGTCCCAGTGGTAGCGACCCTTCACGAACTGGTTGAGGGCCAAGACCGGACCGAACCACGGCAGGCTGTTCTCGCCTTCGTCAAGCTTCCCACCGTAGAGGGAAAGGGCCAGACCGGGGCCGACGATGGCCCCGAGGAGGATGGCGATGTAGGTCAGCACGAAGAAGAACGAATCGCTGTTGGCAAAGGCGTGTTCCATTTCATAGACGAAGCCTTCGAAGAAGCTCTTCTTGCCGTCAAAGAACGGTTTGTAGTACTCGTCAGGCGCCCAGTGGGTGAAGCCCATGCTGGCGAGCACAATGGCGCTCAGGCTCATGAACGTCAAAATGAACAGCGGCGTCTTGATCCACGTGTTGGTGGGATGAACGTGAGCCGCTACGTCGGTCTTGGGTGAACCAGCGAAGGTCTTGAGCCACATGCGGGACATGTAGAAGCCGGTCATGGCTGCACCGAGCAGCACGCACATGGCGGGGTAGAAGAAGCGAGGGTCGTCGAGGGCCACGCGCCAGGTGTTGGCGATGATGCCTTCCTTGGACCAGAAGCCACCGATGAGCGGGAAGCCCATGATGGACAAGGAGCCGACGAGCATGGCTGTGGCCGTGAGCGGCATCTTGGAAGCCAAGCCACCCATGTTCTCCATGGACTGGGCGTCAAACTCGTCGTGGTGGTCGTGGTGGTCATCACCGGCCAGCGAGGCGAGGTGAACGCGACCGAGGGTCAATTCCAACTCCGGGACGTTGATGCGTCCATTACCGTCCATGTCAACGGCCCTCATGAGCCGCTGCATGTCCCACGGCGGGAGGTCGGCGATGTCGGCCTTCTTGAGCGCCGTTTGGAACTCGTAGGTGTCGATTTCACCCGATTGGTCAAGGTCGATGGAATTGAAGAAGCCGAAGACGGATTGCCCGCTGTCTGACAGGTAGTTGGCGAGCATGAGGAGTTCCTCAGGGTCTTCCTCGTGGTGGCCGTGGTCGTCGTCGTGGTGGTGGAGGTGGTGGTGAGCATGGTGCACCTCGTGAATGACCGCCCCGCTGGCCATGAAGAGCATGCCTTTGGCCATGGCGTGGTTGAACAGGTGGAAGAGCGCTGCACCGAAGGCCACGACAACAATGCCGTGGTTGACGTAGTAGTCGGGGTTCACCGTGCCGTCGGGGAGGTACTTGTGCCAGTAGAGCGTGTTGGCGAGGTAGAGCGCCGCACCCAGTCCGGTGAAGATGTAGGCGAGTTGGGACATCGTCGAGTAAGCGAGGACCTTCTTGAGGTCGTGTTGAACAAAAGCGATGGCCGCCGCCATGACCGCCGTGGTTCCACCGATGGCGGCGATGATGAACGCCAAGTCGGCCAGTTCACCGTGCAGTGCATCAGCACCGAAGAACGGGAACATGCGGGCCACGAGGTACAGACCGGCGTTGACCATCGTTGCGGCGTGGATGAGGGCGGAAACAGGGGTTGGGCCTTCCATGGCGTCAGGCAGCCACACGTGGAGTGGGAACTGGGCTGACTTCCCAACGGCACCGATGAACATCAGTCCAAGCGCCCAAGCGAGCATGCCCGAGTTGTTGGCGGCCACCTGCTCGATGTTGCCTTCGTAGAACACCACGGCGTAGTCGAGCGCACCTTGGTCGGCGCCGGCATAGGGGTGGAACAGCGACCAAAGGATGGCCAGACCAACCATGAGGAAAACGTCGCCAACACGGGTCGTCAGGAAGGCCTTCTTGGCAGCATAGGCGGCGCTGGGGCGTTCGTAGTAGAACCCGATGAGCAAGTAGGAACACAGACCCATCAATTCCCAGAAGATGAACAACCAGAGGAAAGAATCAGCGAGCACCATCCCGAGCATCCCCGAACAAAAGAGCACGAACTCAGCGTAGAAGCGGTGGTTGCGGTTGTCGTTGATGGGATCGGTGTTCATGTAGCCGATGGCAAAGGTGTTGATGAGCAAGCACAGGAAGGAGGCAATGAACAGCAGCATCACGGTGACGTGGTCGATGTAAACGCCGAACCCGAGCGAAATTTCAGTGACGGTGGTTTGGCCTGAATCCCACATCCCCGAAGTGAACCAGGTCCACCCGTCGGTGTCGGCCGAGCCGTTACCACCGACGAAATCGGTGATGAGCCACAGCGAGAGCAAGAGGCTTCCTGCCATGACCGGGAGGGCGATGAGACCGCCTTCCTTGAGCGTGTTTTTCCACATGGAATTGCCGTTGAACATCTTGCCGAAGAAAAGGATGACCGGGAAGGCCAACATGGGGAGCAAGAGGATGTAAGGAGCGTATTCCAACGCCGTGCTTTGAATTGCTTCTGAACTGCCTGAACCTGCCATCATCTCACCTCAGTTCTTCAGGACGTTGACGTCGTCCAGCGTAATCGATTCGTGTTGGCCGTACATGGCAAGGAAAATGGCCAATCCGATGGCCACTTCCGATGCAGCGATGGCGATGGCGAAGATGGTGTAGACCCATCCCGTCGTGTCGCCGTGGTGCACGGCAGCGGCAGCGAATTGCATGTTGGCGGCGTTGAGCATCAGCTCAATGCACATGAGAACGATGATGGCGTTCTTTCGGGTGAACGCACCGGCCAAGCCGATGACGAACAGAAGGGCAGACAAACCGGAAACCCATGCTGGATCGATCATTCTTCTTCACCTCCGAACTCCCAGAGAAGGTTCTCCATTCGCTCATCACGAACAAGGTAGGCAGCGCCCATCATGGCCATGGCCATGAGCAAGCCCAGAACGAGGAGAGCGAAGCCCCACTCGGACAGAAGGGAATCCGCCAAGCCAGCGGTTGTGGGCGTGGTTGTGGCCGGGTCGGCCCATACGCTTTCGTCGTTAAGCACAGCGACGAGAATGAAGCCGAGGGCCAACAGGCCAAGACGGGTGAACAGCGAGGTGAACTTCATTCGAAGTCCTCCTCGAGAATTTGACGTCGAGTCAGCATGATACCGAACAGCACCACCAACCCGACACTGGCCAAGTAGACCAGAATCTGAATGGCAGCCAAGAATTCAGCACCCAAGAGGATGAAAATTCCTGAGACGGCCATGAAACAGAAGATCAGCGAGAGCATCGAGTGCGCCACACGCTGAGCAAAGATGAGGCCGAGCGCTCCACCGAGCGTGATGGCTGCGAACAGGAAGAACACACCGGTTTCGGCAGCGCTGGCCACGTCCATCTCAAGCATCCCCCTTCACGGTCTGTTCAAGCAACGCTCTGGCCTGATTGGCCCATTCATCGCGCTTGACACGACCGGGGAAGAATTCAATCGCTTCGTTGACTTGGTCTTCCAGCTCACTGGTCATCTTGCTGATTTGGGAGAAGGTGTAGATGCCAAGAGCGTTCAATTTCTCTTCGATGAACGGTCCGACGCCTTTGATGGTCTGAAGGTCGTCCTTCTCGTTGGCGTTGGCCGTCCCAAGAATGGTGAAGTCAATCGACTTTGAGCGTTCTTTGACACGCTCAAGTTCGGCTTGTTTTTTCTCTTCCTTGCTGAGTGTTTTGGTTTCGGTCGTTTCCGGTTCAGCGGGCTTGACGGTTTCGACCTCAGCCTCAACGGGTTGGGGTGCTTCAGCCGCAGCCTTCGCTTCCTTGGCAGCCTTCTTGGCTCGCTTGTCGCGCTCCTTGGAGGCTCGCTTGGCCAACTCGGCGTCAACGGCTTCCTGGTGGACGCCGGGCAGAACACGGGTACGAGAGGCGTCAAACCACAGATCTTGACGGGTAAAGCCGGACATGCCGTCGTATTCGTTGGTCATGAAGAACGAAGTAAAGCCGCAGGCTTCCATGCACAGGCCGCAGAACATACAGCGACCGAGGTCAATGCGACCAGAGACGATTTGGTCGTCGGCGGGGTAAAGTTCCGACGTCGACACCACGGCCTCTTCCCCTGAATCGTTCCAGCGAACGGTGGCAGAGCTTCCGGTCAGATCCAGCACTTCGGCAAAGCGCCATTCTTCGGGCGGTGCCGTGTGAGCCGTGACGTGGTTGAACGTGTCCAGTCCGGCCAGCACTTCAGGTACTTCAACAGCAGCAAACTTGCCGACCTCGAGTTCAGCACCAAAGCCTGCATGCTCGCCTTCAGCGTTGTCGAGCACGTCAACTCGAAGCTCAGTCGTCATGTGGAGGCAGTCGTTCGGGCAGATGTTCACGCACATCTTGCACGCCGTACAGGTCTCCCAAATGACGCCGATTCGCCCGTTGTAGTTACCCGGCACGAACAGCCAGGGTTCCATGTCCTCAAGGCGTTCGTAGGGGTACTGCACCGTCTGAGGCTTCCAAAGCGTTGGTTTGAGGTCAGAGGTCACACGGTCGGGGGCAAATTCCTGACGGGTGATGTCGTTCATCTCGGCAGAGGAAGCGGCACGAGCGCGACTCCGGTCGTCGAGGAATTCGGGGTGGGAGGTGTTGTGGTAGGCACCAAGGCGCTTTCCGAAACGCTTGCCGATGAACGGGAAGGTGCGCAGGGCCGTGATCAGCGTGATCTTGAACGGGTACCAAAACAGATTTCGGAAGTTGGGCTGTGCGTGTGGATGCATGGGCATGGTATCACCTCACTCCTGCCCCGGGGTTACCGTCCCCGCGGGCTTGTCCGTATGGACGTGGAACATACGTTCCTGATTGACCGACTTGTCTTCGTCGTTCAGATAGATGAAGAACACACCCAGCCAGAAGGCCGTGGTGAGCACGGGCACGAGGAGGGGGATGCCGAAGGCGTCCCAAGCCATGCCACCTGCGGGCTCGTTCTGGGCCGACATGCCGTCGGGGTTGAAGAGGTACAGGCGGTAGACGAGGGCCAGCACGACCTGAAGCACGGCCAGCGGCAAGAGCATGCGCCAGCCGAACTCGAGGATCTGGTCGGTTCGAATACGTGCAAGGGCGAAGCGAGCCCATACGAAGACGATGAGGAAGACCAACCACGACTTGATGAGCGTGACGATGGCTCCGGGAATCAGCGGAACAGCCTCGCCAATCACCGGCAGGGAGGCGAGGGTGCCGTGGAAGGGCAAGTGCCAACCGCCGAGGAAGAAGTGCGTGAACAGGAAACAGGCAGCGTAGGTGCGGATGTATTCAGCCATGAACAGCATGCCGAATCGCATGCCACCGTATTCCGTCCACCAGCCTTCGACCAGTTCGGCCTCGGCTTCGGGCATGTCAAAGGGCACACGCTCAACTTCGGCGATCATGGTCACCAAGAACAGCGCAGCGCCCAAGGGCATCAGGAAGATGTTCCAGGCGCCTGCGGAATGCTGGAAGTGAATGCTTTCGATGATGTTGAAGGTGCCCGAAAGGATGGCGACGGAGAGCAAGGTGAGCAAAAGTGGAATCTCGTAAGCGGTGAGTTGAGCAGCCGAACGAATACCACCGATGAGGGTGTACTTGTTGTTGGAAGACCAACCAGCGAAGAACACACCGATGGGCGCAATCCCGAAGATGGCGATGGCGTAGAGAATGGAGAGGTCGGGGTTGGTGGCGTAAATGCCGCTGGAAAGCGGAATCATGCCCAAAATCAAGAGCGTGGACGAGACGATGAGGAACGGCGACACCTCGAAAATGAGGCGGTCAGCTCGCTGAGGGACCATGTGTTCCTTGACGAGGAACTTCATGCCGTCGGCCACGTTTTGGAAGAAGCCGGGCACGATGGTCTTGCCCATCCACGAGCGGTTGTTGACGCGGTCAACGGTGGCGAAGTTTTCATCGCGGTTGCCGAAATTCTTGTTCAACCACTTGTTGACGGCGCCGATGGGTTTGCCCAGGCCAAACGGTAGCATGTTCCACCATTCGCCCGCCGTGACACCGTTTTCACCAACCCAGAGGGAACGAAGAGCCGTGGTGGCACCGTAGCGGTCTTGCATACGGGCCACCGCCTTGCGTTCAATCCAAAGGATAGCGAATTGCGAGAAGAAGAGCATCAGGAAGACGACGTTGACCACGGCGAAGGTAGCGATGGCAAACGAGAGGCTCCCGGCGCTCTCCTCGAGCGGCGTGCCTTCCAAGAGACCGATGATGCCGGAACGGAGCAAGCCGTCCTTGCTCAGAAAGAAGCCTACCAAATCGTACTTGTCATCCATGATTTCACCTCAGCGGTCGGTCTCTCCAATGCAAGGGTCGAAACTGCCCATGATGGCAGGAATATCGGCCACCTTGTAGCCAATCATCGTCTTGGCAACGTAAGGAATCGTGATGAACATTGGAGAGCGGATGGAAAGGCGGTACGGGTTCTTGCCTCGACCGTCGCCGCCGCCCTGGATGTAGAACTGCGATGCCCCTCGGGTGCACTCGTAGTGGGAGAATCCGGTCGCGCCTTCAGGAGCACGGGTGGGGGCCTTGGCCAGAATCATCTCGTCGCCGTTGGCGTAGTTGGTGTTCTTGCCGCCAGGAATCTTCTCAATGGCGTCGAGGATCATGCGGCAAGACTGGCGCATCTCTTCCATACGAACACGGTAGCGGTCGTAACAGTCAGCGCCCTTGACCGAGGTGGGCTTCTCAACGGCCGGCTCCCAGTCAACCTGGTCGTACACCGAGTAGGGGTGAGCCCAACGCACGTCGTAGTTCACACCAGCGGCGCGGATGTTGGGGCCGGACACACCGGCGTTGACCATGTCTTCTGCCTTGGCGTAGCCGACACCTTGGAGGCGAACGAGCCAAATGGTGGACTCGTCAAGCATCATTTCGTACTCGTCGATGCGGTGCTCGAACAGCTTGACCTTGGCGATCAAACGGTCGGCAAAGCCGACAGGAATATCGCGCTTCACGCCGCCGACACGGGGGTAATTGTAGTGCATTCGAGAGCCGCCGAGCTCTTGGAGCAGGTCAAGGAACATCTCACGGTCCCGCATGCACCAGGTCATGAGCGTCAGGCTGCCGATGTCAGGGCCGTAGGCGCCCAGCCACATCAGGTGGGAGGCCAATCGCTGGCATTCAGCGGCGATGAGACGAATGTATTCTGCTCGCTCGGGCACGTCGACTTCGAGCAAGTCCTCGGCTGCATAGATGTAGGAGTTGGCCCAGGTCATGGCACTCACATAGCAGAGGCGGTCGCAGTACGGCGTGATCTGGGTGAAGTCCCGAGATTCGGCGATTTTTTCCACGCCACGGTGAATGTAGCCAAGTTCGGCTTCGGTGTCGACCACCGTTTCACCGTCGACTTTCACGCGCAGGGTCCACAGACCGTGCGTCATCGGATGTTGGGGGCCCATCGTAATCCACATTTGTGCCATGGTTTCACCTCACTTGACGCGACCCTCGTCGGTTGGTTTTCGACCGAAGCCCTGGGCGTCGTCGTACATTTCGTTGAAATCGTGATAGCGGATTTTGTGCTGCTTCTGCAGCGGGTGGAACCCATCGGGACTGTCGTGAGGATTGAGGACACGGTGCATGTTATCGTGGCCCTCGAATTGGATGCCCACGAGATCCCAGGTTTCCTTCTCGTTCCAGTCTGCACCGACCCAGATGTTCTGAACGCTGGGGACGGTGGGCGTCTCGCCCTGAGGGAGCGTGATGACCACCTCGAGTTCCAGTGGGACGTCCATACCGGCGAGCTCCTCAGCCACGTGAACGGTGTTGGTGTGAGGTGCTTGGTCCACGACGGGTTGGCGCATCAGGTGATAGACGACCTCCCAGCCACGCTCGGCCCCGCCTTCGGGGTAGTGCGTGCCAGTGACCATCGAACAGTAATTGACGCCGAGGTCGAAACGAAGGTGCTTGGCCACGGCCGTCCAGTGTTGGGCGGGGACGTTCACTCGGGTAAACGCCATCTTGTGGGCGTTGGCGTGGTGTTCCACCGTAGCGCCGACATCGGAACCGCCAAACCGGTCGACGAGGCTGGCAACAGCATGTTCGGCCGCTGCGTCGGCTTGAGCGTTGGTGATGCGCATGCCCATGGTCAGTCCTCCCCGACGATGATGGGTTTGTCGCCCTTGCGGCCGCTGCTGGGGGCTGCGCCGATGCGGATGATTTTCTCGCGGAGCAGGCCAAAGCCGTCGATGAGGGCTTCCGGACGAGGTGGACATCCTGGGATGTAGACGTCGACGGGGATGACGGTGTCCACGCCTTCGAGGATGTTGTAGGATTGGAAGTACGGGCCGCCGGAAATGGCGCACTCGCCCATGGCGATGCAGTACTTGGGTTCGGGCATTTGCTCCCAGAGACGGACGATCTTGTCAGCGAACTTCTTGCTGATGGGGCCGTTCACGAGCAACACGTCGGACTGACGGGGCGAAGAGCGGAACAGCACACCGAAACGGTCGCCGTCAAAGCGGGGCGTAGCAGCAGCAGCCATCTCAATGGCGCAGCACTTGATGCCCAAGTGGAGCGTGAACAAGGATTTGCGACCGGCCCAGTTGAAGTAGCGGCCGGCCAGGACGCTCAGGAACTGCTTGATTTTGGTGGCTTTGAGGGCTTCATCGGTGACATCGCCGACCATCTCAACGAGGGCTCGGCTGTTGAATGCGGCGTAGTTTTCGTCTTGTCCTGCCATGTTCAATCACCTCAGATGTAAATGCGGCCTCGCTTACGGAACACGTACCACACGCCAAGCGACATGGTAGCGAAGAAGATGCCGAGAATCGTCAGGGCGTCGGTTGCACGAGCGACGGCGGCCTCTCGGTCCACAACGTCGGTCGCCGTGGCGTCGGAAGCGACCATGCCACCCAGCACCAGGAACATGAAGGCGACATCAAAAACAAGGAAGATGATGGCGTACCAGTAATATTGGAAGTGGAACTGGATCATCGCCTCACCCACGGGTTCGCTGCCGCACTCAAAGGTGGTCAAGCGGCGGGGGTAGAGGCTGTGGTCCCGCTCGTAGCCCTCGAGGAGGTAGGAGCGAGTGACGTGGGGCCGAGCAGGGTCAACCTTGGGACGAACGACCCACGTGATGAGGAAATTTGTCAGCGGCATGATGATGCCAACCACGGTCAAGAAACCGATGGAAAGATAGGCGCTTGGCACGGATTCAAGTCCCGACATTGGTTCACCCCCGGAGAACGCATACGCTCTCCGATTTTACCGACTTGAGGCCCCTCCATAAGCGTTGTCTGTCGCCTCGGTGCAAACGGGGGTGTCGAGCCGCCACAGACATGGGCGCAGCCCATCGTTTTCACCAAGTTTGACGACGAGTTGTTGCGCTCATCTTCGGCGGCTCAGGACAGCGGCCACGAGCAACACGACCAGTACGGCCCCTGCCACTTGTGCGACCATCGCGTTGGACAGGCCGAGCACCCCTTCTGGAGCGGAGCCCATGGCTGCGAATTCGATGTTCTGGCGGTCAAGCACGCCCGTTTCGGTTGGCTCCGCCGACACCGTGAATTTGTACGTGTCATCAATTTCGGCGCCGTAAGGCGCACGGACAGTGACCTCCACGAGGAGGGTTTCACCTTCGTTGACGGTGCAGAGGAGGTCGTTGTTTTCCGTGATGCAACCGAGGTGATCACTGTCGAGCACGACGGACCAACCGCGGAGGTTCTCAGAAGCAAACACGCGAATTTCGCTGCGGATGTTGCCGGTGTTGACCACACTAATCTGCTGCGTCACGGCGGGTTGGCCGTAGACAACATCCAGCTCCTGTCGCTCGCCCGCTTCGACAAACTCAATCTCGTGAATGATGCTGACCTCGAGTGAAATCGTCACCAACCCCGAACGATCGGCCGCATTAGAAACGCTGGTGGCAAGAATTTCGAGGAGACCCCCTTGCCCCGTTTGTGCACCGGGATTCACGCTGATCGTGAGTTCGATGTAGACTTCGAACGGACGAACTTCATGCCCTTCCATGAGGTCGTTGTTGAACCTGATGTTATCCGCCTCAATCTCGTCCCTGCCCAGAAGCGGCTCTTGGGTGTCGCTGTCCATCACGAAGGTGCCGTTGGCCAGGTCCCAGATGCCGTAGCCTTTGGGCACGGGGAGTTCACCCGTCACCGGGAGGTCGTACGCCACCATGGACCGGGTTGCAATGCCTTCGAGGCCGCCCAGCGTAAACACAGCGTCGTCGTTTCCGTCACCTGTGTTGCGAACCCACATACCAATGGTTTGCTGGCCGTTGGGCGGCAACACCACCGAAGCCGAGGTGGCAGTATCGGTGTTTTCGAGGCGGAGGTCCATGGAGAAGTTGCGGTCGGACAGAACAGCGAGGAACTCACCCTGGCGCTGGTTGTCGGGAATGCCGTCGCCATCACGGTCCTGTGAATTGGGGTCATCCTTGTTGCGAACACGCACGGTGAGTCGGGTGTTCTCCAATTCCTCCTCGCCGTCAATGCTGACCACGAGGTACACCGTTGTGGTGGTTTGAGGGTCGATGTCGATTTCCGTAAAGGGCATGCCGTCCTCGTTCTCAAAGGACGTGCCCCAACCCGGGCTGGCGGTTTGCGATACCACAGAAAGCCCGATGGTGTCCCGGACGTTGCCTTCGTTGACCAAGTTGATGGGGAAGCGAACTTCGGTGCCCGAGCGGCCCGTTTGGTCGGTCGCCGGGGTTTCAATCTCCAACCCATGAATGGCGGCCACGGTCACTCGAAGCGTGACCGTGTCGTAGGCCGTACCGCCGGAGGAGGGGAGGACACTGAACGTCAACTCCACTTCTTCCGTGGCCAGCGCGTTGACGGGCACACGTACGGTCACGCCAACGTTGGCGGATTTCTCGTTGCCGTGTCGGGAGCCAACGGACACCGAGGAGGCGTCAAGTTGAACGGCCCAACCGGTGGGCGCAATGGAGGAAGCGACTCGGAGGTTGTCCTGACCGTTGCCTTGGTTGGTGATGGTGAGGGTGGTGGACTTGTTGCTGCCGGGCTCGATGTTCGAGAGAATGGAATTGGCGACCGAAATGCTGGCGCCTCGGGACTGACCAACGATGATGCGCAGGTCGGCCTGACACTTGATGGGGCCGTTGTTGCCGTCTTTCCCGACGATTTGCACGACCGTTTCCGAACCGGCGGTCACCGAATCGTCCGGCGAAACGACGAAATCAAACGCTCGCTCGCCGTTCCCGTTGTCGTAAGGCAAGAGCCCTGATGAAGCGCCGTCGACTTGAACCCAAGCCGATTTGCTGCCCACAGCAGAGGCCGAAACCGTCCAGTCGGCGTTGCCGTCGTTGGCATAGGTGGCCGTGATCTTGGTGTCATCGTCGGGGTTCACACTGACGGAGGTCTTGCTGAGTGCGAGGGTGCACTTCTTGAGCAACGGGACGGTCAAATCGAAGTCTTCCGTGTCCTTGGCTTCTTGTGAGGGGTCGTTGGCCACGGTGCCGGTAACTTCCCAACAGTACTTGTCAGCCGAGGCACCTTCGGGGACCTCAACCGTGGCGAAGACGATTTCAGACTCCTCCTGATCGACGTTGACCGAGGTTTCGCTAAGGGTGACGGTGAAGGAAGAGGCAGAGGCGCAACCGGGTCCATCGCCTTCGCTCACGGCGAGGTTGACCGTCTCGTTGGTTTGTCCGGTGTTTTCCACCTCAATGCGATAGTCAAGTTCCTCCTCCCCGTTCCAGTCTTTGCTTCGGTCCGAATCGGTGATGATGAGGTCGACACCAAACACGGCACTGCCGGAACCGTCCCCGGCCGTGGTGGTAACCGTCACGGATTCCTGAGCGGGTGCGCCGGCAACATCGGGGGGAGTGGCCTGTTCGTTCGCTGTAACTGTGACGGTGGTGTCGCAGGAACCTTCAGCGGTTTGTGTCAAGGTGATGTTCATGGTCGCCTCTTCGTAGGAGCCTGCATCGATGGGGCCTGGGATCTGGGTGATGCTCGAGGTGTAGGCATTGCATTCCTGTGTGGCCTCTTCGGACGTGGCAAGGGAGACGGTGACGGGGTTGGAACCGGTGTTTCGAACCCGGATGGTGTACTCGCCGGCTTCCCCTGGATTGACTTCGAGGGCGGTGGGGATGGCGGTGACCAAAATGGAGGCGTCGCGGCCGTCTGCCGAGACCACCGGCGCCGAGAGCGGCAGGAGTGCCCCGCACATCACCAGCACGAGAAGGATGGCCGTCCGGCGTGAAGCGGTCACTGCGCTTGCCGTAGGCATCATGGTCTGCGCTCGGCGTTCTCCTATCAAAACCCTATGCTCCACGTGCTTCACGCTGTGCGGTTGGCTTACGCTTGAACGAAGGACGAGGCGGGCGCTTGGCAGTTGACGCAAGCAGGAATTTCATGAGCGCCGCACCCGTTGAAACCGTCAGCGTGGTACCTCGCCCCGCACGAAGGGCAGCCCACCATCGCTGTGGTGATCGGTTGGCGACACGTCCAGCACATCGGCGGAGGCGTGGATTGCACTGCAGGCGCAGACGTTGTTGCTTGTGGAACAGGCACGGCAGCCGATGGGACGGACATAGCTGGCGAGACGAGAGCCCCGGGCGCAGGTTGAGCAGCAGGTGACGCACCGGGGAGCGGCATGGGAAGCACGCTCGGCATCGCCTTCGGCGCCAAGGAGGCGTCCTTGCCTCGCAGCACCTGCATGCCAACGAACGCAAAGGCTGCGAGAAGAATGGCTCCGAGGAGAGCGATGGTCAACGAGGTGTTCAGGCCACTTTCACCGGAGGTCCCGATGGGTTCGCCTGTTGACGATACGGTGAACGCAAACGAAGCGGTGGAAGCCGTGCTTTGAGCTAACGCAAGCGAAATGGAGGCTTCACCCGGTGAGTCCGCTCGCACATCGAGGCGGACCAAGGCGGACTGACCGATGTCCAAGTCCACAATGTCCGTGCCGTCAACTGAAGCGCTCCAAGCAGACGGCGTTTCCACGAGCAACTGTCGCTGAAGCGGCGTGTTGCCGGTGTTGGTGATCTCCAGCGTGATTTGACGTTCCTGGCCGGTGGTGAACTGCGGAACGGCGCCGATGTCCCATTCAACCTGTTCGTTCACTGCCACCAGCAAGCCCACCGTGGTGGATTGCTCCACGCCTGCGTCATTGAGGATCACGGTAAACGAGGGCTCTGACATTGGCGCCATCTCACCATCGATCACGACGTTGCAAACCACGGGCACGACCTCACCTTTGCCCACGGACTCAACGGGCGTGCAATCACCAAACAAGCCCGAGTCCAACCGCAGGCTTGCACTGGGGCTCCACACCGTGTCAGCCCCGTTGCCGAGCAACCAAGTGAACTTGAGGTTCTCTCCCGAGGGGTGGGTGCCAGCGCCTTGGGGGTTGGCGAAGGAGGTGCCGTCTTGAAGTTCCAAGCTCACGAAGGTCAGGGTCGGTTCAGCCAAGGCCTCAACGTTGAGTTCCCCCGTCCACGTAAAGCGGTTTGAACCGTTGTCAAGATGGAGTTTGATGGTCCCGGAGCGGGCGTTGCTTCCCGCCTCGAGGGTGTAGAGGAGGTTTTTGCTGGTCGCCCACGGCAGGTCAACCACTTCAAGAGCGGTGACCACAGACCAACCACTTGGAAGTTCAAACGACGGTAGGAGATCGAAGTCAACGTTGCCTTTGTGTTCTAGCGAATACCGCAACGTCAACGAGGAGTCAGGACGGAGGGTTCCAAGATTGGATTCAATGTTGATGAACACCTCTTCCACCGTCATCACTTGAATGGGAATTTCGAACACTTTGAGTTCAGCGTTTTCCGTTTGACTGACCGCCGTCAACTTGACGACGCGCTCAGCGCCGGCCGCCGTCATGACTTGAGGTGGTGTGAACATCAAACCCACCGCTCGGAAGGCTTCGCTGTTGATCAGACCCGTTGAGCCGGATGAGGCACCTGCTTCACTGCCGAGGTTGGTGAACCCAGCCTGCCAACCAGCTGGTGCCTCAAGGAACAAGTCGTAGCCAATGGGTGCGTTGCCGTTGTTGTAAAATCGAACCGTGATGTTGGTCGGGTCCGAAGGATGAACCGGCACGACCTGGTAGTCGAACGCCACCTCAGCATCAGGCAAATCGGGAACGATGAGGTCGAGATTCAGCGGGTAGTCGACACCGTTGTCGACGTCCAGGGCCAGCAGGTCAATCCGGTACGTTCCGGGTGCGGGCGGGTCGGGGTGAACGAGGGTGACGATGATGGATTCCGTAGCCTGACCTTCCATGGAGAAATTGGATTCCGTACTGCCAATGTACCACGGCATGGTTTGACCGGACTCGACATGGAGCACTCCTCCGGTTTGCATGGAGGCGTTGGTCGGGATGAGGGCCGTGTTGGTCAAGGAAACGTTCCAGGACGTCGTCGTGATGGTGCTGGAACTCAGTGTTTGGACGGGGGTAGAGGTTTGGAGTTTGACGCCTGGGGCCGTGATGTTGACTTGAATGTCCAAACGGTTGTTGTCCTCTCGGATTTCCTCCATGTTGTCGTCCGGGTCGATGATGAAGGAGAGGGTGCTCGTCCCCGCGGATTGAGGCGTCCACGGCCACATGAGAACTTTGGACGACCCTGCCCCGAGTTCAATCGTCCTCCGCGACAGTTCCGTACCGTCCACCTCAAACGCAATCGGGAAGGTCTCGGCTTTGACGTTTCCAAAGTTGAAGAACGAGGTCGTCAGTTGAACCGGATCGTCGACCTGTGGAATAGCCACATCCATCTGGAAGTCCTCGGGTACCACCTTCGGGTCGGGGCGGAGGTCGTTCACACCATGACCAAGCACGGCGACGGCGTAGGGCTGCGTCTTCCCACCGCTGTGTTGAGCGTCCTTGACCTTCACGGTCCAGGTCCCCTGAGCGGCGTTATCGATGAGCACGACTTCGAGGTTGTTGACGCTGTCCCGCGCCCCGCCGGTGGCTGACCTGCCGTTGGCGAAATCATTGCCGAGGTAGACCGTGCCGTCGGGTGCAGTGACTTCCAAATCCAAATCGTTCACGAGTTGTGCACTGGAAAACCGGGATCCACGCTCGTCCGACCAGGTCAAGACGGCCTTGAACATCCCCGAAGATTGCGAGACGTTGAATGAATACGACTTGCTGTTGCCCGTGCCCGACATCACCGAGCGATCGTCCACCCAGATGCCTTGACCACCCGGAGGTGCGAGGCTGTTGCGCAAATTGACGCGCCCCCAACCTTCGTCGTCGTTGGGGATGTCACGCGCACCCATGTCCTGAGCGCCAAGCACGAGCAACGCCTTGACCAGCGCACCTTGGGGCGATGGTCGTTGCGCAATTTCCTCAAGGTATTCACGGACCATGACGGCAGCACCGGCGGCGTTGGGTGTCGCCATCGACGTACCCGTGTATTCGAGGTAGTACGTGTTGCTCCACGTTGCACCACCGGTGTCAGCGGCTTCTTGGGCCCGGCATGAGCGAACATAGCCGCCAGGTGCAACAAGGTCGGGTTTGATGCGGCCGTCTTCGGTGGGCCCTCGAGACGAACCACTCATCATTACGTCCGGGGCGTTGTTGTAGCGATTCTTGTGGTTGCCAACGGAGATGACGTTCTTGGCGGTGGCGGGCGGCGAGACCGTGCTGCTGCCCGGCCCGTCGTTTCCTGCTGCGAAAAGAATGGTCAGACCTTGGACACCGTTGTAGTAGCGGTCGTAGTAGTTGGCTCGGTCGTCAACATCCTCGGTTTCTGAGTTGTACTTGGACTGTTCACTGGCAGCGGACGAGCCCCACGAATTGGTGTGCGTTCGTGCGCCGGCGTTGTAGGCCGTGTTAAGCAGGTTGTTGAGTGAAGGCGACTGGAAATTGCCTGTGTTGTCGTTTTCCATCGCTTGGAAGTAAAGATCGGCGGCTTGCGCCACGCCACCGTAGCCACCTCGGAATCCATCGCCCAGTACGGTGCAGGCCACGTGCGTGCCGTGCCCGGAATGCTTGTCGGCGGTGGAACCATCGCCGATGACATCGTAATTCCCCACCACTCGCGTTCCAAAATCACCGTGGTCTTCGTCAAGACCTGCATCCGCCACGGCCACGGTTTGACCCGAGCCATCCAAATCCGTGGTGAAATAGGTCGTCATGGTGTTGGTGCCCATGTGCCCGCGAGACTGATCGTTGAAGGCGCTAAAGGCAGGGTCGGGTCGAAGCTGCATGAGCGCCGGTTGGCGGAGCAAGGTGGAGAGGTCCGCCGTCGTCAGCATTCCTTCGTATCGGCCGTCGTCCCACGCATGCGGGTCGTCCATGACCTGGCGAGCCACTTCGCCGAGGCTTTGTTCAAGCAGGACCCCCGCATCGTCGGCCAGGGCGACCGTTTCAACGGGGCCGGCATCGTCTCGCCACCCGTCCAGGCGGAGCAAGGTGCTCTGGAGCGCGGATTCACCCTCAGAGAGAAGGGAAAGGTCCAGCAGGTCGTTGTGCAGGAACATGGCGAGGGGGACAGCGTGGCTGGTGGCAACCCCCGGGTGGCGTTCGGCCTGTTGGAGGGCCAAGGGCGTGCCTTGGACCATCAGGCCCGAGGGTGAAATGAATTCGCGAACCGCCAAGCCGGGTTCCTGGTCGAGTTCGTTGCGCACGTCATGAAGGCGCATATCGTTGGAAACAATGAGCATCAACACGTCAAAACGTGGCTCGAGCAAGGCATCAGGTACCGGCCGGTCCAACGTGAAGCCGAGGTGGTCAAACACGCCAATGGGCGTTCGCGCCAGTTGATCCCGGTTTTCCGAAGCGAGGTTGGTGTCCATCACACCTTGAGCGTCCCGGTAGACGTCCTCGCGAACATCGAAACGAACCCATTCCGGATTGAACGTCGTCACCTCACCGGATGGCTGGGATGGAAGAAGGAGTGAACTCGAGGTGGAAAACAGGAGGAGAACGACAAACACGCCTGCACTGAGGCGGTTGGAAACTCCAGCCATGGTTCAGCCTCAGGCTCCTGTCCTTTATCGGTTCGGTCTTGATGTCCAAACAGCGCTCAATCGAGGGGCCAGAAATGACGCTCGGCTTTGTCCATGAGAATCTCTTGTGACCACTCACCGACCTGGTGGATGAACGTGTCCGGCTGACGAAGTTGGCCGGTGTAATCGCGGTACTCCAGGTCAATGATGAGGTTGTATTCATCCCAGACCGTGTAGCCAACGACCATCATTTCCAAGTCGTCGCCTGAGATGGACGAGTGACTTTTCAAGACATCCAGCTCCAGGGACATGCTGTCAATCAACGTCCCGTCCAGCGTTTGAAATTCGATTTCAAGGACGACATCGGTGATGGCTCGGCTACCGTCGTTGTGGAGTTCGGCCATCATCAAATGGCCACCGCGTTGCATGTAGTGCGTTTCAACGGTTACCGAATCACGCGGCAGCACCCAATACCAACCGCTCACGGTGAGCGTGATGAGCATGAACAGCACGGCGCCCGCCATGGCCACACGGGAGGGCGTTACCTCTCGCTTGAGGGTGGTCAGAATCTTGGCCGCTTCCTGCGCAGCCTCCCAATCCTCGAGTTCCTGCCCTTCGAGCGGAGAACCACCCTGGCGCAGGTCTTCAGCCGTTGGTTCCACCATGTTGATCACCCGAAAATCATGGCCAAACCGCTGGCAAACGCAGAACTGATCGGGTCGATGACCATGATGTGACGGGTTTCAACGAACTCGCCGGTCAGCGAACCCACCAAGGAGAGGTCGGTGACAATGCCGTTGACGCCGATGGATGAGGCGGTGGGCACGATGCCCGTGAACTGTGCATCCAGCAGCACAGCTCGACCTTCCATCTGGTAGTCACCGAACACAGGGTAGAGCCAGGGCTCAACCAGTCCTGGCTGGATGTAGGCCTCGGCCGTGGCTACCAAGCGTCCATCGGTGATGTCATCGATGACGATGAGCGGATAGTCCTCCGGCCCCGAATAAATGTGAATGGTGGCGCCCTTGAGGTTCTGACCAACAAACTCCACGCGCTCAATGGTCACACCGGGCGTTGCAGGGACATCGGTTTGTCGCACGTAGACTCGCTTCACGCCCGAACCCGAGGATTCGACACGCATACCGAAGTCATCGGTCAACTCGAGGACGAATCGTGTTGGGAGATCCTCAGCCAGCATGAGCACGTCGCCTTTCGCCTCGATGGCCCGGCCGCTCGCCTCGAGGTAGAGGTCCATGTCGTCGGTGTTCGAAGCGTAATCCAAGGTTCGCATCCCTTGGAACGCCGTCTGTTCACGGATGTCGAAGCGTGTATCGGGCTCGGTGGCAAGGTGCATTTCTCCGGGTAGATCTCGCATGAAGGCTGTGGAAGGATACCAGAAACCGTCGACATAACGCAGTTGCTTGAGCATTAAGGAATCAGCCGAATGTCCGTTGATACGATGGATTTCAGGGACCACCAAATCAAGCACCAACACGTCACCAATGACCGCTGACACATCGGTGGACTGAGGGATGCCGACGACCAATGCCTCGACGCGTGTGAGCGCGTTCTGGTCAATGAGGATGGCATGGGCTGACTTCAGACGAACGCCGGCGTCGTAGAACATGTCCACAGAAACACGCGGGACCGTGAGATTTTCTTGCGTTGAGAACAACGCATTGACCTCAACATTTCGCGGCATCGTGGTGTCGAGGCCGTCGATGAACAACTCGACGTCCTGACCGTCCAACCCGTTGGCGATGATGGTCATCTGAGGGTACCTCGGTTGCCATTGCGACATCTTGAGATCGATTTCGTAGGTCGGGACGCCTGCCAACATTCGGAAGTCGTAGACGAGTTCAATTTCTCCGGCAGGGAGCGAGGGCAGCCACGCTCGCAGGTGCCAAGCCCGCATGTCCTGAAGGGTCAGGCCTTCCTCCTCGAGTAAACTGAGGTTCATGCCCGCCGCTTCATCTTCTGAAACCCGTCCGTCTTCCATCGCCTCGACGAGCGCCACCGCTGCGGTGATGTTGATGGCCTCCAGAATGGTGATGGCTTCAACCCGTTCGGTCGCGTCGATACGCCCGTCGGCTAGGATGGTTTCCATGGGGCCTCGTGTGGTTGCCGTAAAGGCGGGCATCCGCGACAAGTTGGCTTCGAGGCGTGTCTGTTCGAGCGCCTCCATGCCGAGACCGTGCATCCAATCGGGCGAGGTTTCCAAGTTTGAGCCCTTCTTCAGGTCCACCGTCATGTTGAACGCTTCCCCGGTGAACAAGTTCAGCCCGAGGCTCATGTTCTCGCTTTCACCGATTTCACCGCCCACGTTCACCGTGAGGGCGTGAACGAAATCGTTGACGACACTGCCAAAATCAACGAGGTCGCCAAGGAAGAACGAGAGACCCTCGATGCCCTCTTCCTCGCCAAAGGTGGGCAATTCAAGCCCATCGGAGTCGACATCGGAGGGTAAGGTAAGGGAAATGTTGGCCGGAAGCGGGTCAAAGTACACGTCCCCGTTGAGGCCCATGAAGGGGTTCTCGTGGGTGGATTGATCTTCAAACGACACGCTGAACGGTGATGAGGAGCTGCGAACCAGGCGTACCTCGGAGTTGCCTTCGGGTCCGGTTGATCCCGGCACAAGTGGACTCAGACGCTCCATGGAGGTGATGTCGGACAGTTTCAGACTGAGGCTGGCCTCGGCGGTGTCCTCGTCCACCCAGAACCGCATGTGATCGCCGTCCATGGTCAGCGGCACCGTGGCGTTGGTCATCTGCACCTGGATGCTCTCCATGGGCCCGTCGGCGACATAACCCACCGTGTCGCCCAACACCAAGGTGAACGACGCAGGGAGGCCTGACAGTCGGATGGCGTTGCGCTGTTCGCCGGATTGCCCACCGTAGGTGATGGTGCCAATGGGCTCACTCGCCTCGTATTCGAGTGATTCTGCCTGTTGAAGGATGTTGAATTGGGCAGGTCGATTCGAGACCATGGCGGACTGCTTGATAGCGTTGGTCATGTCGCCCTCCGTGTGCTTGATGTGACCGATGAGCAAGGACCCGCTGGCCGAGCCATCAAGCTGCATGTTGCGCACTTCGTTGATGGGGTCGAAGTCGTGGCGGACATGAGAAATCCCACCGATTCGCATGCTCATCGCCACGGGAACGAGCGGTTCAACCGGGCCAAGGCGCCCGTCAACGATGGCATTGCTGGTGTCTTCTGACAGCAAGATGTGGTCCATGTCGGGCAACCAAGGTTGGGGGCTGCTGGCCAGCGCAAACCGCATGTGCGATATCTCCATCGCCTCACGGTTGCTGTTGGGCAGGCTCTTCTTGACCTGGTTGTAGCACTGAATGTCAATGACGCCACCCGTCGAACCCGCCGTGCCTACCACAGCGGTGGGCAAGCCGTTGAGAATGGCGCCGATGTCAAGGACAATTTCAACCACCGTGAGCAGGGCGTTGTCGAAAAATTGGGCGATGGTGTTGAGGTTCGGATTGTCGAAATTCACGCGGCTGATGCCGGTTGAGGAAAGCAAAAAGCTGCCTTGAATGACAATGACACGCGGGAGGTCCTCCATTTCAACGAGCATGGACGAGCTGTCGCCCGAATACCCGCCCCGTTTGAAGGTGGAAGCGTAGTTGAACTCCTTGATCGACGACGTCCCAGCGATCAGCAGCAAGGTGTTGGGCGGTTCAGCCGGGTTGATGGGAAGCGTGGGGTCGTCAACGTTGTTACTGTTGTCGGCGGAGAAATTCTTGATGGCGATCATCAGCGACAAGCGGTCGGGTATTTCACCCGGCAAGTTCACCGAACCCGGCGCTTCGCCCATCACCGTGAAGATGGCCGCAATTTCATCTTCGTGGAGTGACCCCGAGGGAAGGCCACGAATCCACAATCGAGAATCGGTGATGTTCCCAAATGGGCTGTCACCCTCCGGAACGTTGGAGCGGTCCTCGAAGTAGTGAATGTACACATCCGTGCCGACGTCGGAGTAGATTTCGATGGTGTCAAAGCTGTTGTCGCCAAGGTTGTCGTTTCGAAGGGTCAGGTCGACCTCGCTGGGGATGATGGTGCTCCCCTCCTCGGGGTGGAAACCAACGTCGAGGTAGGCGTATTCGAGAATGTCAACAGACTGGTCGGAATTTACCTCGTCGAAGTGGACATAGCCCACGCCAATGCCGATGCCACACTTGTGTTCTCGGCTGGCCGCCTCGTAATCCGTGGCTGGGTCGTAGTTGAGGGTCTCGCTGCAGTCGGTTTGGTCGCTGCTTCCCGGAGCGTTCGGGTTGGCCAGGCGAACAGCGTAGGGGGCTGTGATGCCGGTCAGGGAGAGGTCGCTGGAGTTGACGTTGCCCAGGAGGAGGGAGGCGATGAAATCCTGCGGGAACGTGATCGCACTGGTGACGTCAAACGAAATCCGTTCAATCCCAACGCCCAGCGTCACGTCTGACGGTGGTTGTGTAAACCGTGTGTCCACCACGATAGCATAGGATTCCGAGTTCGACAGGGTGATGTCAAAGGCCAAACCCTTCATCAGCGAAACTTCGAGATGCTCGAGTTCATTCCAGAGCGGGTCGTTGATGTTCAAGGCGCTGACAGCCCACTGGAAGGTCGGGCGAATCCACAACTCGGTGGGTACACCAGGGACACCGGGAAGCGGGTTGTTCGAGGTTTCAATGCCAAACCCTTCGCCAAGTGTGGTCAATCCTTCAAGGGTCAGCGCGACCGACAAATCATCAGAACCGTCCCCGTCGATGTCAATGTAATTCTCAAACAACACCAAATCGGTGCCAACGAACAGCTCGCCGGTGAACGTGCCCTGATCCCACGCTTCGTAGGATGGGCCGTTGTTCCGAGATGTGAAGTTGACATAGACCGCGTAGGTGTTGATGCCAATGCCCAACAGGTTGTCCAGACCCAGGTTTTCGACGGAAAACAGCGTTTGCCAGAGGTTGTACGGCCAGGCATCCGGGTGGGTGGCCACGTCGGTAAGGAATTCGTAGGGCCGGGGGTGGTCTTCCTCAAACGGCGATGTGTCGCGAAGTTCGACCTGGTTGAGCACGTTCTCAGCGTCGGCCAATGCGTCCCCAGACTGAACCGGGCGCTTGCTGGCGTCAACCAGCGCAAACGCAGACTGTGCCCCTTGAATGGCCACGAGCGACTCCCCTTCAGCAGCACGGTCCTCGAGAGTGGCAGCAAAGGCATCGAGCACACCGAAATCGTCTCGGGCGACGGTTACGTTGCCAGAAACGGGCTGCATCATGGAGAGCAACATCACGCTCACGAGGAAAACCGCGATGCGCCCTCGACGGTTAGGCTGCGGAAGCCCGACGCGCAAGAGACGTAGCGCAGGCTCATCCATACCATTACCTCAAGGCTCCTCCTTTGAGAAGCATTCGCCGTTCTGCCTCGCAAATCGGTTGTTCATTCACCGTTCAAACGGTCAGCGTAACGGTTTGGTCAACGCCACAACTCGGGCAAGCGACCAGCGCCTTGGTCAGGCCTGCGGGGAGGTCGATTTCGAACACGGCCCTGCAGGACGTGCAAGTGTGGCGCACCACCGTGGGCGCCGGTGGCGTTGGTGGGGGAGAGGCTGCGGGTTGTGCGACGGACGGCGGCGAGGAGGGCACAGCGACGGTCGTTGGCGATTCAGGCAGCGCCACCTGAGGAGGCAGTGCGACGCTCGGAGACGATTCAGCGGTGGTGGTCGGTGCTGAGGCGGGCACAGCGACGGCGGCGGCCCCCGCAATGTCTTCCACGAGGCTCTCGAGCGAATCGCCGCCAGCCATGATGTCTTCCTCGCCGCTCAGCAAAGCGGCGGCTTCTGCAGCGGCTTGGTTGCTGGCTTGGGAAAGTGGTTGTTGGCTGTAGGCCGGGGGTGCGAAGCCTGCGTTCGGGTCCACGCTGTTCGCCGTGCCGTAGATGGCCTCCATCTCGGCTTGGGCTTCGGCGGCTTGACGCTCCTCGGCAGAAACCACGTCCACGCCCACGTCAAGACCAGCGTGGGCCTCGGCAGGGGCGAACAAGCCGACCTTGTTTTGTTGGGCCACCTTCGCCATGTGGGCGCGCGCCTCTTCGGCGTTGAGGCCACGCTGAATCAAGAGATTGAAGCCCCTGTTTCGCTGAATGGTACGGAACCCGACCAATCCTACAACAACCACCAAGGTGAGAACACCGACCATCAGTGCCCCCGTTGCCAACGGCGGTGTGTCGGTTGGCGTGGCCTTGACGTTCACGGAGAAGGCGTGGGTGGCTGAATTGTTGGAAGCGTCAAACACCGTGATGACAATTTCTTGCAGACCGGGTTGGGCAAAGGAAAGCGTAGGGTTAAGCCCAACGAGGTCGGGGTCGTCCCTGGCGTCTCCGTTTCCATCGGTGTCTTTGCTCGGTTGAAGGTCCCAATGAACGCGTAGCGCAACCAGACCGTCGTAATCATCATCCACAGCCACCTCAAAGGTCAGTTCGTCGCCCTCGGTGGCTTTGGTCGGGAACAAGTCGAGGTAGCCCTCCTCGAAGTAAGGCACGGAAGGGTCGACTGAAGCGATGAGGGCGGACGTGTTGGCTGAGTTGCCGCTGGCATCGCTGACCGTCAATTCAACCTCGTAAGTTCGAACGCTGTCGGGATTCAGGGTTAACGTGCTGGCGTTGGTCGTGCTTTCTCCGTCAACCACCCAGTCGCACGAAGCCACCGCATGGTCGTCAGAGCTGGATGCGCAGTTAAGGACGATCGCGTTGTTGACGTTCACTCGCCAACCATCGGCCACCGGCACGCCGTTGGTTTGAATTCGCGGCAATGGTGGAACGACATCGTTCACGGTCACGGTGTACGTGGTAGAGGCTTGTTGTCCAGATGGAGCGGTCATGGCCACGGTGATTGTCTTCTCACCGGGCACGTCCCAACTCGCGTCCACCTTCACACCGGAGGCGTCGTTATCGTTGGTTGGATTTCCGTCGTTGTTGCCGTCAACGCTGGCGTCAACATCCCACACAAAGGTACCCTGTTGACCAAGCCGGTTGGGCGTGGATGAGGCGTCGAGTTCAATCGTTTCCCCAAGGGCAACGCTTCCCATCCCATCATCGGTCACGGTCGGCGTCAGAGGAGGGCCCAATTCCAATCGAACCGTCATGCGCAATGCCTCCGTCCCGTTCCCGCCTCCCAAGGGGGAATCGGTGTTGTCGACGACCAGCAGCAATTCTTCACCCTCGAGCGTGGACGGTACCTGCCAGGTCAGTGATTGCGGTGATGAGACCGCCTGAAGGGCTCCGCCATCGATGAACTGCACGCCGATGCCTCCGGATTGATAGCGGTCGTGCATCGTTCGAGTTTGCAGGTAGACATCACCGACGAAACTCAAATCCCACGCTGAAAGCACCACGGTCGTTCCGGCGTCCAGGCGGAGGTCGTCGCCGGAGAGGAGCACTTCGAAGCTCTCCGCTTCCACGCTCAGAAGGTCGTGGTAGGGCGTCCAGTACGCCTCATTGAGCCGATCAACCGAGGCGGAGACGGTGCTTCGCAAACCGCCTTGGTCGCCCAGGCCGGCATCACCGTCATGGGCCGTGTTGTCGAGCACCATGTACCAGCGCTTGGCGGCGATGGAGGGTGGCACCTTCCAGTGGAATTCATACGCGCCCAGCGCCGATTCCGTGCTGGCTGGCTGGGCCATCAGTGACCGGTACGACTGGCCCAATTCGTAGGGTTGGATGCTGTTTTCATCGAAGAACAGGAGATCGATCGCGTCGTCCACGACGATGATGCTGAGGTCGTAGACATCACCAGGTGTCAACACCCCGAGGTCAACGATGACGCAAACGTCCGGGTCAATGGCCAGCGAGGGCGGAAGGGAAGCTGCGCTTTGGGTCAGGCATTCGGGTGCTGCTCGACCGGCATCACCCTGAACGCTGAGCGGCGCGGCCATCAGGAGAAGGGCCAATCCCATCGCCACGTGCCAACGCATAGCCGCTCCATCTCCACGGTTCATTTCAACGATTGGGTTTGATGTTCAAGGATGCCCAACCCGAACCGTTCCACGCGAGATGGTTCACGCGCCCGTCGTCCTCCACCACCATGCGGTCGCTGTCGTTCAGGGCCACCACCGGCAGTGCTCCGGCCATTGATTTGGCTTCCCCGAGCGGTTCATCCGAGGATTTGATGCGATTGCTGTAGTGGGTCAGGGCCAGGCTCTCAGCGCCCACGGCCAGCGCAGACGCCACGGCACCTGCAGCCGTCGAGTGCTGATGTTCGTCCGCCTTGCCTTGTTGCTCATTGAGGAAGGTCGCTTCATGAACCAGCAGCGTCGGTGCGATGTCCTCGGCCCACGTCGGTGGAGACGTGGCCGTGTCGCCGGAGATCAACACGCTGACCGGTGCTCGCTCACCGCCCCGGAACCATGCCGATTCAAGCGTTTCACCCTCTGCGGTCGTGACGTCCTCGCCTCGGGCGAGCATGGCCCGTTCTTTGGTCGTGAGCCCGAGGTCATCCGCACGCTGGCGGTCAAATTTCCCGGCCTTGGCGTGCTGCTGAATCATCCAGCCGCACGACGGCACCGTGTGGGTGGTGGGCAACGGCGTCAAGGTGCTGTTGGACCATCCTTCTGGCTGCGGCATCGCATCCAACAAGGTAGCGGTGCCTGTGTGGGGGTCCACCTCGGCCCAACGACCCTCACCCACGACGCCGAGCACCCACCGAACCGGAAAGCGGAGACCGCTACCGCCCAGCGCATACCACGCCAACCACTGCCGAGCGAGGTCGGCAGGTGGAATGTCTTCGGGCATCGCTGTGCCCTCCAGCAGTGCGGCGAGGGCTGTCGATGAGGTCGGCCCGAGAATGAGGAGGGGTTGTTGTCGGTTTTCCAGATCCATGGATTGCAACCACGGTAGCGAACCCCACGTGTGGTCGAGATGACCGTGCGTGAAGGCCAACACGTCCACGTTGCGAGGTTTGAGCGTCTCGCCCAAAGAATGGGCCTTGAGGCGGCGACGCTGCTTGCCGTATCGTGTTTGGAAGCCTTCGCCAGCGTCGATGACGGCGATGCCGTCCGGGCCTTTCACCAAACTTCCACTGACGGCACGGTCAGGCGTTGGGCGTGCAGAAGCCGTACCGAGCACGTGAACGTCCAGCGCCATGCAACATCACCTCAGGATTGAATCGGGATGGGCGTCGGCGGGAACCACCGCAAAAGGACAATGTCATCGATGGCTCGAATCCAACGCCAAGGCACGGCGAGCGGGATGGAGCCCTCCACAAGATGCTCGGGCGTGCCCCGCACGAAGAGGTGGGTGCAGTGAAGCGACTCCGCGTCAATGACGGCGTCGTGAACGATGCCGAGTTTGCGCCCGTCGGGGAGGTAGACGTCGAGCCCTGTCCAGTGGGACATGACCTCGACACCTTTGACCATGCAGGTCGCTTCCGCTGAGACTCAATAAAGCCACGGCTCAAGCACGTGAAAATGTCGCCAATGTGCGCCCGACGTTGGGAACTCACTTGCCACGGTTCAGGTTAGCACGAAGCGAAGGCCGCAGCTTCTCAGCGCCCTTGCCCTTGTTGTGCAGACCACGGCCGCGCTTTCCAGCGGAGGTCTTGCCACGGTAGGCTCGTCCACGGTGGGCTCGCTTGCCGTTGGCTCGAGAGAACACACCGAGCTGCTTGTCGTTGATGATGGCAGGGTGGTGCGTATCGATCATGATGACCTCGTAGTACTTGTGCTTACCATCTTGGCCGACCCAGTAGGAGTTGAGGACTTCCAAGTTGGGGAAGTGGCGGTTAACACGCTCTTCGGCGATGCGCTGCGTGTTCTTGGCCATCGTGATCTTGGAGATACCTGCCTTGGACGGCTTGCGCTTCATGTGGATCTTGCCCTTGCGAAGGCCACCACGGCGAACACGGGTGCGGATGAGGATGACCCCCTGCTTGGCCTTGTAGCCCATGCGGCGTGCAGCGTCAAGACGGGTTGGGCGCTCGATGCGGCAGTTGACAGGCTCACGGCGCCACTGGGCCATGCGCTGCTGTCGGTACATGTGGGGCAGTGCGTCTTTTGGACGTCGCCAGGTGTCTCGAACGTGTTGGTACAATCCTTGTGCCATGGTGTTCACCTCTGCTTCTCAGCGTCTTGCCGACCTATCTCCCCTTTATGAGCCTGCCCACGCGCTTTGAGCACCCTCACGGGGCCCACGTTGGGAGGCCTTCGGCTTGAATGCCGCGCCATCCACCCCACAGGGATTGAACGTTGGTCCAGCCCATGTCCTGCAGAGATTTGGCAGCGATGGCGCTCCTGAAGCCACCGCCGCAGTAGAGGACGATGCGCACATCATCCGCCAGTTCTTGCTTCTCAATGTCCCGCTCAAGCACGCCCTTCCCAATGTGCACGGCGCCCTCGAGATGACCGGCCTCAAACTCGTGGCGCTCCCGGACGTCGATGACCACCAGCGGCTCACCGTCCTCCATCATCGCCCGAAGGTCACGGGCTTCGCATTCACCGATGTCGCTGCGTGCAGCCTCAACGATGGCGAGGAACCTCGGGCTGTGCTTCTTGGCCATGATTTTCGCAGATGGGTTAGCCTCTTGAGGGCATCGCACCAGCCGGCCAGCATGGCAGGGCAGATCACGGGCCTCGAAGCCGTCATGGAGGCGCTCCGAAGTGGCGTCGCCATCGACCGGGTGCTCGTTGACCGAGCCCACGACACGACCGAACTCCGCGCCCTGTGCGAAACCGCCGGCATCCCGCTGGAGGAGGGGTCCACCAACGACCTGTGGCGCATGTCAGCCGACGGCGCCCAAGTCGCCTTGGCGCTGACCGGTCGCCCCCAAAGCGAGACCCTCGAGGATGTCATGGCCGCCGGCGGTTGCGTCTGGCTGTTCGACGGCGTGGAATACTCCACCAACCTCGGTTTTGCCATCCGAACCGCCGAGGTCTCGGGCGCCGATGCTGTGCTGCTCAATGTTAGCAAAACGCACGAAGAACGGCGTACGATTCGTCGGGCGAGCATGCGAGCCGACCGCTTCATTCCCGTGATCTACACGACCACCAAGGCCATCCTTGAGGCGGCCAAGGCCAACAACGTCCGTATCGTGGCCGCCGAGGACGTCGGGACCAACGGCCCGTGGGACGAAGACCTGACGGGGGACGTCATCCTCGTGGTGGGCGCCGAGCGCGACGGCGTGAGCCCAGAAGTGTTGGCGGCAGCGGACGCCGTGGTGAAACTCCCAATGGACGGGTTTGTCCCGTCGTACAACCTTCAGGTTGCGGTGAGCGTCTTGGCTGTGGAAGCCCTTCGTCAGCGGCAGGCTCGGGGAAACTGAATTAAAGCAAGGTTGTGCACCTGCAGGCATGGGTTTCTTTGCAACCATCGGTCGCGGCTGGGAAATGAGCAAGTTGAGCATGAGCGTGGTCAGGAAAGACCCGGAACTGATGGTCTACATGATCTTCGCCGGCGTGATGAGCCTCGCCTGCCTTATCGGGATGAGCATGCCACAGTTCCTCGTGATGGACTGGGCTGTGAACGCCGACGGGTCCTTCACGCCCGCTTACCTGATGTTCAGCTTCGTCGGCTACATGGTGCTGAGCATCGTCGTCGTGTTCTGGAATTGCGCCATCATCGCCAACGCCAACATCCGACTGACGGGCGGCGACCCGAAGTTCGCCGACGGCGTGAACGCAGCGCTCAAGCGCCTGCCCATCATCATCGTGTGGGGCATCATCGCCGGCACCGTTGGCCTGTTGCTCAAGTTCCTTGAAGGCGTCGCACGAAGCAGCGACCACCCCGCCGCAGCGGCCATCGCCACCGTCATCCACTTCATCGGTGGACTCGCCTGGTGGGTGATGACCTTCTTCATGATCCCGCACCTGATTTTAGAAAACAAAAGCATCGGTGATGCTCTCAAAGCCAGCAAAACCACCTTCTTCGACACGTGGGGTGAAAACATCGTGTCGGGGTTGGGCATCGGCTTGATTGCCTTCCTGTTCGGCATCCCCATCGTCGCCTTGACCATCGGCATGACCATCGTGGCTGGTCCCTTTGGCTTGCTTGTTGGTGCGGTCCTGATCGGCCTGCTCATCGCTTGGGCCAACGCTGCCGAACAGGTCGCTGTGGTGGCGCTGTTCCGCTACGCCAAGGACAAGAAAATGCCCCAAATCTACCAGGACCAAGGCATGACCGTCTACACCTTTGGCAACGCTCAAACCGTCTGAATCGCCGTCCAATAACGCCGTACTTTCGGCTATCGCGTTGAGCAATTGAGGGGTTAGTCAGCGGATTCGACTTCGATGTTCCAGCCGGATTTGCCTTTCCGTTTGATCTTCAAAACCTTGACATCCATGGCTTCACCCACGCGGTACAGACCGTCGCGCATGGTCCATTCCATCGCTTCCATGTTTTGCTTTCGATAGAGGCCGCTGTTGTCTTTGTCAAGCGTGAAGAAAATCCCGTGCTGTTCGTGAATTCCTGACACGGTTGCTGCTCGAATGATATCTCCACGACGGTAAGGGGGCTGGTTCGAATGTTCTGTCTTGGATTGCGGGGGATCTTTTCCCGCTTCAACCTCCATGAGAACCGTGTTCTCCCAATCGGGGAAGTTCGAGTAACCGAAGGTCAAGGAGGCGAGGTGGTCGATGCTGAACCCAGTGTTTTTCGCACCGGCGCCGACCATCTCAACCACCTCATCAAACGCTACGTCAACCGTGGAGGTTTGTCCGTTCCAGCCAGTTGTTTTAGCAACAAACTTTGGCCCAAAGAGCACGGTGGTTAACCAACCCCGTTGATTGGAGAACGACATGCGACGGTGGGCTTTCCGCCAACCTTCGATGGCTGGCGAGGTCCGGAAGTCGCCCTCGAGTGTTGCGCCGTTGTTGGCTTCGAGTTCATCCCATGTCCCACAACGAGCAAAAAATTCCTGGACAGCGTTCATCTGTGCGTCGTTCATCTTCGCACCGTCGCCCAACGGTCGGTTGAGGACAGCGAGGAGTTCGTCCGTTGTTTTGGCGACATGGGCATCGAGCAAACGACCGCCGGTTGATACCGAATCTTCCACCTCACCCCTTCCCTGGAACAGGAGAACGGAGTGAATTTCTGCATCCCCCAAACGAATGCCGGTGAGGTGCATGGTGTCTTTGAGGCGTTTACTGGCGTCGTCAAGTTTGGCAAAGGTCCAACCGCGGGATTGTCCGTTTTGATGGAGAACGCCATCATCATTCATGGAGATGACTCCGTTGAAATTTTTCACTTCGATGAGGACCAAGCGGTCCTGCATAACGGCGATCAGGTCCACTTCACGCCGGCTTTTTCCACCCTCAATTTTGGTCAGCCGAACAGCGTGGTGAACCTTGAGGACACCCGGTGCTTTGCGCAGGCGCTTGGCGACCTTCAACTCTGCCTTGGTCGCCGCCCGTTTGGCATGGTCCACCTTGGGGAGCTGTTGTTTGTCCAGCGAGGAAAGCCAGCGGTAATTTGCCAGCCACCCCATGGCAGTGATGAACGGTTGACCCTACTTCAAGCATCGGACGGTGGGTTGGATGGTCTGTCT
>DAET01000046.1:0-17660 GCA_002497765.1 Euryarchaeota archaeon UBA486
ATTCGAGTTGGCGACATTTTGATGCTCAAGGACACGGGCCGTGAAGCCCGCAAGCTGAACGCACGGTGAGAACAATGCCAGAACGACGAATTTGCAACTTCACGGGCGAGGAGATCGAACCCGGTACCGGCATGATGTTTGTCCGCAAGGACGGCAGTGTTCTGTGGTTCAAGAGCAGCAAGGCTCGCAAGAACCAACTCCAACTGAAGCGAAACGCTCGCAAGGTCAAGTGGACCCGCCATTACGTCAAGGGCGGCATCCAGTGAGTGCTTGAACAGCGCACAGCCTTACAGCAACGCCCATAAACGGGTCACTTTTGGGTCGGCATGGTGAACACCATGGAAACGACCTATGTCATGATCAAACCCGACGGCGTGCAGCGAGGACTCATCAGCGAAATCATCGGCCGCTTTGAGCGAAAAGGCCTGAAACTGGTTGGTTTGAAAGCCATGGTACCCACCGAAGAAATCGCTCGATCTCACTACGACGTGCACAAAGAGCGCCCGTTTTTCCCCGGCCTCATCAAATTCGTGACCTCGGGTCCCGTGGTTTGCATGGCGTGGGAGGGCGTGGAAGCCATTACCGTCGCTCGCAAACTCATCGGCGCCACCAACGGCCGTAACGCCGACCCCGGTACCATCCGTGGCGATTACGGCATGGACATGGGCTTCAACATGATTCACGGCTCTGACGCACCTGAAACGGCCGAATTCGAACTGGGCCTCTGGTTCCCTGAGGGCTTGATGTCCTGGGAAAACACCATGGGCGCCTGGGTTTACGAGTGAAGCCTGATAACACCGCAACATCAGTGGTGAAACCATGACCGACGAAGAGGTCGCCAACGCCGAAGAAGGCGACGAAGCACCTCGCGGGCACAACCGGCAACCGATCGTCTCGGTCCTCGGCCACGTTGATCACGGAAAGACCAGTCTGCTCGACATGGTTCGCTCCATCGGAAGCCAGCGCCAAGCGAGCGTGATGGACAGGGAAGCCGGCGGCATCACTCAGCACATCGGAGCCACCGAAGTTCCTGCCGATGTCCTCAACGAAACCTGTGCCGCCATGCTGGGCGGGAAGAACTTCAAGTCACCCGGCTTGTTGTTCATCGACACACCCGGACACCACTCCTTCGCCTCGCTTCGAAATCGAGGCGGCTCCGTGGCTGACATCGCCGTCTTGGTGGTTGACATCATGGAAGGCTTGCAGCCCCAGACCATCGAATCCCTCAACATCCTCAAAGAAACACGGACGCCCTTCGTTATCGCTGGAAACAAAGTCGACCGTTTGCACGGTTGGCGTTGCGAAGCTGGTCGCTCGTTCATCGAATCGTTCGGCGCACAACGCGAAGACGTCCAAGCGCTGTTTGAGGACCGCTACTGGAAGACGGTCGGGCAATTTTCCGAGCACGGGTTCAACCTCGAGCGCTACGATAAAATTCGGGATTTTCGACAAAACGTGGCACTCGTGCCCATGTCGGCCAAGGAAGGCGAAGGGCTCCAAGACCTCTTGGCCGTGACGGTGGGTCTGGCTGAACGTTTCCTCGAAGACCGGCTGACCGATACGCTCGGCGCTGCTCAGGGCACCGTGCTTGAGATGCGCGACGAAGTCGGCATGGGCAAGACGATTGACGTCATCCTCTACCGAGGTGAACTGAGCGTGGGCGACACCGTCATGCTCGCCGGCCAAGACGGGCCCTTCACGACCCACATCAAGGGCCTCAAGCGACCGCAAGGCATGGCTGAAATGCGGGACGCTGGCAAGCGCTGGGTCAATTTTGACACGGTTGAGGCCGCTTCGGGCGTGAAAATTGTGGCGCCAAAACTTGAGGCGACCATCGCCGGAACGACGCTCCATTTGGCCAACACCGACGAAGAAAAAGCGGCAGCCGAGGAAGCCATTCGAGAGGAGTGGCGAGCGATTTTCAACACCATGCCGGTGATGTGCTCATCGTGCAACGAAATTTTTGCTCGCCAAGCGTTCGGTGAGCACACCGCCTCCGGCCCGTGCCGAGGAGCAGAAGAAGACCGCACGGGCGTGGTCATCAAAGCCGACACGGTCGGCGGGCTGGAAGCCCTGGCGTTTGAGTTGCACCAGCGCAACATTCCCGTCCGTCAGGCCACGGTCGGCCCGGTGAACAAGAAGGACATCTTGATGGCGAAATCGGCAGCCGATCCGCTCCAACAGGTGATTCTTGGGTTTTCCACGAAGGCCAACACCAGCGATGTCGCTCAACAACTTGAGGACGACGGTGGCGAGGTCAAATTCATCTCCGGACCCATCATCTATCACATCATGGACGCCTTTGAGGAATGGCAGGAAGCCACCAAAGCTGCCATCGAAGAAGAACAGCGAGAATCCATCGTCTACCCCGGGAAGGTGCTCTACCTCAAAGACCACACCTTCCGCGCCAAAGGACCGGCCATCGTCGGCATGCGCGTGCTGGGCGGTCGTATCCATGTGGGTCAGCGCCTCATGAAGTTGGACGGTACGCCCGTCGGCCAGGTCAAGAGCCTGCGCACCCGTTCCAGTGAGGATGTCAAAGAGGCCATGCAAGGCGAAGAGATCGCCGTGGCCGTCCAAGGGCCCACCGTGGGTCGCCACATCGAGGAGTTGGACGAATTCTATGTCGACGTCCCTGAGCGCCACGTCAAGCGGCTGAAGAAAGCCGACCTTTCGCCCGTTGAAGAAGAGATTCTTGCGGAGATCGTGGCGCTTCACCGAAAAGACAACCATTTCTGGGGCCGTTAGGCGCCCTGCGCAATGATGTTCGGATGAGCATTTTTGATAGAGAAAGCGCGCACATTCATATAAGATATGAGCAGACATTCTTCCTGCGAACGAGGTCTTGTCATGGAAGCAAGTATGCAAGCAGGCGCCGGTGGTGCACGTACCCAAGATTTGATTGCGACCGTTTCGGCCATTTCCAACAGCCTGATGAACGAGGTCAGCAAGGTCATTATCGGTAAGAACGAGAACCTCCGACGGGTGACCGTCGGTATTCTGTCCAACGGCAACATGCTGCTCGAGGACTTCCCTGGTCTTGCAAAGACACTGCTGGCCAACACCTTCGCCCGCGCCCTCGGATGCAAGTTCAAGCGTGTGCAATTCACGCCCGACCTGTTGCCCTCGGACATCATGGGGACCTACATGTACGACCAGAAATCCGGGGAGTTCAAACTCCGTGCCGGTCCGTTGTTCTCCAACATCCTTCTGGCTGACGAAATCAACCGTGCGCCCCCGAAGACCCAGGCGGCTCTGCTGGAAGCCATGGAAGAGAAGCAAGTGACCATTGAGGGTATCACGCACAAACTGCCCGCACCGTTCGTTGTGTTGGCGACGCAGAACCCCATCGAGCAGGAAGGCACCTACCCGCTGCCTGAAGCTCAAATGGACCGATTCCTGATGAAGATGAGCATGGGCTACCCCGACCGTGCTGAAGAGAAGGCCATTCTTGCCCGGCGAAAGTTGCGAGGCCAAGACGAGCACGTGGTGGAACAAGTGACCTCACCGAAGAAGGTGGTTGCCATGCAGAAAGCCCTCGAGACGGTTCATGTCGATCCGGCCATCCTTTCCTACATCATCGAAATCGTTCAGCGCACCCGTGAGGACCACCGTGTCATCAACGGGGCCTCACCCCGTGCCAGCCAAGCCCTGTTCAAGACCGGGCGTGCTGCTGCGGCCGTGGCCGGTCGAAACTACGTCATTCCCGATGACATCAAAGGCATCGCCCTCCAGATCATCTCACACCGCATCAACATGAAGCCCGAAGCAAAGATTCGCGGTATCACGGGCATGCACATCGTTCGGAAGATCCTCTCCGAGGTTCCTGTTCCTGTGATTCAACCGGCCTGATGCGTGGGTGTTTGATGCCTGCATTGAAAGGGGAGGTCCTTCCTGCTGAAGACGCCGGAGGTTGGACACCATGAACCCCTACAAAATGGTCATCGCTGTTGCGAACCAGAAAGGAGGGTGCGCCAAAACCACCACGGCCGTCAACGTGGCCGCCGCCCTGGCCAAGGGGTCACGTCGCCAAGGCTTGCCCCCCGCGAAGGTGCTGCTGATCGATTTGGACCCTCAGGGAAATTGTGCCACCTCGTTCGGTCTTGAAAAGAAGAAGATCAAGAAAACGGTGTACGACTTGCTGACCAACGATTCCGGTGAAGACCTCCCGTTGATGGAGGAGTACCTCATTCCACCCGAAGAAATCACCAAGGCTATGCGAGAAGCTTGGAGCAACCGAAACGGCGGCAAGAAGGTCCCAGACACCATCGATGCCGGCCACCTTTGGATCCTCCCCAGCGACATCCACCTTTCCGGCGCAGAAATTGAACTTAGCCACAAAATCGGCCGTGAAACTCGCTTGCAGGAAGCCTTGCTGCCCATCATGGACGAGTTTGACTACATCATCATCGATACCCCACCCTCACTGGGCCTGCTCTCCATCAACGCCATGTGCGCTGCGAACTGGGTGATGGTGCCCGTACAGGCGGAGTATTATGCCCTTGAGGGCTTCAGCATGCTAATGAATTCGATCAAGATGATTCAGCGCCGCATCAACCGTAACCTGAAGATCTTCGGCATCGTCATGACGATGGTGGACGGGCGCTCCAAATTGAGCACCTATGTGTGCGACCAGGTCAACAAGAAAATGCCAAACAAACTGTTCAACACCACCGTCCGACGGTTGGCCAAGGTCGCTGAAGCGCCTTGGAGTGGTGCACCCACGGTGATCCTCAACAAACCCACCAACTCAGGGGCTGGCGCAGGCAGCCTCGAGTATTGGACGCTCGCCAAGGAAGTGCACCAGCGCGTGCAAGAAGTCCGTCGAGAGTTCGGCGTGGTTGAGGAATCTCGTTTGAGGCGGGAGCGCACCATCCGTTGAGGTTTGGTGACCCGGTTTTCGTGGCAAAACGAGCGTTCTGAACCCACAACCTTTCGCATGGGTTAAGTATGGGCCGAGGCCCAACGCAAGCAGGGATTGACATGACAGGCGAAGGAATGACCTCGGTCAGCGTGAGTTATGAGATTCGACGTCAGTTGAACACACTGCGAACCACGGGTGGCCATCGTAGCGTCAACGAATTGCTGGCTGAGATGATTCGCACGCACAAGATGCTCAAGATGAAGGGAGAAATCGACACCCTTCGAGAACGCATGAAGATGGCCGTGGACGTCGATGTCGAACACCTTGCTGAACGCCTCAACATGGCGCCCTTCCCGGTGTGATGCTCCATGATGTCATGGCGCCCACCTGCCTATCGCTTCGGTGCGAAGGACTTGGTCAAGGCGCTGTGCAGCGATGAAACCGATCAGTCCAAACTGCTGATGGCAGCGGTGCTGGGCAAAGTGGAACTCTTTGCTGATTCCACGGCGTGGAATGGCTTCCTGTGGCTGGTCATGAACACCTGCAAGGTGGAAGGAACACCGCTCTATACCGGCGTTGAACTCGGTGCACTGAAAGCCAGTTTGCCCATCGTTTGGCGTTAATTCTTCCCGTACTTGGCCAACCACTCATGGCCGTACCAACGCCACTGGTCCATCGTCCAACCGTCTGGGAGTCCGCCTTCGGGAAGTGGCGGGGCCTCGGCTGGCATTGCCGGTGTTTCATCGACTGGCTCGGGTGTTGGTTCTGCACCAACCCCGGCGATGGCTTCCATGCTTTCTTCCTCGTAAGTCATGCTATCGGCTTCGGCAGGCGCATCATCGCTCTTGATCGCCATGTCATCAAAGCCGTCATCTTCTGTGAAGTCGAGTTGGACCACGTCGTCGTCCCACGAAGCATCAGCAATGATACCTCCGTCGGCCGACATACCACCACGCCCTTCCAGCGCCTCGAGTGAGGCATTGGTGGATGCGCCAGGTGCTACGCCACCGTATTCTTTGTTGGTGGCCGCCATCTTTCGACGATTCATGATGAACGCCACGCCGAGAATGAGGGCTGTCAAGCCAACAAAGGCCACGAGGCCCACCATGATGACTTGGTTCAGCGTGTCCTCGTCCACCAAGGTTTCACTGTTGCCTCCTGGGTTCTCGTTCTTTGTGGTGTTCCAAGCGTTGTAGCCCAACACCAAGGTGCCTTCCTCAACGTTGCTGAGGTAGGCCTGGTAGGCGGGGTCGTTCCATCCCATGCAGGCTTCTGAAGTGTCGTTTTTGTCGTTGAGGCAGTGGTCCTGTTCAGTTTGGATGAAGCCCTTGGTGTCGTCGTAATCCGAGTTGGACCCAACCCCGTCGCCGTCGCCGTCGAAGTGTTCGTTGGGGTCGATGTCCATCAGGGGCGATTCGGTGCGGTCAACCCAACCATCGCCGTCCTCATCAAGGCAGCCAAAGGACGGAATGGCGACGTAGCCTGTGGTGCTGTTCGCATCTACGCTCACCGCCTTGGTGGAAGTGCCAAATTCCCACGGGCAAGAATCCGGGCTCTGACCGTCACTGGCGTCTCCATAGCCATCTCCGTCCCCGTCCAGCCATTGGGTGGGATTGTTGGGCAGGGCGTCAGCACCGTCGTCCACGGTCCAGTTCTCGTCCGGATTGGAGTACCCGTCAAGGTCGCTGTCCGGGCAGCCGTAGCGATCCAAACTGGAAAAGGCGTTTACAGTCGGGCAACTGTCGGGCTTGAACCCGTCAGGGTTGTCGCCGTAGCCGTCTCGATCGGTGTCAGCCCACTGCGTTGACTCTTCTGGATACACGTCGCCGTCTTGCCCGTTGGTGTTGTCGCCGTAGCCGTCGCCATCGGCGTCGGCCCACTGGTCAGCGTTGTTGGGAAACAGGTCAGGGTTGTCGCCGGCCACGTTGTCGCCGTAGCCGTCGCCATCGGTGTCGACCCATTGCGTCTCATCGTTGGGGAAGGCGTCGGGCTGGTTGCCAGCTGGGTTGTCGCCGTAGCCGTCGCCGTCTTCGTCTTCGGTCTGCGTCGCGTCGTTAGGGAAGGCGTCCCTGAGGTCGTTAACGCCGTCCTGGTCGCTGTCCATGTCAAAGTAGCGGAGGGTGGTCTTGGTGGGGAAGGTGCCAATCGCAAAGAATTGGCCCGTGAATTCTGGAACCACATCGATGATGTCGCCCGATGCGGTGAAGGTCTCGAGGACGGTGAAATTGGTTTGGTCGATGAAGGACACACGACCTTGCTTTGCTCCAACGACGTACATGTCGCCGGCCTCTCCGATGAAGGTGGTCTGTTTTGTGTGGCCGAGGGAAAGGCTGGAAGACGCCCATGTTTCGGTGTTGTAGTGGTACACGGTCCCTCCGGTGGTGCCTGCCAGCATCGTGGTGTTGTCAACTTCACGAAGACTGGAAACGATGCCGTTGGGTTCGGTCAGGGTGGTGGACAGTGTTCCGTCGGTGTTGTGAATGTAGATGTTCTTGTTGTAGGAGGCGATGGCCAAGCGGCCGTCGTGCAAGATTTCAAACGCAGAAATACCTGAAGAAACCGTTGTGCTGCTCACACCGGTGAACCCTGAGGTATCGTACTGGTCGGCACGTCGCTTGCCAGCAAAAAAGGCCAACCAAAGGTCGCCTTCCTGATCGAGCACAGCATCGTCAACGGGATCGGGTGAGGAAATGTTCCAGTAAATCGACTGGGTGCTCATCTGAACGACATAGGCTCCATCATCGTGGGCCACCGAAACCAACTCCTGAGCGTCGTCGACCCGAGCGTTGTTGGCGCTGACGTCCAAGAACACGGTCCACTGCGTTGAGAGCACACCATTGCTGAAGCTGTTCACACTCACGTTTCCTTGATTGTCAACCGTGAGGACGCTACCGTCGTTCAGCGTGGTGAAGAGGACCAAGGGTCGGTCGAGGCTGTCGGTTTCTCCGCCGTCGGTCAACAGCGAGAGGTCGCCAGCAGCAGAACCAACGGCGCATTGAGCGCTTAGCAAGAACACCATGAACATCGCAAGCCATCGGTTCATGAGACAAGCGATGCCCTCGTTAGATATGAACCACGCGCTCACCTGCGTTCACAGGTTCAGGCTCAGTCTTCGCTCTCTTCGTCAGGCTTCAGTTGCTTCACTGGAGTCTTGGTGACGGGTGTGAGCGTTCCTCGCACGGGACGAAGTTTGGCCGTTGGCGGGCGCCCGACGGAGGCGGAGGGGGGTGGTCCTCGCTTCTTCTCGGGCACGAGCATATGTCCGATTGGCGTCAGGGAAGCGGTACGGACTTCTTCCTCTTCCGTGAGTGGTTGGAGGGTCCCTCGGATCGGCTTCAGCAACGCAGTTGGCCGAGTCATCGTCGACGTGGACGCTTCAAGTGCTTCCTCAACAACATCGGCCACCGACTCCTCCAGTGCCTCCTCATCGAAGTCCTCCACGGCGGGTTCAATCGTTTCCTCAACCGTTTCAACCGTCTCTTCGACCATCTCCTCGACCACTTCAGCCGGTGCATGGGCTTCTTCGAGCATGGCTTCGCCGATCTCTTCCATGGCGGCTTCTTCTTGCGGTACAATGGCGGGTGCGGAAATGGGCTGACGAACGGTTCGAACCGGCTCGGGCTGAGCAATTGGCTGACGAACCGTGCGAACGGGTGGCACCTGGCCAGCGAGTGGTCGGGCGCTGGTCATCGGCGCCCGCATGTTGCCGAGGCCGAGCCGCGGCTCGTCCTGGGTCTGCTGCCCCATCAAGCCACGAAGTGGCCGACCTGCGGCAGCTCCGAGCCCGTCCGGGCGAGCGCCGAGGGCGGTGGGGTCCATCGCACCTGCGCCGAAGGCAGCGGGGGCTTGTCCCGAGATGGACTGCATCCACTTCTGTCGCTTCTCTGCACGGGTGTCGGTGGCTTGAAGCGCACTGAACTCCTGCTCACGGGCTCGCAATTCGCCTTCGTCGGCGTCGATTTCACCCTGAATCTGTTGTGATACCGCTTCTCGCATCTTCTCTTCGGCCATCTCCTTGAAGGAATCCATCTTCTCGGCAAGGCCTTTCAAGCGGTCGCGAATTTCTGCCCGCTTGAGTCCGAGTTGTGCTTCAATTTCAGCACGGATTTGTGCTTCACGCTTGCGCACATCGATAAGCGCTTTGTTGCGCATGATCTCTTCGCGCTTGTCGAGTTGGCGCTCCAATTGCGTGGCGACTTCCTCTTCTTTGCGGGTCTTGAAGGCTTGAAGGCGCTCCTCCATTTCGACCTCCAGTTCGAGGGAGGTCTCCTCCTTGAGCAAGTCAAGGTCCGTCTCGTGCGTGAGGCGCTCGTTGCGAAGTTGCGCATCCACTTCGGACATGATGGCCTTGCGGGCTGCGGCTTCCCTGGATTGGAATTCAAGGTCGAGCCGTTCCGTCCAATCCTGCTTGCTGGCGTCGTACTGGGCCTCGAGTTGTTCGCGCAATTCGGCTTCTCGCTCGTAGCGATAGCGGGACAATCGGTTTTGGATCTCTGCTTCTCGGGCGTGACGATAGGAGGCGAATTCGTTCTCTTTTCGATGCTCAAGTTCTGCTTCAATCTCGGTTTGGAGACTTCGGGAGATGTCATCGATGGCCTTGCTGAACGTCAGGTCGTACTTCGCCTTGAGGCGGGCCTTTCGTTCCGCCAAGCGCTCGGATTGTTGTTCGTTGAGTTGGGACTCAATTTGGCCTCGCAGTTCGTCGCGGCGCTTGGCGATGGCCAATTCAACATCTTCACGCATGCGCTCTTCAAGAGTGTCGGTTTCACGGCGGAGTTGCTGTTCAATGTCCTGTTGGAGTTGCTGGGCGATGTCCTCTTCAAGGCGGAGACTGCGGCGCTCGTATTCCACTTTGAGTCGGGCTTCACGCTGCTTGAGTCGCTGACGAAGTTGTTGTTCAAGGCGGGTTCGAATGCCGCGACGAAGTTGTTCTTCTCGTTCGGCCAACAGGGCTTCATGCCCTTCTTCAAGTCGGCTGATTTCCATGCCTTCCATCTCGACAAATCGGCGCTCCATTTCCTGCTCAAGGTTGGCCTCAATCTCTCGGAGGCGCTGCTGGAGGGCTTGGTTGTAGTCAAGGCGCAACCGTTCTTTTTGAATGGCCAAGCGGCGATCGTATTCCTCGTGGAGTTGCGTTTCAATGCTGGCTTTCATCTCAGCCTTTCGCTCTTCAAGGCGCTGATGCTGTTCAACACCGTGCTTCTCGTGGAGCGATTGGACTTGCCGGTCAAGTCGGAGGTCAAGTTCGTGTCGAATGCGTGCTTCTTCAGCCGCCAAGGCGTCCTGCTCCATCGTTTCGAGTTCGGCTTCCATCGTGCCACGCAGTTCGTTCTCGAGCGCATCGAGGGTCAACTCGTGTTGGGTGGCGAGGTCCTTGGCGATGTTGGCTTTCATGGCGTTCACACGTTCGGTGATTGCCTGTTGGCGGAGTCGGCGTTCACGGCGCAAATCAGCCCTCAACCGCTCTTCCTGACGGAATCGAGCACGGGTGCCCATCGCTTCGTCAAGGGTCGAGGTGCCGGTGGATGTAAACTGGGAACGCAACGATGCGAGCGTCATGCGTTCCGTTGTATCATGGCCTGCGTGTGCTGCGTCCACAGCCTCACTGTCATGGCTTTCGCTCATCCCCATTGGAATCCCATCCACTTGTTCATGGACTTCTCTTCATAGATAAGGAGCGCGACGGAGCCATGGGCGTAGCACGCGCTTTTTCCACCTCTTCCGGGGTGCGGAGGCCCTCAAAATCGGACCGTGAATTCTTTGTTGCATGCAGGGCAGGAAATTTCCCGCTTTCCTGGCCTGCGCTTCATTCGAAGATTTCGATGACAACCCGGGCATTCAATCTCGACCCGTGGCACGTGCGCCGTGAGCGTGAAGTAGCATTCACAAGATCCGCACTTGAGATCGGCAGGACGATGGTCCACGCCCGCCACGAGCACCTTTGAGCACTCTGGGCAGGACAATTTCTCTTCCTTCCACTTCCTTCGAGTCGCAGGGTGGTCCACGCGGACCCTGGCTTCACACAGTCTGCACTGGAGTTCACCGAGGCCGGAAGGCAGGAGGCCGTTGCATTTCGGACATGAGAGCGGTGGCGGGGCCACCTTGGATTCCACGCTCAACTCCTCGGCCATGGAATCACTTCTTCTTGGAGTAGAGAACGAGTTGCTCGGGGATGAAGTTCCACGGTACGTCGAGGGTCAAGCCGAATTCCTCCGAAAGGCGAACGATGAGTTGCTTGGCGCTGACTTGGTCTCGAGAACCTTCAAGGTCCAAGACGATGACTTCCCGCCCCTCTTCGTCAACCGCCAACGAGGCCAAGGTGGTTCGGGTGGCAGCTGTGGGTTCGGGGGCAGCCGTGCTGGGTGCTGTCGGAGCAGGTGCTGCCGAGGCGTTGAGAAGTTCGGGAAGGTCAACGTGAAGGTTCTTCCGCCACCATCGTGCCCGGCCTTCGTCTCGATGGTTTTCAATGAGGTCGAGGGAGGCCAATTTCTTCAGGTGATGATAGAGGTTGTACCGGTCAACGCCCAATGCCTTCTGCAACTGAACCGTGCTCATCTCTTCGGCTTGTGCCAATTCAACGTAGGCGCCACGTCGTGTCGGGTGGGCCAGAGCGGTGGTGATGGGGTCGCCGCGTACTCTTCCCACTCGCTCACCGTTTGCCAAGAAATGCTTCTATGGTTTGAAGATGTCGCGTGAAAACGAATCAAATCCGCTCAGCTCTTGGCAGGGAAATAGCGGGCTCTGAAGGTGGAAAAGGCAAGTTTGGTGTCGTCAACCATCGTACTGAGTGTTTCCTTGAGGAGTTTGAACGACTGCCCGTTTTGTGCGAGTCGCGCGCCGTTGAGGATGACGATAATGACCGAGAGTTCGTGAATCAGCACACCGACCCAGAGTTGGTCGTACCACTGTTGAATCACGGCAAACACCAAGGTGACGGTGATGAAGACCGAGAAGAACAGGTTTTGCATCAAGGTGCGTTGTGCTTGGCGAGCAAGGTCGATCATCTCGGTCAGCAGCCGAGGGTCATCCCCGGGAATGAGGACGTCAGCCGCCTCGAGGTTCACCGCCTCTCCCGTCCCTATTGCGACGCCAACGTCGGCGACAGCAAGCGCCGCAGCATCGTTGAATCCATCGCCCACCATCATGGTGACATGGGAGCTTGAGCGGGCCTGAACCCACTGGACCTTTTCCTCGGGACTCAAGCCACCGTGGGCTGCACTCTCGGGCAGTCCAACGGAGCGTGCAAATTCCGAAACGGCTTGCTGATGGTCGCCTGAAAGGATTTCAACGTTGATGTTCCGTTCACGCATGGCCGTGATGAGTTCCACCGAACCGTCGCGAGTGTCATCGTGAACGAAGGTCGCCAGCGCAATCCCCGCCCCGTCTTTCACCAGCAGGCTTGCGCCGTGCCCCTCAGCCTTGGCTGCCTCAAACGCCTCGAGCAACCGCTCTTCAACGGTGTAGCCCATGGCTTCAGCCTTGTCCGGTCGGATAAACGCCACGTCTGCCGTACCGTGTTTCCCGGCCACACCGGCATCAATGTCGTTCAGGCCCTTGATGTTGGCCGCCTCGATACCTTCGGCTTGCCCGTGGTCCAAAATACTCAGTGCATAGGGGTGGTTCGACCGGGCCTCAAGCCCCATCATGACTTGCAGGGCTGATTTCATGCGACGGCCTTTTCCGAGAACGATGCTTCCGATTTTCGGTTTGCCCGAGGTCAGGGTTCCCGTCTTGTCAAGCAAGATGTGATTGACGTGTGCCATCCGCTCCAGAGCGTCGCCACCTCGGACAACAGCGCCGCTTTGAGCAGCGTTGGAGAGGGCGGCGGCGTGCGGAACAGGGGTGGCGAGGAGGAGAGCGCACGGACAGGACACGACCCACAGCAGAAGGATGATTTTCCAATCTTCTGGGAAGGCGAAATACCACACGGCAAAGGCACCGAAGAGCACCAGAGGCACCCAAATGGCGGTGAATTTTTCGATGCCGCTGTGAAGACGTGGAGGAACTTCTCGGAAGGTGTGGACCGCATCGATGAGCCCGGACAGGCGCGTGTTGTCGCCCACCGCGAGGACTTCGCAAACAACCGGTCCCTGCGCCAAAATCAGCCCTGCTTCGATGACATCTCCCACGCCCACATCGACCGGAACCGATTCACCGGTAAGCGGAGCTTTGTTGAGCGCTCCTGTGCCCTCGACTATACGACCGTCGGCGGGAATGAGCTCGCCGCTTCGGATTTCGATGTGATCACCGGGGTGAATGAGGTCAATGGGAATGACGTTTTCTTGCTCTTCGTGGGCAGGCGCCAATGCGTGCCCTCCACCCGTGGCGAAGCCGAAGGTTGTCGGGGCGGCACCGATGGAGCCGAGGTTTTCGAGGGAAAAGGTAGGGGCCTTGTTGACCTTGCGGGCGGTTCGCGGCAAGCGGTCAAGGCCGCCCTGCATGGCTTCTCGAGCCTTGAGGAGGGCATCGCCTTCGAGATGAATGGTGAACGCCACAAGAATGGTGACGATGAGGGCTTCTTCCCACATGCCGAGCATGCATGCGCCAATGACAGCAAGGCTGGTAAGGACTTGGAAGCCCATTTGGAAACTTCGGAGGGAACCGTAGGCCTCCTTGAACATCTGAACGCCACCAATGGCCACGCCGGGAGCAGCCAGCACGGGAATAAGCGGTCCGTGATAGCCAAGCAATTCGGCCACCATCACGATGATGAGCACGGGGAGGGCGATGCCACCACCGATGAGTCGCCACTGGTCGGGGCGTACCCGGTTGGACGTGGCTTTGGAGAATTCCGCCGGCCGGCCAAGCACCTCTTCAAGCCCACGGTGTCGTGAATCCAAGAGGGCTTGTTGATTGGTAACCACCAGTTGGACAAGGATGCGATCATCGTCCGATATTTCTACGTCCAACACCCCGGGTTGCCGACGAATAACACGGTCGAGCCGTTGCACGGGAACGCCGTTTCGTTCAGCGATGGCGGAAGCCTTCACGCCGACGAGTTCGTGATGTTCCACATCGGGCGCGTGGCCGAGGGAACGGAGGACGGATGAGATCTCAAACAGCGGACCCAACTCAAGGTCAACGTCCAATTTCACCTCACCAGAGGCGACGGACACGTTGGGGTTGGACACCTGCTTCATTTGGTTCATCGCTCGAGTGGCTTTGCTGGCACAATCGGGACAGTCCATGCCCAGAATCGGCCAGCTGACCGTGTAGGAGCCGCTGGCATCGGTCAACACGGTGGTGTCGACAAGGTCCGCTTCGAGGGTGGGCAGTTCCTCGTCGGCCTGTTTGTTGGATGCCTCGGATGCGTTCGCTGAATCGGCGATGGAGACCACTGGAGTCGTGGCCTTCGTGGCCTGTTCAACAGGTGGGTCGTCCTCGAGGGACAGAAACACCTCTGTCTCATCCGGCGCCGCCATGCTTACCCCAATCAACGGCTGTTCAAGAAATCATCTCAGTCATCGCCCTGAACGCAGCCGTCAAGGCAAGGTTCATCTCGCGCTTGAGCACAGCCGCACCCATGGAGTGGCTGCCGCCGAATTGGTGTCCCAGCGTGGTGGTCATCGACATTGACGGTACCATCACCGACGGCAAGAAACACCTCTCCACCGAGGCCGTGCAGGCCCTTCGAAAGCTGGACGATGCCGGCATCCCCGTGGTGTTGGCCACGGGTAACGTTCGCCCGGTCACCTACGGCTTGTGGCGATTTTTGGGCCTCTCAGCCCCGATGTGTTGTGAAAACGGGGGCGTCATTTGGCACCCCTCGTGGGACCAACCGATGCTGCGGGCGACGGCTGCTGAGGCCAAGGAAGCCGCTCAATGGTTGGCCGGTGAAATCGATGGGTTGGACCCGAATGGCATCGCAACCAACCGGTGGCGTGAGAGCGAATGGTGCCTGTTCCCTTACGAAAATCTCCAAGCGGTCACCGCAGCGATGGCAACCGGCCCATGGCCACACCTGAGCGTGGTCCGCACAGGTTTTGCCATCCACCTGATGGAGCCACACCTCAGCAAGGGTGAGGGCCTGAAGGTGTTGTTTGACCGCATGGGCTGGTCGGTGGACGATGCGTTGTGCGTGGGCGATGCGCCCAACGACCTCCCGATGTTTGACCTGCTGCACTGGTCGGTGGCTGTTGGCGGTGCGTTCGACGCCGTGGCTCAAGCCGCTGATGTCGTATCGCCCCATCCACACGGTGCCACGTTCCCGCCGCTGGTGGACGCCATTCTTGCCCGTCGAACGGGGGATGAAGCGTGAACGCGCTGGGGATTGACCTTGGCGGCAGTGGATTCCGCATCGGCGTCTTCAATTTGGCCACCGGGGCGCTCGTCGGTGAATTGGAACGCCACGCTCACGGCGAATCAACCGAACCGGAGATCGTGCTTTCTGCCGTTCGATCGGCGCTGGAGGCCATCAACTGGCATGGCCCCATCGGCATGGGTTTTCCCGGAGCCGTCGAGGATGGACGGCCTATCACTGCCCCCAACCTCGGCGAGGCTTGGGTTGGGCGTGACGTAGGTGCGAGCCTTCAGCCCTTCCATGATGGCCGCTTTGCCCTCATCAACGACGCCGACGGCGTGGCCGTGGCCGAGCGTCAGTTCGGTGCGGGTCACGGAAAGGCGGCACGCGTGCTCACGCTGACCGTTGGAACGGGGCTTGGTACCACCCTTCACGAGAATGGAACGCTGGTGCCGAACTTGGAGTATGGCCGATGGCCTCATCCGACACGAACGGGGTGCTTGGAAGAGCATCTCTCGGGCCGTGCCCGCCGGGTTGAGGGATTAAGCCTTGAGGCGTGGGCTGAACGATTCCAGGAAGGGCTTGCGCACCTCGAAGCGGAGCTTGCACCCGACCGGATCCTGCTCTATGGCGGCCTGATGGAACACTGGGACATCGTTCGTCCGCTGCTGTCCACCCGGGCTGAACTGGTTCCCGCTGCCCTCCTGGAGACAGCAGGTCCCTTGGGCGCTGCGCTGGCCACTCAGCCTTTGTGAGCAGCGTCGGCCAGCGAAAACGAGGTCACCATCTGCATCGCTTGGCCATACTTGATGCTGCCAAGGTATTCCCGACTTCGCCCGTGGGTCACCACGCGCAACCGGTACTTACAGACGCGCTTGGTTCGTCGCTTCCGGTGATGTTTGTAGAAATGGACGCCGACTTTGTAGGTGCCAAGCGGAGCGGTTCCGGCCCAGACTACGTTTTCCACCGGTGTATTGGACACGGGGCGAACGTTCATGTCCACGTCCAAGTGGCCGCCGCATTCGCTCTTTTTGTTGTTGAAGTAGATGCGTTCACCTGAGGGACAAAACAGGTGAAGGTCGAGGTCGTTGTAGTCGTCCCAGGCCAATGAAATTTGGACTTCACCCGAGGCCCCGCCTTCACGTTCAAGGCGTTCGTCCATGTTGACCTCGGGCTCCTCGTCCTCCTCGGTGGCTACGCTCACCCCACTTCCGACGTGCTCTTCTGCCACCACGGCCGCGTGTTCGGTCATCGGAGTCTCGTGTTCACTCGTCCATTCCTGTCTTGCTTCAAGTTCCATCAAACGCTCGTCGTCGTCGGGGACGTCTTCGTCAGCATCTGGGGTGCTCTCCGCCTCGGCGTTGGATTGGAGTAGGCCAAGTTCGAGAAAATTGCGATTGCGGCGCTCATCTCGCTCCTGCCAAGCTGCTTGCTCGGCCAGTGGAAGTTCGCCCACCTGCGGCATGGTGACGAGAAGGCGCATCTCACCTTGGTGCAGCCCGATGCGGGAGCGCGTGCTGTACTTGTCAAGCAAGGCTTGAGCCCGAAGTTGGGCTTGCCGTTGTTGCCAATATCGGTTCAGCAAGTAGACACCGAATCCTCCCAAACCGAGGCTGGTGCCGAGGGTGATGGGGTCAACCATGACCCTGTATCTGTCCTGGCTCCTTAATGAGAGACGCGGTGAGAAGCCACTCAAGCGAGGAATTCCGCATTGAGGGCATCAAGCGAGGCTTGGTCGGGGCGGAGAACTTCGTCGGGGACATCGAGGAGTGGCGTGTCGACCAAACCGAGGTCTTCAGCCAGCGACGGTTTGCTGGCGTCGAAGTAGAGCAGACCAGTGACGTGCTTCTTGCTGGTCTCGGCTCCGTGCAGTGCGGTGAGGGCCGCCATGGCGTTGCCGGGGTCGTGCTCGGCCGAAATGGTCTCCAATCGGATGGTGGAACCGTCGTGAAGAGTGATGTCTCGGAAGTGACCCTCGGGAACTTCGATCTCCTCCATGGGGTTGAAGTGCGGGATGTAATCTGCCATGTGGAGCGTGATTTCGTTCTCCTTCACGTAGCCGTACGATCGCATGGACTCGTCGTTGTTGTTGAAGGTGACACAGGGCGAAATCACGTCGATCAGGGCGAAGCCCTTGTGGGACATGGCGGCCTTGAGCAGCGAGGTCAGTTGTTTCTTGGAACCTGAGAACGAGCGTGCAACGAAGGTGCAACCGAGGTTGATGGCCATGGCACACAAGTCAATGGGTTGGGTTTCGTTGGCGGGTCCTTTCTTCTTCTTTGAGCCGACGTCGGCGGTGGCAGAGTACTGGCCCTTGGTCAGGCCGTACACGCCGTTGTTCTCGACGATGTAGACCATGTCCATGTTGCGCCGAATGGCGTGGATGAGCTGTCCAATACCGATGGAGGCGGAGTCGCCGTCGCCCGAAACACCGAGGTACAGCAGGTCCTTGTTGATGGCGTAGGCACCGGTGGTCACCGATGGCATGCGGCCGTGAACGGTGTTGAACCCGTGGGATTGGCCGAGGTAGTAAGCAGGGGTCTTGGACGAACAGCC
>DAET01000046.1:18043-21246 GCA_002497765.1 Euryarchaeota archaeon UBA486
GCCGTGATGATGACGTTGGAGATTTGGTCGTGGCCGCAACCGGGGCACAGCGATGATGGGCCACCGGTGTAACTGTCTTTGGGTTCGTTCAGAACGTTCAATTTCACGGCTCGTGCTGGTCGTGCGGGTTTGTCGCTCATTGCTTCACCTCCTCAAGGGTGGCCAAGATCCGTTCCGCATAGATGCGTGCACGGGGTGGCATACCGTCGCTGTAGGCGACCGAGTGGACCTTGGTGACCAGGTCGTTAGGGAGCTCACGGCGCAGGATGCCGTAGAGTTGACCGTCGCGGTTGATCTCAAGGACGATCACGACCTCGTGGCGGCGCACAAAGGCCTCTACATCGGAGTGGAAGGGCAGGGCGCGGACACGGCACTGACTGACCTTGAGGCCTGTTTCTTCCAAGATGTCGTCGATTTCCTGAATGGAGTTTTCCATGCTGCCGAGGAAGACGATACCGACTTCGCATTCCTCTTCCTCTCGAAGGATGGGCGCAGGCAGTTGGTCGCGTGCGTTGTCGATCTTCATTCGCAGGCGCTGCATGAGGTTGTAGTAATCCTCCGGCTTTTCGGAGTAGACGCCCATGGGGTTGTGGCCGGTTCCACGGTAGAGGATGGGCGCCATGCCAGAACCAGGAAGCGTGCGGTAAGGGATGCCGTCGCCGTCAACGTCGAGGTAGCGGCCAAAGGTTTCGAAGGCCTCAAACACATCCTTCTCACGGACGGTCTTTCCTCGGTCCATGGGCTGGTCGGGATAGGTGAATCCACCGCAGGCCCAACGGTTCATGCCCAAATCAAGGTCGCTCATGCCGAAGACCGGCGTTTGGAAGCGTTCGGAGTAGTCAAAGGCTCGCCATCCATACTCGAAGCACTCCTCCACGGTTCCCGGGATGAGCACGATGTGCTGGGTGTCGCCGTGGCTGCCCTCGTAGAGCATGGCGATGTCGGATTGCTGGGTACGGGTGGGCAGACCGGTTGAGGGTCCGACACGGGTGACGTCCCAGAAGACGGAGGGGATCTCAGCGAAGTAGGCCAGCCCGATGAATTCCTGCATCAGCGAGATGCCGGGCCCGGAGGTGGCGGTCATGCCGCGGCCACCGGCCCAACCGGCGCCAAGCACCATACCAGCGGCGGCGAGTTCGTCCTCGGCCTGAATCACGGCCATGGTGGCGTTTCCATCGTCGTCGGTTCGCAGCCGTGGGATGTAGTTGATGATGCCTTCAGCCAGCGAGGACGAGGGCGTGATGGGGTACCATGCCAGCAGTTGAACGCCACCGTAGTGAGCGCCGAGGGCGGCAGCCTCGTTGCCTTCAATGAAGAATTGGGGCACCTCGACGTCGCGAGATTCCACGGCGTATGTGTCTTCCTTGGTCAGGTGCTCCTTGCAGTAGTCCCGGCCCAAACCGAGGGCTGTGATGTTGAGTTCAACGGCGGTGGCCTTGCCCTTGAATTGCTTGGCGACTGCGGACTCGAGGCAGGCTTGGTCAATCCCGAGAAGTTCGGCGAGAACACCGACGTAGATGATGTTGGTAACGAGTTTGGCAATTTTCGGGTTGATTTTCCGTGCCAGGGAACTCATGGGCACCGGGTAGGAGATGATGTCGTCGCGTTCGACGGTTTTCTTCTTGGTGTCGCTGTTCCAAATCACGACCGAGCCGGGTTCAAGAGCGGCAAGGTCTTCTTCCCACGTGGCGGGGTTGACCAGCACCTGGATGTGGGTTCTGTCGCCCGGTGCTTGGTAGCCTTTGTCCGAAAGGCGGACGATGTACCAGGTAGGAAGGCCCGAAATGTTGGACGGGAAGAGGTTCTTTCCGCTGACGGGGACACCCATGTCGAAGAGCGATTGCAACAGGATGAGGTTGGCCGATTGCGACCCGGTTCCGTTGGCGGTGGCGATGTTGATGGTGAAGTCGTTGATGATGCGGTCCATGTGAAACATCCCTCGTGGGGTGGCGGATTACCCGTCCTTGGGAATGGGGGTTTGCAAGCACTCTTTCAACATGTTGCCATCGCATTCCTGAAATCGAACTCGTAAATTTGAACGGATGAAAGAATCAGTCCATGTATTCCTCACACCAACCGGGTGTTTGATTTTCAAAACCACCCTCGTTTGAGCGGTACTTATCAAGGGTACTGGCGAGGTCGGATTTGATGAGCATCGAACATGTGGGAGCGTATCCCGGAGCTTCGGTGTATTCCGTTCCGTCTTTGTCCACGATGGAGGTGGGCATCCACCACATCGCCCTTCCGTCATCGGACATTTCTATTCGTAAAGTGTGTGTAAATTCACGCTCTTCGTGCGTGGCTACGACCACCAATTCTTCACCGTTCAGCATCCACTGTGCGTTTGCGTCGTTGTCCCAAGTTGCGGTCTTGTCATCTTGAAATCGGAACAACTGCCCTTGATCGTTCATCCAGGTGCCTTCAACGGCGGCCCCGCTCTGGCTTGCGAGCATCAGCAGGAGGGTGACCAGCACCAACAGACTCGCAATCCCTGAGACGATGAGCGTCGTTTTGCGGGAAGGGCGGAAGCCTTGCAGGTCGATCTCTTCAAACTTTGACTGAACAACCTCCCACGTCTTCTTTCCCTTGGTTTTGAAGTCATCGAGGGGGCGAGGTCGATCTTGAGACGGAGCGTAAGGGTTGTAGTCGCCTGCTGTGGGAGGCGTGGCGATGGTGGTTGGCGGCGTTGGTTGAGGTTCGACGCTGGCGCCTTCGTGTTTGAAATCGGGAAATTTTGCAACGGTCACCAGCAGAGCATCCTCTGGAGCATAACCTCGCTCGAGGAGGTGGATGTAATGGCGTAGGTCGTCTTCCATGGCCTCTCACCTCAACGGCTTCCGCCTCAATTCACCGAGAAGCCTCAAATATTTAGGGGCTACGAAATTATTTAGATGAGTCCGAAGTGCAACCACATACCAGCCCTTTGACGTGATGATGATGCGACGCATTCGATGGTTTAGCTTGGCTCTTGTGTTTGTTCTGGTTTCTTCCGTGGGTCTTCAGGCTCCTGCGCTGCTTGACGACTCTTATGCCGTTTACCCAACGGACGGTCGAGACGATGATGACTTTTGCGAACAGTTTGAAGACGACGAGACGTCTTGCAATCAATACCCTGAATGCGAGTGGGAAGCCGAAGATGACGATGACGCAGAACCCGGAGAAGGGGATTGCGAGGAAACTGACGACGACGACGATGACGACGA
>DAET01000046.1:21632-24086 GCA_002497765.1 Euryarchaeota archaeon UBA486
GACGACGACGAAGAGGACGACGATACCAACACCGGTGGAGGCAACGGAAACGGCAACCCGGGGGGCGGTAATGGCGGCGGCAGCACCACGGTGGACACGGACGACGACGGCATCAACGACGACGCCGATGACGACGACGACAACGATGGAACGCCGGATGTAAGCGACGCTTTTCCACTGGATGCCACGGAGCAAAACGACCACGATAACGACGGCCAGGGCGACAATGCCGACCCTGACGACGACAACGACGGTGTGCCCGACCAGACCGATATGTATCCGTTCAACAATTTGGAATGGAGCAACAACGACGGCGACGCGCTGGGTGACAACGCTGACCCTGACGACGACAACGACGGCGTAAACGACGACCAAGACGTCTTTCCACTGGATGCGGCTGAGCAATACGACACCGATGGTGACGGGGTGGGCAACAACGCCGATTCCGATGACGACAACGACGGCGTAGGCGATGCCGATGACGCCTTCCCTCTCGACCCCAACGAAGCGTTTGACCACGATGGCGACGGTATCGGCGACAATGCCGATTTGGATGACGATAACGACGGCACCGAGGACGCTGCGGATGATGACCCCAAAGGACCTGTCAACGTCGTGAATGATTTCGATCAGGACGGTATTCCGGACGAAGACGATTTGGACGATGACAACGATAACATCGTGGACGAAAACGACCTCTACCCCTTTGACCCAACGGAGCATGCGAACTTCGACGGGGATGCTGTTGGCGATAACGCCGACACGGATGACGATAACGACGGGTACAACGACACGGTTGATGCCTTCCCGTTCAACGCATCGGAATGGTCCGATAACGACAACGACGGTATCGGTGATAACACCGACACCGACGATGACAACGACGGGATTCCCGACAGTCTTGATGCCTTCCCGCTCGACGCCACCTCTTCTTCGGATTTTGACAGGGATGGCACTCCCGACATTTACGACGACGATTTGGACGGAGATGGTGTTTTGAATGCGTTTGACCTGTTCCCGAACAATTCCACGGAATGGGCTGACAACGACGGCGATGGTATTGGAAACAACCTCGACGTCGATGACGACAACGACGGTCTTCTCGACCTGTTTGATGCTTATCCTTTTGATGGCGGCAACCAAGGCCAGAGCGCCGATTCAAACAACGCTAATGCAGAGGAAAGCGCCTCAAACAGCCTCAGCATGACGCCGTTGGTGTTGCTGTTGGTCTTTTCGTTCGGCATCACCGTCGCCCTCGGTGCTCGTAAAATTTGGGAAAAGAGCGACGAAACCACGGAAGTTCTCCCGCCGGAGGTTGACCAACCATGAAACGAATTTTTGACCGAAACATCAGACAGCTCCTTGACCCCAAATGGTGGCTCGTAATCGTGGCCATCCCTCATACCATTTTCAGTGCCATTGTCCCTCTTCTTCAGTCTGAAGTAGGTTCTGACTATTTCACCAACGCTACCTTCGGATTGTTGAACACGGTGGTGCTCGTTTCCATCTTTTTGTTTACCGCAGGGCGGTCACAGGCGAGAATGGTCGCCGTGACGGCGAGCGCCGTCTTTCTCTGGCTGTTGACGATGATAGCGATTGATCCCGCCAACGGTTTTGACTTCAGCGCAGAACTCGCTCCACCCTTCCTCTACAAATTTTCCATCAACTTGGAGTTGGCTCCGCCGTTGATTTTGTGGGCCCTGCTCGCTTTGAGCGGACTCCTCCATTGGAACCGCACGGACGACGAAGACGAGCCACCGTCTCCCTCGACCCACAGTGTTGATGTGAATCCCGATTCACAATCCGAACAACTCAACAATTTGCTGGACCTCGTAAAGGAAAAGCAAGGGTGAGACTCAAAACCACGCGGCTGTTGGGAATGCCCATGGCGGACGATACCATCCGAGCCGGCTGGGAAAAGGCAGAGAAGGCCATCACGAAAGGAAAAGGCGATGCGGCCCTGAAGATTCTTCGGGACATCGACGCCGACGGGAAAGAGCCCACCACACTTCGCCTTGCAGGCCATGCAACATGGTTGGAAGCCAAGACGCGAAACAACCGTGGCGATTACCGACGAGCCGCTTCGTTGCTGCGGGAATCCACCAAGAAAAACCCCCGCGACAAGAAGGCGGACCGCCTCTACAATGAACTTCTCAACGAGATGCAAGACAAGGGCATCAGCGAGACCTCCTTCCCTCGCCTCCTTAACGACGGCACCCCAACGCCCGCCGGCATTGTGGCCATTTTCCTCGCTGGCGTGCTTGTCCTGGCGATGATCAACGTCGCCAACCGAGGCGACACCACCACCGACATTGTCGAGTTTGACTTGACCTGGAACGGCGGCGCGAACAGCGGTACGGTCACCATCGAGCTGTATCCCGATTTGGCTCCGGTTCACGTCGAGAACTTCAAACTCCTCGTTCAAAACGGCGACTACGACGGCACCATCTTCCA
>DAET01000046.1:24472-44275 GCA_002497765.1 Euryarchaeota archaeon UBA486
GGCGGCCACGCTGCCAAGTGGTTCGGCTACTGCAACGGCGAAAACACCGTTTCCGAGGCGGACTGCCAGGAGACCTCCTACACGATTCCCGATGAGGCCGACAACGGGCTCAACCACGAACCCTGCACCATCTCGATGGCCAAGACCAGCGCACCCCACACCGGTGGCAGCCAATTCTTCCTCATCCCCAGCGACAGCACCCCCAGCTGGTTGGATGGACAACATACCGTGTTTGGTGAGGTCACCAGCGGCTGCGACCACGTGACCGCCATTTCGGGCGTCACCACCGGAAACAACGACAACAGCGACCAAACCAGCGGTGACCGCCCAATTCAGGATGTGAAGTTGGTCTCTGCCACCTTTGTCGGTTCGGAAACCAAGCCTTGGTACGAGTTCTGGTGAAGTGGGCATCAACAGAAAGGGCCTGCGCTGCAGCGGCGGGTCAACCCTGTCTGAGGCGTGAAGGGTTTTCTTCATAGACGGCTGGGTTCTCGGTTGAAACATGGCGACTTTGGACCCCTTCAACGCACGCAAGACCCTCGCTGTTGGTGGCGATTACTTTGCGCTTGACGCCCTCGATGCCAACGGTATTCCCACGGCTCACCTGCCTTATTCCATCCGTATTCTCCTCGAAGGTGCGTTGCGTGGGAATGACGGGTTCCTCATCACCGAAGCGGACATTCGAAAGATCGCTGCCTGGACGCCCGACGGTGAGCGCGGTGAGATTCCGTTCCGACCTTCCCGTGTCATCCTCCAGGACTTCACCGGTGTCCCCGCCGTGGTGGACCTGGCAGCCTTGCGAGACGCCATGGTGGAAATGGGTGGTGACCCCGAGAAGGTGAACCCCCAAGTGCCTGTGGATCTGGTGATTGACCACTCGGTGCAAGTGGATGTTTCGGGTTCCAGCAGCGACGCCCTTGACATGAACCTCGACATCGAGTACCATCGAAACATGGAACGCTACACCTTCCTCAAGTGGGGTCAGCAATCCCTGGCCAATTTCCAAGCCGTACCGCCATCCCGCGGTATCGTTCACCAGGTCAACCTGGAATTCCTCGCCAGTGTTGCACGCCAAGAAGAAGGCGTCTGGCTGGCCGACACGTTGGTGGGAACGGATTCGCACACCACGATGGTCAACGGACTGGGTGTGCTCGGATGGGGCGTTGGTGGCATTGAGGCCGAAGCCGTCATGCTCGGTCAACCCATCTACATGCTTGCCCCCGATGTCGTCGGTGTTCGATTGACGGGAAGCCTCCAACCCGGCGTCACTGCCACCGACATGACGCTGCGCATCGTTGAGATGCTGCGTGAACACGGCGTGGTCGGGAAGTTTGTCGAGTTCTTCGGTGTTGGCATGAAGGCGCTTTCGCTGGCCGACCGGGCCACCATCGCCAACATGGCGCCGGAATACGGCGCCACCTGCGGCTTCTTCCCGGTGGACGAGCGCACCCTCGATTACCTTCGCTTGACGGGGCGCGAGGACGCCGCCGTTGCCGGTGTTGAAGCCTACGCCAAGGCGCAGGGCCTCTGGTGCGGCGAGGACGCTGCAGAGAAATCCTACACCGCCGTGCTCGAGCTCAACCTCGACGACGTGGTGCCCGCCCTGGCCGGCCCCAAGCGCCCGCAAGATCGCGTGGACCTCAACGACATGAAATCCCACTTCGTGGAAAGCCTCACCCATGAGGTGGGCCACCACGGCCACGGTCTGGCGGCCGACGATCTGTCAAACGGTGCCATCGTGGAGATGAACGGCGAAATGTTCGATTTGAACCACGGCGATGTGGTCATCGCCGCCATTACCTCGTGCACCAACACCTCCAACCCCGGCGTCATGATGGCGGCCGGACTCCTAGCAAGGAATGCCCGTCAGCGTGGCCTTTCGGTCAAGCCGTGGGTCAAAACGTCCCTCGCCCCCGGCAGCCGGGTCGTCACAGAATACTACGAAGCCACGGGCTTGCAGGATGACCTCAACGCCATGGGCTTCCACACCGTCGGCTACGGCTGCACGACGTGCATCGGCAACTCCGGACCACTGCCCGAGCCCATTGAAGCCGCCATTGACGAGGCAGGCCTCATCGTCGGCTCAGTGCTTTCGGGTAATCGCAATTTCGAAGGCCGTGTCCACGGCAAAGTCAAGGCCTCCTACTTGGCCAGTCCTCCGTTGGTCGTGGCCTATGCCATCGCTGGCAATTTAGAGATGGACCTCACGAAGGAACCCATTGGCTACGACCAGGAGGGCAGGGCCGTCATGCTCGACGAGATTTGGCCATCCGAGGCCGATGTCGATGAAGCCATGAAGGTCATCACGCCCGATATGTTCCGCCAGCGCTACGCCGACGCTATGAACGAGCCACGATGGAACAGTATTCCGGCCGAACCATCGCCGCTCTATCCATGGGAAGATGCATCGACCTACATTCGATTGCCGACTTTCTTTTCGGGTCTCTCGGCGACACCCGAACCCATCACGTCCATCGAAGGTGGAAAGGTGCTGCTCAAATTGGGCGATTCCATCACGACCGACCACATATCTCCGGCAGGCTCCTTCCCAGCGGATGGCCCTGCCGGCCAATGGTTGGTGGAGCGAAACGTGGAGAAGGTCGATTTCAACTCCTTTGGCAGCCGTCGTGGCAACCATGAGATCATGATGCGTGGTACGTTCGCCAACGTTCGCATTCGCAATCAAATGGCCCCGGGTACGGAGGGTGGATATGCTCTGAACCATGAAACGGGCGAGGTCATGTCGGTCTACGATGCTGCCCAAATCGCCGCTCCAAAAGTCGTGTTGGCAGGTAGCCAATACGGGACGGGCTCCTCTCGCGACTGGGCGGCGAAAGGCACGTATCTCCTCGGTGTCAAGGCGGTCATCGCCACATCGTTTGAGCGCATCCACCGTTCCAATCTGGTCGGCATGGGGGTGCTCCCGCTGACGTTCAAGGACGGTGAATCTCACGAGCAACTGGGGTTGACCGGCCACGAAGCCTTCAGCATCCCACTCAGCGATGATGTTCAACCGCTTCAGTGGGTGACCGTCACGGCCGACCGAGGCGACGGGACCTCCACGACGTTCGAGGCGCAGGTTCGCCTTGATACACCTGTGGAGGTTGAATACTACCGCAACGGCGGCATCCTGCACACGGTTCTCCGTGAGATGGCTCAATCCACCGCATGAATCCATTAGATTGAAAATCAAATGAAGCACAGACCCGCTCAATGCGTCAACTCCGCGGCAACGTCAGATACCGATTTCGGTCCGACGACCACGATGTCAACATCGTCATCGAAGGCGATGCTCAGTGGGTGGCCAACCACGTGGACGAATTGGGTCTCACCGGTGTGGGTTGGACCATGCCAACGGGAACGCAGGTCAAGGCCAGCAACCTCTCCAGCGTCAGTCGAGAACGACAGGCAGCCGGGGAGAACATCGAGATGGAGGATGCGCCGGAGGACCAACCTCCAGCCGACATGGGGCCCACGCCCGACCCGAGTCGCATTCCCATCGTGCGTCGTCCCATCGGTGAGTTGAATCTCCAAGAAAAATTGAATCAAGCAGGCCTCGAGCCGGCCGAGCGCCCGGACATCATCGAACTGATGGACATCCTCGAGGACATGGACCCTCCAATGCCGGTCCAAGGTGCGACGAGCGTCGATCCCATGGCCGAGGCGTGGTTGCGTGAACTGCTCCAACTCGTCGTTCGCGACCACGGCAGCACCGGTCTTCGTACGGAAGACATTGAGGAGATCGCCAGCAGCAAGCTGGGCGGACGAGAAGGCACCGCCTTGGAAGTGTGGTTGGAATCGCTGTTTTCCGCTGGGAAATTGGTGAAGATTCACGGCGGGGATGCCACCGGATGGGGGCCCTCGCCGAGGTGGCTGTCTGGAAGGATTTGAGGACGAACCTTTCGCCTGAAATTGAAGGGAGAAAAGCCTTCATTTTTTGAACATAAACGAGGGCTTGCGCCCAAGTTGACGGGGAACTTGAGTGCAAAGGCATTATATCCGAACAGGCCGTCGCAGGAACAAGTGACGTCCATGTTTACCCAAAACGACCTCTCTAAGGCCCGAATGCGTAGTATTTTCCTGACCGTATTGATGGTGCTCAGCACCACCGCTGCGCTGGCAACCACCGCCAGTGCGTCGGTTGCGCGTACCTACACCACCAACCGCGACCCCATGGACGTCGCCATCGGCGATTTCGACTGCGATGGCCACAACGACATGGCTGTCGCCACGGACGGTACGCACTCCATGACCATCCTCTACAACGACGGCTTTGGCAATTTCAACGAACGCCAGGACATTTGGGTAGCTGGCAACCAAAGTCGCAATGCAGACTGGGACGAGTTTGCCAACGTTGAGCAGGTGGAAGTGGGTGAATTCACGGGCGACTCGGCCATTGACATCGTCATCTATCAGAAGAACAACCCGTTCAAGACCAACGACCAAGGCGCACCAGCCGGCGAACCCGGCAACGTCACCATCATCGAGAACGGTGGATGCAGCAACCGAGACTGGTCCATCGGCGAACGGTTTACCCACTTTTGGGTGTGGGACATGACCGTCGGTGACGCCGACCAAGACGGCAACGACGACATCTTCGTGCTCGACCTTCTGAGCGACATCACCACGCAGCGTGTCGTTACTTACCGCAGCCCGATCACCTCGGCCACCAACGGCATCCCCACCACGCTCGGTTCTTCGCAATCCAACACGTTCCGGTCGATTGAGGTCGGTGATTACGGTGAATCCCAGAGCGGATTGACCGGCGCATGTACGGACGACGACATCTTCCTGTTGCGTAGTGAAGGTCTTGACTACTCCACCGGGCAAGTCACCAACCCTGGCAACGACGACAACATCACCGTTATCGAATACGACTGTCAACTCCAGAACTACCCTGCAACGTACTCCTACGGCACCAACCAAGCCAACACCCACATCATCAACATGGGCGTCGCGACCACGGAAGACTTCTCCATCGCTGACATCGGTGGCGGCGGATACGTTGACACCATCGCCGTGATGGACAGCAACCTCGAGAACGTGAGCTTCAAGCAAGCCTCAGCGCAAGGGACCTTCGGAAATTCTCAACTTGCCTACTTTGGTCCATACATCTCGTGGACCATTCAGGTCGCTGATCTGAACGGTGACGGCGAGCCTGACTTCGTCAACCCCACCATCGCTTTCCAGCAAAACACCTCGGACTCCGCTGGTGGAAGCACGTCGAGTTTCTTCCTCAACTTCCCCACCACCGTTCAAGTCACCCTCTCTGACGGCAGCGGTGGGCACGTGAGCCCACTGTCCTACCCAGCAGGCCGACGCCCCTCTGCTGTGGCTGTTGGTCAACTTCAGGGCGGGGCCAGCTCGGCCCCAGACCTCGTGGTCGGCCACACCAACTACAACTTTGGTGGCTGGCGAGACAACTTCGGATGGGATGGCCAGTACGACACACTCACGGTCGTTGAAATGGACAACAAAGACTTGGCCGTCACCGACCTCGAGATCTCACCCACCGACCGCTTCTTTGGCGTGGTGGGCGAAGGCACACGAACCATCAACGTGACTGTCACCAACACCGGCATGGACACCCTCAACGGTCAAACCGCCGACCTGGATGTCGAGCTGAAGGTCGTCGATGAGGCCAACTCCACCAACACCACCGTCTACGCCAACGACTGGGACTCTGCAGAAGACAAGACCGGATGCGGCTCTGGCTGTGCCTGGACCTTTGAGGAGTACGTGGACGGCGCCACCAACTGGCACCTCGAAACCAACCACTCCACGGGTGCCACCGGCGGTGGAAACAACGACGCCAACGTCTCTGCCAACTACATCAACCCGACCGACTTCATGTGGGCCGGGAACATGAAAACCAATTCTTCGGGCGACACTTGGAGCGGCTACGGCAAGAACTGGGACGACGCCATGGTCCTCAACGATGTTGACTTGACCGGTGCCGACCGTGCGTTCATGAGCGTTGAGCTCTTCCGCCATCTTGGCCTTGGTGCCCTTGGAAATTCCGACGGTACGGGCTTCATTGTTGGCGATGTCTGGGACGACCTTGCCATCGTTGAGATCGGCAGTGACGAAACGGGCTGGAACCTCATCGGTTGCCCACAGCAGGCAGCCATCGAAGGCGCTTGTCCGTCCGGCGCTACCATTTGGGGTGGTTTCGACAACGATCGCGGCTTCAAGCAGAACGCTTGGGGCGCAGCGCCTGAGAACATCGTCTACTACGGTTTGTTCTCTTCGGGCACCTACTACGGATGGGACAACTTCACCGAAGAAGACCTCGGTGCCTTTGACCTGTCTTTCTGGGCTGGCGAGACCGTCGACGTTCGCTTCCGCTTCCGCACCGGTTTCGAGGGCTCAACAGCTGACGACAACGAGACACGATGGCAGGGCCGCGACGGCTACGCCGTTGACAACCTAACCATTTGGAAGCAGAACACGGCCTTCCTGCCCAATCCGCAAACGCAGTCCACCACCATCGGACCGCTCAGCAACTTGGAACCCGGACAGGAATACACCACTTCCATCCAAGCCGACTTGCTCAACGATACCACCTATCGGATTTCTGCCGTCATCTCCAACAACGCTTGGGATGAACAGGACATCAATGACGATGTTATCGGTTATGTCACGCCGTTCAATCTCTACGACCCCACCGTGGAGTCCATTGATTTCTTCAACCCCGGTGGCCTTTACGCCGAGGGCACCTTTGACATCTCGGTGGTGACCAACAACTACGGTAACACCCCCGTGGACTTTGGCATTGAAGCAACGGTCTACTCCGCCACCCCATCGGACGTGTACTGTGGTACACCTTCAGCGGTCTGTGAGGAAACCTTCGAGGGCGGCAGTGAAGGCTACCGCTACGAGGAGAACCAGCAACCAAAGGGCGCCATCTACAACGAAAACTCGTGTTCGACGAAGATCTTCAACAACAACGCCTACTGGTTCGGCCATCCCTGTGATACCGGCACCCTCGGCTACGACGATGCCTGGGCCAACGAAACGCTCACCATCCCCAACATCGACTTGACGAGCATGAGCGGCGATTTCGTTTCGCTCAACTTCGAGTACTACGCTGATACCTTCTACACCATTGACCAGAGCGGTGGCGTTGACCCCAGTGATTACGCAACGATGTCGGTTGACTACGACAAGGACGGCGCCAACTACACCGGTTTGGTCTTCGCTCAGTGGAACGACTACAACGAAGACGGCACCTGTCAGAACGACGACGACGGCAACGGCATCATCAACGCCACCGAATCCATTGACCAAACCGAGTTGTCCTTCATCGGCGATCCGGCCAACACCGACGGCAGTGGCAACTACAACGTGTTCTTCAATTCCGATGAACTCGTCAAGACCACGAGCATTGACTTGACCCACTTGTACATTCAAAACCGCTCTTCGCCTGACTCCAGCCAGTGGCGAGCGGAGTGCATGTCGCTTCAGGGTTCCATGGTTGATGTCCACTTTGATTTCCAGTCGGACGATGACGGCCGCAACGGCATCAATGACGGCTTCAAGGGCATTGGTTTCAACAACATCTCCCTGCAGGAATACACCTTCGTCCAGGACGCTGTTTACACCGATTCCCGAACCAACGTCGATGCAGAAGAAGCCGCTACCACCGTTATCGCGAGCCACGAGTTCTTCTCGGGTGTCTATCGTTTGGACGTGAAGACCACCTTTGACAACACCACCATCGGCAAGCCTTGGTACAACGACAACGAACTGTCGCAGGCCAACAACATCGAGCGCGTGATCTTCAACGTTGAATCGGTTGACATCTCCATTGGAAAGCCCGACATCCTCGCCTGCCACGACGACCAGAGCCTGGCTTGTGTTCTGCCCATCGACAGTGCGTTGACGCACTCGTGGGACATCCAGGCCACCAACGGTGTGCTTGCCGGCGATTACGTGTTTTACATGGAAGTCACGGACATGGCTGACGGCAGCCAGGCGCACATCGTTGACTCCGGACCGGCCGTTTCCCTCCAAAGCCAGCAGAAGACCACGGTCTCCTTCACGCCTTGGAACGGATGGATGGACGGTAAAACATACAACATCAGTTTCTACGGCCGCCTCTCAGACGGCACCGAAACCGGCAACGAGCGCTACTTCCACGCGACTTTTGCCGACCACGTTGACGTGGCTATCCTTTCGGACACCTCGACCCGTACCACGGCCATCAAGCAAGACTTGGCGATCCTCGGCATGACCTACACCCAGTATGAAATCAACGACTGGAGCACCTACTTCGACGCTGGTTGGTTCACGCACTACGACAAGATCGTGCTGCCATGGCAGGACGTGTTGGTGGCCAAGGACACCCAATTTGGTGGCGATGGCTACTACCAGTACCTCGGTGAGCCCGCCCGCCGCACCGTGCTTGAGAACTTCATGTCTGCTGGCGGTACCGTGCAGGCCCACCTTGGCCCGCTCGGCAGCCAAATTTACGGTCTCGACCAAGGCTTGGCCGGTCGCTTGCCGTTCGGCCTGGACATCCAGAGCCGTGATACGGCCAGCACCCAGGTCACCTACAGCACCATGGACCTCGCAGACCCCTACCACCCGGTCATGGACAACATCGACGTCAACGCCTTCCAGGGCTTTGACGCCAACTCCGGTGTTGCACAGGCTGTGTTGAACACCAAGTCGGTCAGCACCAACAACGTGCCAGAAACGTGCAACGGCTACATGGAAGACGGTGGCTATTTCCAGCGCCTTATCCGCTCAACCGAGGACATCCAGGACACCGTTCTTGGCGTCTGCAGCTACTTCTCCGGCGGGATGATCATCTCGACCATTGACGTGGCAACGCACTCCGAGCGCGCTGACAGCTCCACCTTCCCGCTGATGGGCAACCTCCTCCAGTACCAAGTCAACCCCTACCCCGATGGTTTCGGCACGCTTGGCAACGGTCTGGATTTGACCATCAATGGCGAAGTCCCCGGCATTGACCCCAGCACCGGCAAGTACGCTCTCCGCTACATGAAGAGCGATGCGACCTTGACCTTCGGCTACACGACCTCGACCACCGAGACCTTGCAAGCCGACTGGATCATCGACGGCCCCACCAACTGGGACGGCAGCACCCTCGCTGCAGGCGTCACCGGTCACTCCACCGAGATGTCGCCTGTGATGTCCTTCTGTAAGGCTGACCTTGCATCGCAAACCGGCTGTGCTCAGGGCGAGCAGTGGCACATCACGCTGATGCTCCACGACGACAACGGGCACGCTCGAACCATCGACGTGGTCGTTGAGACCAACGACGTCTATGCTGACGAGTTCCGACCAGAGGCCGACGCTGTCATCGACATGCGAACGGACTACGAAGACAACGTTGAGTTCATGGGAACCAAGACGGTCTCCAACGTGGAATGGGACGTCCATCGCCTCATCCTGCAAGGCGAAGGCGAGGATGCTGAACTCATCATCCACTTCGACGCCAGCGAATCCATGGACATGGACGCTCTCGACGGTAACGGCATTGAGACCTACGAATGGAAGGTCCTCTTCGACGCACCGTACGGTGATGATTCGTTTGATTTGGACGGCCACACCTTCACGCAAACCGCTGCAAGCGGCGGGCAATGGTCCTACAAGTTCCAGAACGTCACGGTTGACTCAACCGGTACCACCGAGAACCAGATTCGTATTGAATTGGTCGTGTACGACAGTGCAGGCAAGTTCTCTGAGAAGCACCGAATGTACTTCGTCGTCGTGCCGGAAGGATACGGCGATGAAGAGCCGGACGTTCAGTGGAACCAGGCCAACCTTGACCAGACCCAGTACACTGACGACACCATCACCCTCACGGGTCAGGTGCTTTCGGGTTCCGAGACCGGCGAGGTGTACGTTGAGGTGGCGTTCTTCCAGGACAACCTGAGCGCTTCTGCAGCCATCAAGTACCAACTGGGCCAGCAGGATCTCTGGGCCAAGAGCGACAACTTGAGCGACGGCGACGAATTCTCGCTGACGTTGGACTTGAGCAGCTTCTACACGCTGAACCCAGCGTCCCGTCAAGTTCACCTCAAGTATTACGAGGGCACCTACCCGAACGAGCGCTGGGTCACCTACAAGTCAATCACGCTCAAGTTGCCTGCCTGTCAGGGCTTGGAGGCCGATCAGCGAGCCATCGATGCCGGTGGCGAGTTTGTTCTCGATGCCAACGGCGACTGTCAATGGGAGGGCGCATGGTCCTACGACCCGCTCACCGGTGAGTGGACGGACAACACCCAAACCACCACCGACGGCGAGGACACCGCAGGCGGTCTCGACCCCATGATGCTCGTCCTTGGTGGTGTTGTGTTGCTCCTGATCATCGGTGGTTCGTTGATGTTCATGCGTAAGGGCGCCGACAAGGAAGACGCCTTCGGCGGCATGGAAGGCGCCTTCGGCGCTGACGCTCTGGACCCCACCGAGCAGTATGTGCAGCAACTCATCGCTCAGGGCTACCCTGAGGAAACAGCGAGGGCCTTTGCAGCGCAGTACGTTGGTGGTGCGGCACAGCCCGCCGCAGCGGCGCAGCCCGCAGCAGCCCAACCAGCAGCACAACCCGCTGCTGCAGGCTACGACCAGGCGGTGTACGAGCAATACTACCAGCAGTTCGTGGCGCAGGGCTATGATGCAGCGACAGCCGCAGCTTACGCGCAGCAGTACGCAGTTCAGTACGCTCAATCGCAACAGTGAGACCTGAGGGCGGGGAGTTTCTCCCATGTCCGAGGACTTGGAGCGACTGGGCCGTCAGGCTGGTATCGCAAAGTGGATGGGCATCATTGGGATCCCCTCGGCCCCATCATGGGCCTTGGTTTGCTGGTGGTCCTGCCCATGCTGATGATGATCGCCGGAGGCGTCGCCTACGTGGTCCGAACCTCGTTGTGAATCATGGCGTTGCATCGCTCAGAGGGCACATTCACCAAACCAGCCCATGTGGCATACCCCGGCGGAGCAGCCTCACTCTTCTTCGTAGGCTTTGAGCAGTGGTCCTTCCTCAATGGGGATGCGGCCTTCTGAATCCACATGGGATTCGAAATCAGGCATGCGCAACCGCCAGTTGTTGGGCAGTGGGGTGCCCTTGTCGATGATTTTCAGCATGCGCTCTTGCCAAGAGAGGGGTTTTCGCTGCATGATGTACATGTAGAGCACGGAGGTACGAATCTCTTCGTCCATGACGGTGTAGCCGGTGGCTGCTTCGAAGTTCATCGCTCTGAGTAGGTTAAACGCCGGTCGGTTGATGATTTGGAACCAACGTTTGGCATTGCGGGCACACACCAGAATAACGATGAGGATGGCAAGGGTGTTGAAACACAAGGTGACGATGTTGAAACTCTCCGGGCGCATTCCCTGGAGGAGAATCATGAGGATGAGCAGGATGGGTAAGGTCGTGATGAGGAAAATGAAGTTCTGCGACATCGGTGGCTTAACCATCTTGTTGCGAATGGCAATCCAACCGTCATGATGGCGCTCATAGGGCTTGAAGATGTCTTGCGGCTGCTGGGTGGCTGCGGAGCGCACCAGTTGGAGCAGGCTGTTGATTTTCCTGAATTGTGTCATGCCCACGTCCATGTTGTCGTCCAGAATGGACTGGAGACGCTCTTGAGCCAGGCTGTATTCACCCATGTCGGCCAGGATGGACGCCATCTCCACGACAGGGGTCACCTCATCCGGGGCCACGTCTCTGCAGGATTGCCACCAATGAAGCGCATCGTGGAGCATGCCCAAGTCGTCGGCCATCAACCGTCCACCTCGAACCCACATGTCCATTCGGCTGGGGTCAGCGGCGACGATCTTCTTTACCGCTGAGAGCGCTTGAGCTGCTTGGGTCATTGTCGGTGGCGTTGGGGCTGGAGGAAGGCACGCTTCAACGTAGACCGACCAGGCTTCGAGATGTTCGGGGTCGAGCGACGTCGCCTTTCTTGCCTCGGCCTTGGCACGGTCCCTGTCGCCTTCATCGAGGGCTTCGAGCGCATTGAGGTAATGCGATTCGGCGCTCATGGTATCACGTCCGTTCAGTCTTCCTTCCGTTCAAAGGAACGAGGCGCTCTGAAATCACGTGGTGGACGGTTATGGGCATGGCCGGAGCGCTTGCCTTTGGCCCTTCGGAAGCTTCCATCGGAGGAGCCACGGCGTTGTGGGCCTCGTCCTCCCCGCGGGCCATCGCTTCGGCCGCCCTGAGTGCGACCTTGTCCTCGGTCACCGCCGTCTCGCCGCCCCCCATCTCGGAACCCTCGGTTTCCTCCGCTGCGTTGGCCACCGTAGGAGGAGCGTCGGTCGCCGCCTCGGTCACCACGATCGTTTCGGTACCCACCACCTTGCCGCCGGTCGTTGCGTTGGCCGCTGTAGGAAGAGCGGCCTCCACTTCGTTGCCCACCGCCACCGCCGCCACCCGGTCGGGGGGCTTCGCACCGGTTGCAGACGTTTCGGAACGAGAAGTTGGAGTTGTTACACTGCGGGCAAGTCCAGTCGTTGTCGTTGAACGTGCCTCGCTGGGATCGGCCGTTATCTCGACCGCCTCGGTTGTCACGACCTCCCTGCCGATCATTGAAGCGTCGGTCTCCACCACGGTCGTTTCTGAATCCGCGATTGTCTCGGCCACCACGATCGTTTCTGAATCCCCGGTTGTCCCGTCCACCACGGTCGCTGCGCTGGCCGCCACCGCCAGGTCGGGGCTCTTCGCAGCGGTTGCAGACCGTGCGGCGGGCAAAGTTGGAATTGTTGCATTTCGGGCAGGTCCAATCGTCGTAGGTTGGCTGGCCCCTGCCGCCTTGTCGGTCGTTGAAGCGTCGGTCTCCACCTCGGTCGTTTCGGTAACCGCGATTGTCACGTCCGCCTTGGCGATCGTTGAAGCGTCGATTTCCGCCTCGGTCGTTTCGAGACCCTCGGTTGTCGCGCCCGTCTTGACGTCGATCTTGCCGCTGTTCGGTGGGCTTTTTCTTGGCTCGAACGGACACCGAGACGCCGATCAGGGTGTCCATGTCGAGTGAGCGGTCGATGTGAGCCACATGAGCAAGGGGCCGATCGGTGCTGCCGATGACGCCGTCCACCTTCCCGATGTAGGTGCCGTCGTCGGCCCGGACCATGATGGCGTTCAAGGCCGGCGAAGAACCGTCAAAATGCACGAGCAGGCCACCTTCGTGGCTTTTTGCTTCAACCGTGCCTGTGAACATCTCAAGACCTGCTCAATCCTGCGGCCAAGTGCTTTTGGTGTTGTCGGTATCACTCAGGCTTCCGTCGCTGAAGCAACAGGGCAGCGCCGAGCATCGAGAGCGTGGCCAGGAAAGAGAGGGACGGTAGCGCACCGCTCTCGTCGTCAACCAGTGGTGGTGCTACAGCCGGGGGCTCCTCGGAAACGGGGCTGGGAATGCTCACGGCGAGTTGGGTGCTGGCACCGGATTCATCCACGGCGGTGATGAGAACATCGTAGTTGGTCAGTCCGTTGGCCAGACAAATGGCGGTTGAGACTTCGACGACCCAGTTGATGCCGTCAATGTTGAAGCCTTGGTATTCCGCACCGCAGATGGTGAGGCTCATCGTCACGGCTTCGAGGTCAGGGTCGGAGACCAAGCCGTACATCTCAAACTTGAGTTGGCTGTCGTCCCACGTGGCGTTCTCTCCGTCAAAATTCACAGCGACCGAGACCACGGGCGGTGAGTTGGGTTTGGTAAGGCCGAGGGCGAGGACGGCCTCGTGGTCCAGCATGCTGGATGCTTCGGCCATCACGGCAAAGGAAAACGCGCCCGGACGAATGGCCTGCAGGGAAACAGCTGTCACCGTCGGGCCACTTGCTACAGACACCGTTTCTCCGATGGCGCCCATCTGGCCGTTTTGGGTGGCTCGGGCCGAGAACAGGAACTCGTTGACCAGGCCGGTGGAGGTGATGGTCAATCGAGCGTTCTTTCCGTCGTTATCAACGGTGGCCGTGGCCGTGTAGAGGGTGCCGAAGGTCCAGGTTCGCGTGTCGTTTTCATCACTGGCTCCCAAGGGGTCCACCGGTGCGCAGGTCGCAGTGGCCTGGGTTGAATCAGCGGGTTGTGTGATGAAGAAGTCGCCGAGCACGTTGGTGGACACGCTCCAGCCGGCTTCATCAAAGGAACACTGCAGCGACCAGCCGTTCTCGTCGGTCGCCCATCCATTGCCAACATCGGCCGAGGCGAACGGCCACGTACCGGTGCCGGAGGTGGGAACGATGGTTCCGTTGGCAGGCGCTTCACCTGTCCACGCTGGTATGTCATTCATCGCCGGCTCTTGCGTGGTGAAATCCATGAACATATCACAGTACAAATCCCACTGGGTTCGGTCAAAATTGACGAGTTGTGTCACTTGAAGAGCGCCGTCAGGGAGGTAGATGAAGGACGGCTCACCGATGTGGTCGCAGGTTTGGCCGCTGGCGGGTTGATTGTCCATGACACGAAAATCGTACATGCGAAGGCCCTGAAGCACAGGGAAGGTGACCACCAAAGCGGCGTTGCTCATGTTGCTGATGTTCATCGCCAGTGTGAAGTTGGACACACCGCTGTTGGGCAGTTGGTCCCAGCGCACGTTGTGGTTCTGACCGTCGGCCACCGAGAGGCTGATCTCCATGTCATCGGTGGTCGAGGTGGGCACTTCCTTGCAGTCGGCTGCTGCACCAAAGTTGGTGCATGTTCGAGCGTCGGGGTGGCCTTCGGGAACGAGGTTCACCTCGTCAAGGCCGATGCCGTCTTCAACAAATTCGAAGTCGTTCCAGTCCACGCCACCCGAGTGAGGGATGCCTTCTCGCATGCCAAGCCGGGTCTCCATGTCGGCGATGCACTTGGGGCCAATGCTGCGGACAGCGTCTCGCTCGTCGGTGCTGATCCAGTCGTTGTCGCCTCCTGGCAGCCCCTCAAAGAGCCCGTCAAGGTTGTCGCGAACGATGGCGGAGTTTGAGCCGTTGACCCAGGCGTTGGCGTACATGTCGCCGGTGGCCCAGTCGTCAAGCACATTGAGTTCAAACAATGCGAAATCGTATTCGAAGAGATCTTCAAACGAGTATCCGGAGCAATCCACATCGAGCGTATCTTGACGGCCTTCAGTGGACGAAATCACGGGAGAATCAGCAAAACTGGTCAGGACGGGAGATGACGAAACTCCCATCAACACGAGGGTGATGAGAACGGTGAGCATCGGTGCGGTCAATCGGCGTGCCATAGCATCCCCTTGACTTTCGCCTTCATGAAGCATTGGTTGATTCCTTCAAGGAACAAGTCGTTCCATGCGCCGGTGGAGGGCCCACCAAGGCACGATTGTCCACAGCAGGGCAGCCAGCCACGACTGCCATGCAGCGACGCCACGGTCAACCGTTGGTAGTTGGGTTTCCAACAGATGGTGGTAGACGCCGTTGGGGGAGAGCAAATCCAACAGGCCCTCGAGCGCAACCCATGCCGGGTCGTTGGCTTCCCCCACCGCCACACCGGACGCGTAGGCCACCATGGTGGTCACCAGGGCCCAAAGGAAGGTGAAAAAGAACCACACGCCGATACCGAACGCAATGGCGGTCCCTTGTTCCCTTGCGGAGGTTGAAGCCAGCAAGGCAAACAGCGTGTACCAGAGCACGATGAGACCGGTTGAAGCGCTGTAGACCAGCAGTTCACCCGCCGTTGGCCATTCGCCCATCCGGAGGCGAACCAGCACCACTGCGACTGCCAGCAAGGCGTAGACAGGGAGAAGGATGCTCTGTGCGTGGCCGAGGATGAGGGCCGTGGCTTGGTGGCGTCGTGGCATGGGTTGAGCCAAACGCACCTCGAGCATGCCGCTGGCTCGGTCCTTGCTCACCCCGTCAAAGGCCATCAGAACGGCGCACATGGTGGCGCCGAAGACCACGCCGAGTGAAGCATAGAAGAGCACCTCCATGGCGGTGTCGGGGCGATGACCGCCAGGCAGGACGATGTTGGGGTCGGAAAAGCCCCACGCCATGCCCGGAAGGAACAGCAAAAGGATGGGCATCATGATCTTGAGGCGAATGCCGGCCAACCGCTCTCTTCGAATTCGCGAGGCGACGTTGAGGATTCGCTGGAGGTCACTCATCTCCTCTCACCTCCATCGACTGCATCGGCAACAGCGCTGAGGATGCGACCTCCAAGGAGATGTCATCCACGCTCATGCCGGTGGCCGCACACAACCATTCGACCAAATTCGGGCGAACAGGGGCCCAAGACGTGAGCGCAACGCCGCTGTCATCGGCTGCTTTCAACACTTCAGCCGAAGGGCCGTCCACGGTCAGAATCCAATCGTGTTCACGCTGCTCAAACGCCAGGATGGACTTCTCGTCCACCAGGGTCTTGGGGTCCACTTCACCGCTCCCCGTGATGGCGTACCTGCCACTCAATCCCAGCCTTTGCTCGACCTCACCAAGGGGTCCTTCGTCGAGCAGCTGCCCTCGGTGGAGCAACGCAATTCGGTCGATCAATCCTTCAAGTTGCGCCACCATGTGCGAGGAGATGACAACGCTCACCCCTTTCGATGCCAACGTTCGCACCAGCGCCGCAAAGGCTTGCGCAGCGACCGGGTCAAGGCCGTTGAACGGTTCATCGAGGAGCAACACCTTGGGCGAACCCAAGAGGGCAGCCGCGATGGACAGGCGCTGGCGCATGCCCTGGCTCAGGTTGTCAAGCGGTTCGTCGCGTCGGCTGCGCAATCCCACCAGGGCGAGCAAGCGTTCGATGGTCTTCGTCGACGTACCGCGCATGTCGCCGAGTTGTGTCAGGGCGTCAACGACCGTGGAACGCCCCTGCCAGCGAACTTGTTCCGGCATGTGGCCCACAAAGGTTCGCAAGTCCCCTGCATCGGTCCACGTTTCACCGTCAAATCTGCTCTTGATCTCACCCGATTGAACCGGCAGAATACCCGCCATCAATCGCAGCAGCGTCGTTTTCCCCGCACCGTTGGGTCCAATGAGGCCGAGCACGGCGCCTTCGTGAAGGTCGAGCGAAACCCCCACCACACCGGGCCCCTCCCGTTTGGCCCACGGCTTGGTCAGCCTTGGAGCGGGTACGGCATGGCGGTGTTGGACCGACCGGAAGGAAAGCACCGCCTCCGCCATGGCCAAACCCACGGGAAACCCTTGCATCAACCTTGGCGAGAGGCGAACCTCTATGGCGGGCTTGTGAAGACCTCAGCGCGGTATTGACAATGTGGCAAGGTGTCCTCCAGTCCTTGGCTCCGCTGGTCGGAGGTGGGCTTGCGCTGTACCTCCATCACCGGCGAATCAACAGCGACGAAGAGGGACACTGGACCGATGCCATCGGCGTGGGTGGTGTTCGCATGGCACTGTCGTTTGCTGTCCTCATCTGGCTTGTTCCAGCAGGTGCACTGTTGGCGGTCCCGTTGTTGTTGATGCTGTCTCTCCTCAGTCCGGCCGGTCGTCAGGAATGGTCGGTCCAGCGAACGCCTCGATTGTTGGCCCTCTGTGTGGCACTCCTTTGCCTGGGAGCCACCGGGTTTCTTCCTGTTTCCCAGCCCGTCTCCCCGGATGATTGGGGCCAACCACTGTTCACCGAAAACCCGCATGCGCCGGTCTATCCTGCCGGCCAGCAATACACATGGGTTACCTCGGATGTTGTGGTGCTGCAGTCCCTGAGCATGCGCCTTCCGCATCAACCGGGGGTGATGGGTGCAGAAACGGTGGCACTCACCTTGGCTTCGCTGATGAACATGGAAACCGGTCGACTGCATCAGGCGATTGAGTTGATCGACGAGGAGGTGCCTTTCGTTCGTCTCAACCCCGAGGAGATCACCCTCCAACCCGTTCTTGCACCGTCCACCCTGGACATCATCATCGGCAGTTGGGACTCCGGCGATGTTGAGACCGTGGTGCACAGAGCCTACGACATCAACACCACGGCGTTTGGCTCCGACCCACAAGGGACGAAGGTCGGTGAGGTCTCGATGGTGGCCAAAGCCTCGTGGGGTGGCCAGTTGGACATCCTGGTCATCGTGCGACCCCTTCAACCGCCCAACGTGGACTACGACGGCCTCGGTGAATCGTGGATTCGAGACTGGCTCATCGCTCGTGGATGAACCAACGACCAACGTAGTGCTTTTTGGAAGGTCAATAGCGGACCTTTTGGCGTGTCAACGTACGCCAAATGCGCTGCAGCGGGTCGTAGTAGCGGTCCACCACGCGCTCTTTGAGCTGAATGATGGCGTCGTCGGTGATCTGAATACCGGCAGGACAAACTTCGGTACAACATCGGGTGATGTTGCAGTATTCGACGCCGAATTCCTTCTTGATTTCAGGCACGCGGTCTTCGGTGTCAAGCGGGTGCATTTCGTACTGCGCCAAGCGAACGAGGTTGCGGGGGCCTGCGAAATCATCGAACAATTCGTGGTCTCGCAGTACGTGGCAGGTGTTCACGCAGAGGAAACACTCGATGCATTCACGGAAATGCTGGACACGGTCGGCTTCCATCTGGTTGAACTCCCAATCCATGGATTCGGGGCCGTTGATGGGCGCGATGCGCTGAGCAACTTCGTAGTTCCAACTCACGTCGGTCACCAGGTCCTTGACGTGCGGGAACGTCTTCATCGGTCGAATTTCAATGGGCTGACCAGCAGGGGTTTCGGCGACCACGTCACTCATGCGCGTCATGCACATCAAACGAGGGCGTCCGTTGATCTCGGCCGAACATGAGCCGCACTTCCCGGCTTTGCAGTTCCATCGAACCGCCATGTCGGGCTCCTGGTCGTGCTGGATGCGGTGCAGGCAGTCGAGCACGACCATGCCCTCGTCAAGTTCCAGTTCGTAGGCCTGAAGTTTGGCGTCGTCGCCTTCGCCTCGTAGAATGTTGAACGATTGTTTGGTGCCTTTGAGGGACATCAGTTTCCACCTCCTGCTTCTGCTGCGCGCTCAGCGATCATCGCCTTCACCTCGGTGAGGGCGTCCTTGAGGTCGTCGCGAATCTCCTCAACGGGCTCCTGTCGAATCTTCATCTCGCCGTCTTCCATCCAGATGATGTTCAGGGTCTTACCCCAGTAGTCGTCTTCTGGCGTCGGGAAGTCGTCCCGTGTGTGGCCGCCTCGGCTTTCTTCACGGGTGATGGCAGCGAGCGTAGCGGCGTGGGACACGTCGGCCATGTTGATGAGGTCAAGGGCTTGGTGCCATCCGGAGTTGTACTTTCGCGAGGCGCCTGAAGAACACGCCAAGGCGCGGGCCTTGAACGCCTTGATGTCCTCGAGGGCTTCCTCGAGTTCGCTCTTTGTTCGGATGATGCCGACCTTGGCCTGCATCATGTCGCGCATCTCGTCGTAGATGGCACCGGGGTTTTCCCCGCCGTCCCGCTGGAGCGGCGCTAACATGTCGTCGATGGCTTGGCCGACTTGGGCCTCATCGATGGAAGGCTGTGCCAAGTCCTTGGCCCGCTTGGCTGCGAACTCACCTGCTCGCTTGCCGAACACGATGAGGTCGGAGAGCGAGTTGCCTCCGAGGCGGTTGGCGCCGTGGAGGCCCGAGGCCACCTCGCCGCAAGCGAAGAGGCCGGGGACGGTCGTTTCCTGTGATTCTGCATCGACGATGACGCCACCCATCACGTAGTGAGCGGTTGGACCCACTTCCATGGGCTCCTTGCTGATGTCGACGCCAGCGAGTTCCTTGAACTGATGGTGCATCGAGGGGAGCTTCTTCATGATGGCTTCCTCACCGCGGTGAGAAATATCGAGGAACGCACCGCCGTGAGGGGAACCTCGGCCAGCTTTGACCTCCTCGTTGATGGCCTTGGCCACGACGTCTCGGGTCAGCAGTTCAGGTGGTCGGCGAACCGTCGCCAG
>DAET01000046.1:44669-60600 GCA_002497765.1 Euryarchaeota archaeon UBA486
GCGAACATCTCTGGAACGTAGTCAAACATGAAACGGCTGCCTTCGCTGTTGGTGAGCCGTCCACCCTCACCACGAACACCTTCGGTTACGAGGATGCCGCGAACAGAGGGGGGCCACACCATGCCGGTGGGGTGGAACTGGACAAACTCCATGTCACGAAGTTCTGCCCCGGCCCACAGGGCGAGGGCGTGCCCGTCGCCAGTGTATTCCCACGAGCCCGAGCACACGGACCAACAGCGGGTGATGCCTCCCGTGGCGAGGACCACGGATTTGGCAGAGAAGGCGTGGAATTCACCGTCAACACGGGTGTAGGCCACGCAACCGGTGACACGGTCGCCTTCCTTGAGCAGGGTGCGAACGGTGTATTCCATGAAGATGTCAATCCCTTCATGGATGCCGCGCTCCTGGAGTGTACGGATGATCTCGAGGCCTGTAGCGTCGCCAACGTGAGCGAGGCGGGGGAAGGTGTGGCCACCGAAGTTTCGCTGGTTGATGAGGTTCTTTGGCGTGCGGTCAAACACGGCGCCCCACTGTTCGAGTTCACGAACTCGGTCGGGAGCTTCCTTGGCGTGGAATTCGGCCATTCGCCAGTTGGCGAGCCACTTGCTGCCCTTCATCGTGTCGTGGAAGTGCACTTTCCAACCGTCTCGGGGGTCAGCGTTCTGCAAGGCAGCGGCGCACCCACCTTCGGCCATGACGGTGTGAGCCTTGCCCAGCAGAGACTTGGTGATGATGGCGGTCTTGGCACCGCTACGGGCTGCCTCAATGGCGGCACGGAGACCGGCACCGCCAGCACCGATGACAATGACGTCGTATTCGTGTTCGGTAATCTTCTCGCTCATCATCTCACCTCACACAACAAAGAGCACCATGTCGCTCAAACGTCCTTCTGCCACTGCCAAGACCCAAAGGTCTCCGAGGAACACGAAGGTCAGGGATGTCCAGAACCAGAACCCGTGGGAACGGTTCAGCACGCTGATTTTTTCGAAGAGAACGCCACGAACCCGGCTGATGCCGGTGGTCCATCGGTCGAGCATGCCGCCGGCCAAGTGGCGCAGGGCGTGGCAGGAAGTGACGTACATCGTGAGCAGGAAGGCCTCAATGGCCATGACAAACGTGCCAATCGACACGCCATAGCCGTCGTGGGTGGCGGAGTGGAAGTGCATGGTGTGGGTGACGTCCCACCACTTGATGACCAGAATGATCATCGCCGCATAGAGGAAGTAGCGGTGAAGGTTGTTGAAGATGAACAGTCGCTTCTCGCCCTGGTAGCCGATGGCCTTGTTGATGTCGGGTTCGTCGACCCAGCACGCCACGGGACTGGCGAAGAACGTGCGGTAGTAGACGCGGCGCATGTAGTAGCAGGTGCCTCTGAAACCGAACGGAATCCACAGCACGAGGATGGCGGCGTTGACCCATTCGGGGTGGTTCCATTCGTTGAGCCCGAACAGGCTCCACTCAAGCACGTTGGGCGAGAAGATGGGCGACATGACGGTGCTGCCGTGAAGGGCGTAGGAGATGTCGGCGTCGTAGAGGAAAAGACGCCAGAAGGTGTAGACCAGTGCAGCGGTGAGTCCGATGCCCATGGCCATCGGTTGGCTCCACCAATTGTCGATACGGTTGGTACGCCCGAGCCCGTTCAGGACCGGGAGTTTAATCCCTTCACCCATTCAAAATCCCCCTGTTCCCTACGGGAACATTCTATCCGAGCAGGGCAGGGTCTTTGAGGTTCACCATTGAGCCGCAGGCCGTTTTTGAAAGATTCTCAGGCCAATTCCGACCAATTGACTTCCGCCTCAACCATTTCGATTTCATCAACGTCCATTTGAGCGAGTTGGAGTTTGCCCGAGAGTTCGTCGTTCACGGCGTGCCAGTAGGAGTAGGCCTCGATGACCCAAATGCCCGATTCACGGGTGCCGTTTCCGGAACCCTTGACGCCACCGAACGGCAGGTGGGCTTCGGCGCCCGTGGTGGAGTTGTTGATGCCCGTCATGCCGGCCTTGATGCCGGTCTTGTAGCGGTAGGCTTCGAGGCGGTCGTTGGTGTAGATTGCGGACGACAGGCCGTAAGGGCTGGCGTTGGCGAGGTGGAGGGCGTGGTCGAAATCCTTCGCCTTGACCACGGTGACGACGGGTCCGAAAATCTCCTCGTGGAAGCATTCCATGTCCTCGGTTACATCGACAAAGACGTGGGGCCACATGAACACGCCTTCGCTGGCATCGCCGAGGAAGTTCTCCGGGGCGTTGTCGGCTGTGATGGTTCCCTTGCCCCAAATCTGGGTCGCGCCGCTGGCCTTGGCCATTTCGATGCCATCGAGGAAATCCTTGCCGTACTTTTCGGACAGCATGGGGCCGTAAAGGACGTCCTTGTGCACCAGTGAGTTGCCGATGCGGGTCGACTTGACTTTGTCCATGAATTTCTCCATGAATTCGTCGTAGATGGACTCGTGGACAATGAGGTTGCCCAGACTCGTGCAGCGCTGGCCGGCGGTACCGAACGCACCCCAGTAGGCTCCTTCTACGGCGTTGTTCAGGTCGGCCGATGGCATCACGACGAGTGGGTTCTTGCCTCCCAATTCGAGCGAGCAAGAGACAAGGTTGCGACCACAGACCTCGCCGATCATCTTGCCCACGCCGGTGGAACCGGTGAAGGAGATTTTGTTGACGAGCCCTTCATCGACGGCATCAACGAGGTACTGGCCGGCACCGCTGCCTTTGCCGTGAACGAGGTTGATGACGCCATCGGGCAAGCCGGCTTCGTGCATGATACGAGCCAGCGCGAACGAGAGCAAAGGAGCGTCTTGAGGCGACTTCCACACGCAGGTGTTGCCGCACATGATGGCGGGGATCATCTTCCAGAAAGGCACGGCGGATGGGAAGTTGCAGGCGTTGATGATGCCGCAGACACCGAGTGGACGGCGGTAGGTGAACAGCTCTTTGTCAGGGAGTTCAGAATTGACGGTCTGGCCGTACAGGCGGCGACCTTCGGACTGGAAGAAAAGACAGGTGTCGATGGCTTCCTGGATTTCGCCACCCGATTCCTTGAGCGTCTTGCCAATCTCACGGGTTTCAAGCGCCACCAGCGCATCCTTGTGCTCCATCAAGAGTCGACCCATGTTGCCGATGATCTGACCACGGGTGGGCGCCGGCGTGGCGGCCCATGCGGGGAACGCAGCGCGTGCAGCGTGGAGGGCTTCACGAACGTCGTCTCGGGTGGAGAGTGGAAATTCACCGAGACAGTCGGCCAAATGAGCAGGGTTGGTTGAGGTGAACGTTGCGGCGTCGCTGGCCGAGGTGAGTTGGCCGTTGATGATGTTGTAGCCACGGACGGCAGGTTTGCCCGTGGGGTTGTCGATTTCCATGTATTCCAAGCCGGTTTCAAGAACGTGAACCATGCTTTGTGCCAATTTGACCCGTCTCTTGAATGTGATGGCGTGGTTCTCAGGTATCGGAGTCCGAGGTTCAAAGACCCAAGGGCTTGGGTTTATAGTGGCCCTTCGGGACAAAATCACACCAAGCGGCGAAAGACCCACTTGAATTTCATTATATACCGTGAAATGTTGATTCGGGAAGAGGGAGTAGTATGGCAGACAAGAACGACACCATCGAATTGCGCGTATCCAAAGCCATCCCCTCCGACGTCGGATTCGGAAGGGCACGCATCTCCTCTGAGATGGGACTTGACCTCAAACCTGGCGATTTCGTCGAAATCAGCGGTGAAGAGCGCTCCACGGCCGCGATTTACTGGCGCAGCCGGCCCGAAGATGCGAAGATGGACATCATACGCATGGACGGTATCATTCGCAAGAACGCCGGTGTCAGCCTCGGCGACCGTGTCACGGTCCGCAAGGTGGAAGCCAAGACCTGCACGAAACTCACCATCTCGCCCGTCATGGCAAACAAGCAGAAGGTCAAGTTCGGACCCGGCATCGAAGGGTTCGCCAAGCGAGGCCTTGCCAAGCGTCCAGTCGTGGCCGGCGACCGCATCTTCATCCCCGGCATGACCCTCTTCGCCGAGGCCCTGCCCTTTGCTGTGGTCCAAACCGTCCCCAAGGGCATCGTTGTGGTGACCACCGACACCGAGATTGTCATCAAAGACGAAGCCGTTGCCGAGGAAGACGTTGGGCAATCCGAGGGCATCACCTACGAAGACGTCGGCGGTATCGGTCAGCAACTTCAGAAGGTGCGTGAGATGATCGAGCTGCCGCTCAAGCACCCTGAATTGTTCCGACGCCTCGGCATTGACCCGCCCAAAGGCGTCCTCCTTCACGGGCCCCCCGGTACGGGAAAGACCATGATCGCCAAGGCGGTGGCCACCGAAGTCAACGCCCACTTCAAGAGCATCAACGGGCCAGAAATCATCTCGAAGTATTACGGTGAGTCCGAGAAACAACTTCGTGAAATTTTCGACGAGGCGGCCGACAACGCCCCCGCCATCGTGTTCATTGACGAAATTGACTCCATCTGCCCCAAGCGCGAGGACGTCACGGGTGAGGTTGAACGACGCGTGGTCGCTCAGATGTTGACCCTCATGGACGGCATGCAGGGTCGTGATAACGTGGTGGTCATCGGCGCTACCAACCGACGTGATGCGCTTGACCCAGCCCTGCGACGCCCAGGCCGCTTTGACCGTGAAATCGAGATTGGCGTGCCCGACCGAGAGGGTCGAAGTGAAATCATGGACGTTCACACCCGCCAGATGCCCATCGCCGACGACTTCGACGTGGGTTGGGTCCTCGACAACACCTACGGTTTTGTCGGTGCTGACCTTGCCGCCCTTGTTCGCGAGGCCGCCATGCGTGCCTTGCGAAGGTACCTGCCCGAAATCGACCTCGACGAGGAGACGCTTCCGCCCGAGGTGCTCGAGAAGATGGAGGTCTGCATGGACGACTTCAAAGAAGCCATCCGGGACATTGAGCCGTCGGCCCTGCGTGAGATCTACGTCGAAGTTCCCGAAGTCGGCTGGGACGCCGTCGGTGGCCTGTTGGAGGTCAAGGACCGTCTGAAGGAATCCGTGGAATGGCCGTTGACCAAGCCAGAACTGTTCGAACACTTCGGCATCAAGCCCCCCCGAGGCATCGTTCTGTTCGGGGCGCCAGGTACCGGAAAGACCCTGCTGGCCAAGGCCATCGCCAACGAAGCTCAAGCGAATTTCATCAGCATCAAAGGCCCTGAACTCATCTCCAAGTGGGTGGGTGAATCCGAGCGTGCCATTCGAGAGATTTTCAAGAAGGCCAAGCAGTCAGCGCCGTCCATCATTTTCCTCGATGAATTCGAGTCCATTGCTTCGATGCGGAGCGGTGGCAGCGCATCAGAAGGCAGCGATGTCGGCAACCGCGTGGTCAACCAACTGCTGGCCAGCATGGACGGCGTCGAGTCCCTGGACGGCGTCATTATCGTGGCGGCGACCAACCGGCCGGAGATGATCGACCCCGCCTTGTTGCGCAGCGGTCGCTTCGAGCGCGTGCTTCACGTACCACCGCCCGACGCTGGAGCGCGTGAATCCATCTTCCGCATCCACAGCGAAGGCATGCCATTGTCCAAGTTCTCGTTCAAGGACATCCTCACGGGCATGGACGGCTTCACCGGTGCAGACATCGAAGCGGTGTGTCGCGAAGCAGCGCTGATTTGCATGCGTGCTGGCAAGAAGAAGGTCACCAAGGGCCACTTCGAAGAAGCGATTTCTCGTGTCCGACCGACCGTGACCCCAGACATGCTCGAGTACTACCAGAAGATGGAAACCCGTTTGACTTCGGGCTTGACCAACATCAAGCGAAACCGAGACTTCAGTCGTGGCATCGAAACGATGTGAGGGTTGAACACCGACGCATTGATGGGATTCCAGTCCGGACCCACGGCACAGGAGGTTGACACGGATGGCGATTTTTGGTCGTGAAATCATCGGAAACAACGTGGTGGACCGTACCGGGGCCGTGTTGGGGTCACTTGTGGACCTCAGTTTTGATTTGAACACGGGCGTCATCAGTGAACTCCTCGTCCAGGTGGAAGCAACCGTGGATGCCGCTGCGTTGCCGTTTGAGAACACCGGTGCAACCGTTCACATCCCGGGGACGGCCGTGGCTCGGATTGCTGAAAACATTCACCTCAATGTATGAGGCGAAACGAAGCACGCGTGAGCATTTTCTCTACCCGTGTGGACAACCTTCTAAAGTCAGTAGGGGGCGTGTTTAGGTTGGGAATCCTTCCCTCGTGGTTTGCATGCTCGGTCTTCCTGCCAACTTCAATGCACGAAGGCTTGCCCTTCAGGCGTCGTTTTGGGCGGTCATGCTCATTTTGTTGATGACCATTCTTCTGAATTTCATCAACCTCAGTGCCACGGACCAGTTGTCAGCGTACGACGACGATTGGGACGACATGTCTGCCTTCCGTGCTGACATCAAATCCATGGGCATTGAAACCCGCTCCCTGGTGAGCAGTCCGTTGCTGCTGGCTGACATTGAGGACCCTCGCAACACCACCTACGTCCTGGCTGGTGTTGAGCGAGACACCCTTTCACTGCCTCAATTCGATGATGACGGCTTCATCACCATCGCCTCGGGCAACGGCTATTCTCCATCTGAGATCAACGCCATCGTTGAGTTTGTCGAAGCCGGTGGCACGGCGATGGTGTTCGAGGATTACGGCTACGCCAACACCATCGCCGAGGCGTTTGGCATTCGCTTCACGGGCGAGCAGGTGTTTGACACGACCTACGCCACTGAACTGGATTTCAACTACGTCTGGATGTGCGTGCAAAGCAACCCCTGCGGCATGAACGGCACGCAGCTTGACCCTTCCACCCTCTCCACCCACGACCGCTGGGCGGATGCTGGTGGGCCGGGCGAACACCCCTGCTCGAAACTCGACGAGGAGACCTTTGTGGTGGGTGAGGCGCCTCTGTGTTCTCAACACATGATCAACGGTCGCGTGGACTACAACGGCACCTACCAGTTGCTGCTCAACAACATCACCGGGCTCGAAGTCATACCCGGTGTGCGTGGGCCGCTCAGCGAGGTGGCCATTCGGGCGTTGACCAGCAACGAAGCGACGGTCGATGTGAACGGCGATGGCGAGATTTGGGTGGGCAACGAAATCACGCCCGAAACGCCCGACCGGTGGGGCCAGTTCAACCTCAGCATCGAGGCATGCGCACGTGCCAGTTGCTCGCCGTCCGACGGTGGACGAATCGTGTTCGTTGCTGACGGTTCTGCCCTCATCAACGCGATGTACGATTACGAAGGCTTCAACGAAGGAAAGTACGGCCCTACCGACACCCTGATGCCTGCCAACGACAACCGAAAGTGGGCCCTGGACTTCATTGCAGAGGCCCTCATGAGCGAGCGTATCGACGAAGTCGGTGAGCCGGCCGAAAACGCCATGGTCATCTTCGACGAAAGTCGTCATCCCCAAAGTGCACTGGCGGCTGATTCCTACAACACCGTCTACTTCCTTCTCGTTTACTTCACCGGTGAAGGCCTGGCCATGCTGCTGTTGTTCCTGATTCTGTTCATCACGTTTGAAGCGGTGCTCATCAAGAAGCGAGACCCTGAACCGTGGCGCCATGTCTTCAGCATCATCTACTACGGGTTTGGCGATGCCAATCGCTACGCCTACTACTCCAAAGTTGAGAAGATTCGACAGGTGTTCCTGTCCAAGGTCCGCAACCAAAACGGGCTGAATCGAGAAGAATTCCAAGCGATGCAGGCCAACGAACTGGTCTCGATGATCAACGACCCGGTGCTGGCTAAATTCGCCGTTGAATCCAGCAACAAATACACCCTCGAACAGACGGTTGCGCTGGTCAAGCGCATCAAGGCGTGGGGGCGCCAGTGAGGTGAAGGGCCATGTGGACGAGAAAGGCAGCCTTCACTTTCACCGGCGGGATTGCGCTGGTGCTCATCGGGATGATGATTTCCAACCAGCAAATGATGATTCTCGGGTTGAGTCTCATCGCTTTCATCGTCGTGAACTCATGGATTTCAGGCCACGGCGATGTTGAAGTCCAACGCACGCTTTCGGCTGACAACCTGTACAAAGGCGACGACCTGTATGTGGAATTGTTGGTGACCAACCGCAGCAACCGGAAGACGCAGATGCTGGACATCTACGACAACATCCCTCACGAGATGAAGCTGCGCAGTGGCCTCAACCAAATGCAACTCAACCTCAAACCCGGCGAGAGCGCCCGCATTCGCTACGTCCTCCGATGTCCGCTTCGTGGGCACTACTCCATCGGCCCTGTGTCGCTGCGGGCCCGCAACACATTCAACCTGGGCGTCGAGGAGATGTACGTTGACCATCACAGCGACATCGTCATCTTCCCTCAAATCAAGGACATTGAGGAAGCCTTCCTGCGCAGTCGCACTCCGAAAATGTACACCGGCGCGACCACCCTTCGAACACCCGGTCAGGGCTCAGAATTCTACTCTCTTCGAGAATACGTGCCCGGCGACCCGTTCAAGAACATCAACTGGAAAGCCTTCGCTCGCACCGGGGAATTGATGGTCAACGAAAAGTGCCGGGACGCCGTCACCGACCTGTACCTCATCCTCGACAGCCGTGATTTGGCTCGCATCGGTACGGTGCTCAAGAATCCCCTCGAGATGGGCACCGTCTCGGCCGCCAGCCTGGCAGCGTTTTTCCTGAAGCGTCGGGATTCCGTGGCCCTTGCCATTTACGACGAGAAGCTCGCTTACTTGCCGCCCGACACCGGGGACAAGCAGTACTTCAAGATCCTCAGTGCGCTTGCAGGCGTCCGTCCAAAAGGCGCCATGCCGCTCCAAGCGGTTACCAACTCCTTGAGCGGTCGGTTCAGCCGCGGCAGCCCTGTGTTCATCATCTCATCGTGCGAGGGTGACGGTACCGTGCCGGCCGCCGTTCGAGACCTCGTCGGCCGAGGCCACGAAGTCACCGTGCTCTCGCCGTCCAGCGTTGATTTCGAACGCTTGGTCAGCCGCATCCCCCGCATGTCCTATGAAGTCTTGAAACTGGAGCGTCAAAACCGCTTGACGACGCTCGCAGGTTCGGGGGCCCAAGTGATCGATTGGATGCCTGACATGGATTTGTCGCAGGCCTTGATGCAGGTGAGGGGGTACTGAAATGGCAGGTGAAGTCGGTCTCCAGTCGGACGTCTACCTCGACGGGGCGGCCAAGCCCCGTACGCTTCACCTCAAGACGCTGCGTCGTCAGTGGCAAATCATCGCCCTGCAAGTCGTGGCCACCATCGCCCTCATCGGCATGTACCTCGAGGTTGTCTCAACCTATGTCGTGGGTTCGATTGACCACACCATCCTCTTCGATTCCATTGAGTTGCTCATTTCGGACCAACTTCCGCTGGGCGACTGGCTGACCGGTGAAGGCCGAACAGGCATGGCTCGATTCTTCGTTCCCCTCGTGTTGGGGCTGGGCCTGGGTGGTGTGATGGCGTTCATTGCCTTCCAATCGCCCAAGGTTCAACAACGCATCAAACTCGGCTTCATCGTCGGCCTCATTGTCCTCTTGATCGGGCGTTTGGTGTTGTCCTGGTTCGCTGGCATGTTGTTTTCCTTTGACCTTCGATTCCCCACCAACGACGAGTTGGAGACCCTTCAGTGGCCGTTGCTGATGATCATGTCCCTGCTCATTCTGTTCATCTATCTCCTCCCCGTCATTATGGGAACACGTGGCATTTGGGGTCTGTCCCGCCGGTCCATCGCATGGGCCATCGGGTTCACGCTACTGTTCCTCGGCATTCACGCCATCCTGACCTTCCCGCTCATCAAATCCCAGTTGGGCTCCTATGGGGGGGCTCTCGCCACACTGGAGAGTCAAACCTCCGACCCCACCATCGGTTTGTTCGGCCTCAACCTCGTCACGCAGGAACAATTCAACCTCATCCTCATCGCCGTGCTGATCATGGTGTTCCAAGAGGCCAGCTACGGCGTCATTCGCAATCTTGAGTATGCCTTCCGCCTCCCCGAGTCGTGCAAGCGTGATCCCGAATACGTCCGCCAGATGGACAACGTGCTCAACACCCATCTTCGACACACCTTCCTGTTCCTCGGCCTGACGGGTCTGGCCACCATGGTGGCACTGGGCTTCCACAAGGTCCTGCTGACCATTGTGTCGGATACCACGGGGAGTCAGTGGGCGGGCCAAGTTTCAGAATCGATTGAGTTGACGCTGACCTACGGATTGGTCATCTCAGCGCTGTTGTTCTTGAGCATCATGGCTGTGCTTCGATTCTTCATCCCTTGGCAGCGTGTGATCGGGTTTATCCAATCCAAAACCAGCCGGATTCCACCCGAGCCGGAAACAAAGGATTTCTCACAACTATGAGCGCATTGACGCTTGGAGCGCACGGCCCAAGAGTTCCACGCCTGCTAGCAAGATAAGCGGGAAGGCGATGTACGTCAGGAGAACGCTCGCTAAGGGCTGACTCACGGTGTCGGCGACCGCCGGTCGACCGAAGACAAAAATGACGACGCCGCCCAGCAAAAGAAGGCGCTCCATCCAAAGCGGGTACCGTTTCCCAACGGTTTCCTCTCTGCCCATGAGCGTGGTGGCGTCGGTCGTCATGTCGATCTTCAGAATTCAATGTCGGACAGACGAGACTCAAGGTCAGCCAGTGCCGTATCAGCACCGCTGCTGGCTGGAGCGGGGGTGTGTGCGATGCGGTGGCTGCGTTCAGCGTCCAAGCGAGCGAGTTCCGCCTCGAGTTGTGCACGCTCGTCTTCCAACGAGTCCATACCCGTGGACGATTCGTTGGTTGCCACGACCTCGCTCACGGGAGCGTCCTCATTCGTGGGAGGTGGGAGCGGGGACCATCCCTCATCGTCGACGGTTTCACCGGCATCCGGAGCGACGATCTCCACGGCTTCCGCTTGGATGAGATGAGGCTCCATGTCGTCAAGCATGGCTTCGTTCACGGGAATGCGCTGCTCAGCAGGAATGGATTCTCGCTCAAACGGAAGCAATCCGTCGCGTTGGAAGGCCCACATCATGCCGCGAGGTCGTCCGTCGGTCAGGCCCGATGCATCGAGTTGCGTGATGAGTTCCTCGAGAACACGTGCAGTTTCTTCGAGGCCGATGGCCTCGCCGGCATCACGTTGGTCGGCTTCGAGGTAGATGTCATCGAGCGCAACTTGGATCAGTTTTCGGGTGCCCATGGCCAAACTTGGCAGGGCTTCCGGCCGCTGACAATTGGCCAGCAGGGCGTGAACTTCATGCGACGGTGCACCGAGCCGCTCGACCTGTTCGAGCACGTTCCGGATACGGCGGAGCATGGTGATGGAGCGGTCAAAGTCTTCGAGCAGATGCTCGAGATCGACGACGACATGGTTGACGGTTTCACCGAGTTGTTGCTCCAGCCGCTGCTGAACGGACCAGCGGGCCAACCCGCGGACGGCCCCCGCCGTTTGTGGTACCTGGCGTTCCAACAGGGTCATGACTTCCGAGGACAGGAGGTGGCGGGGCGTTGCAGCGACATGATCGACCGTTCCCTGTATCACCTGCAAGGCTCGTTCGACCGCTCTGTCAAGCATCGTTACCGAGTAGCCGAGGCTTCGAGCGTGTTCAAGACGTTCCAGCACCGGGCCCAAGCCTTGGAAGGTCGTGTTGTCGTCAAGCAAGGCTTGTGCAAGCGGTTCTTCGGCGAGGCGTGCGCGCAGGCGCTCAGCTTCCTGAATGTCGGCGAGGGCTTCTTCGTGAGCCTCCGCTAAGGAGGTGGCTTTGTCGACCAAGGTGGACAACTCGGCTTCGGCATGACCGCGACGAGCGCCGAGGTCGCCCAATTCACGCAGCACCTGTCGGCGTTCGTCCATGAGTTCTCGCAATTCTGCTTGGATGTTGGCACGTCGAGCCTCGTCTTCCGCTCTTCGAAGACGGTCCTCCTCGGTGCGCTGTCGTGCGTGCTTTTCCTCGGTGCGAACCGACTCGAGTTCGAGGTTGCTGACGTGAACCTGTTCTTGAGCGGCGATGAGGTCGGCTTGGGCTCGAGCGTGTCGTTCGCGGCTGGTGTTGACTTGTTCACTCAACACCCGAAGACGGCGTTCTTCATCCTCGCTCTGCTTTCGAATGGCGCTGAGGCGCTCGCTCCCTTCGGAAAGGTTGGCTTGAAGTTCGGCTTCTTTCAGCGAGAGTTCCTCAAGCATCGTTTGCAGTTCTGCACTGCTTTCTGCATCGCCGACCGCTTTCGCAAGTTCAGCAGCCCGCTCACTGACTTGATGTTCGAGTTCGTTGACTCGCCGCACAAGGCGTTCGGCACGGGATTCCGCTTCTTCCCACTGTGATCGTGCTTGGGCGAGGTCCACCTGCATGGTGTTCAGTTGGCGGTTGGCTTCCTCCAACGCCGTGGTGTTTTCTTGGCGTGATTCCGTCGCCTCTCGTGCGACGATTTGCGCAGCGTCTTTCTTCTTCTCCAACGCGTTGACCTGAGAGGTCAGCACGGCCTTTTCCTTGTTGAGTGCATCAACCCGCTGTTCGGCCATTTCCAGTTTACGGCGCAGCCCAGCATCGACGGCACTCACGGCCTGATCTCGCATCACGGGAAGGGCTTCAGCAACATCGGCGCCGCCGGTGTTGAACTTGAGTTTGGAGCGTGCGGCTTGCAGCTCCTCCAAGCTGGCCTCAAAGCCAAGAAGGTCCTCCAACATCGCCTTGAGTGATGCTTGACGGGCTTCGGAACGGGTGCGGACGGTAGCCAAGGTTTCAATGAAACCAGCGAGAGTGAACCCTTCGACGGTTCCTGAATTGGCTGAAACGATGGTCCCTGCAGGGAAGCGAATGAGTTGCACCTTGCGCTTTGCTTCCGTGAGGGCGAGCATGGCCTCTTCATTCGTCTCAAACGATGGGGCCCAGAGGGCGACAGGGACTCCTCGCGACAGAATGAGCGAGACCGCTTTGCTCGAGGAACCGGATTGAAGGTGGCCTGTCACTTCTTCCTGCATGGCGGCTTTCAACATGGAAAGCACCGCATCGGGGCCGCCACGCCCCTCGCGGAGGGCAAAACCCTCGGGCAGTTTTGAGCCGTGTGCGCCGGCAGCGATGAGGTCGCCTTCGAGGGCGATGGAGGTGGATGAAAGGAGGCGCGCGTGGTTGGCGTCTTTCTCCGTCCATGCTGCGATGGAAATCTCGCCGCTTTGGGCCAGCAGCAAGGCACCGTTTTCGGTGTGGAGCGTCCAGTGGCTTTGGCCGGTCATGCCCCATCCTTCGTGCATGGACTGGTGGCCCATCCCGCTCATCATTTCGTGAAGTTCACTGGCCAAACGTTCCTCTTCACCCAGGCCGGGCAGATCGCCGGCATGATCGATGAGCATCCCGCTGTCAATCGCCATGGCGCCACGTACCGTCATGTTTTCAGACAGCGTCCTCACAACGGTTGAGAGGTCTCGTGCCAAGAGGCGTTCGACGGCGTTGCTGCTCGACTTGAGTCCTTGCCGGTCCGCTTGGTGAACGAAGGCTTCCGGAAGGAGTTCGGCCAGTGCGCCAAGTCGGGCGATGGTGTAGGAGGAAGCAACATGTCGCACTTTTTGTTGTGCTTCAAGGGCTTCGAGGGCTGATTTTGCTTCTGCTCCACCCAACATCACGCCTTTTTTCTCAGCATCACAGAGGTAGCCAACCACTCGGCCTGCCCGAACAAGCCGGTGGCCTTGCGGGGTTTTGCGCCGTCCCGCATAGGTCGAGATGACGCCGTGAGCGAAGGGCTGGAGCACGCCCTCTTCAAGCGAGATGGATTCATTGACGGGCTTTCCAATCGGCAGTTCAAACACGGTGATCACCTACAATTCATGGGTTGTGGCCAGTTGTCGACGCAATCGGTCGACGCTGTGTCGCCAGCGAGCGATGTTTCCTTTGGTTCCAGAGAGCATCAAGATGCGATAGGGGGTGACGATGTCGATGCAGGTCGTGGCTTCGCCTTCGACCCACACCTCGTGAAGTTCGCCCAAGTGGCTTCCTTGCGCTGCGTCGAGGGCCGCTACCGTTAGGTCAACGGCCCGTTGAGTTGAGGGGAGTTGACCCTCTGCTCCGACGCTGGAGAGCAACCGTCCACGGTCGTCAATGGCGGTGGCCTGCTCCACGCCGTCAACGTTCAGGAATTCCCCCAACAAGCGCTGCAGCATGGTTGCTCAATCCCACGGACAGCGCTGTGGCCTTCAAGAAGTTTTGCGCCTGAACGGTGAATTTTGCAGGTTTGAGCACCCTTTCTCATTTTCCAACTGGAAATGCAGATTTGTTGTCTCCGGCGCAGTGCACTTCAATCGCCTTCAGTGCGCGGAATTTGGGTCCGAAGCAACATCATCGACGAGGGAATGCGACCCATGAAACTCTCTCAATTCCTAATTGAAAATTTGAATATTCAATTGATAATTTTAGACAACAAAACGGCGGATTTGGTGTCGTTCAATCGCCCGTCAGTTTCCGTTGAGTTCAAACCTCACACCCTGCAGGCCGACACATGGGGGAGTCAACGGGCGCGTTGTTTACTGTGCCACGTTGCGATGCCTGTGACAAACCCGCCGTGGTCGAACAGGCCTACTCGGGGAGAATTCTCTGCGGGAAACACCTCGCTAAGTCCGTGAGAAAGAAGATCAGCAAGGAGCTCCGCCTCCAACTCCCGCTCGTGAAGGGAGAGCACACGACCATCCTCGTGGCCGTTTCCGGCGGCAAGGACTCCGCCGTTCTCCTCGATGCTATCGTCGATTTGGTCGGCCAGCGAAGAGACGTAACCATCATCGCCGGCACCGTTGATGAAGGCATTGAAGGCTACCGCCCTCCTTCCATCGAGTGTGCTGCCTCGCTGTGTGAACGGTTGGGTGTTGAACATCACGTGGTCAACTATCCAGAATTGTCGTTTATCGAGATGGACGAGGTCGTGAAACGCCTACCGATGGTGATGGCCAAGGACAACGATGCCCCACGTATGGCCTGCTCGTATTGCGGTGTCTTCCGTCGACAGGGCATCAATCACCTTGCGGCCAAGGTCGGGGCCGATGTCATCGCTTTGGGCCACAATTTGGATGACATGGCTCAAACTGTTCTGATGAACATGGCCAACGCTGACATTGAGCGAACGCTCCGTCTTGCCCCGCACACCGCCACTCCCGTTGACGGACTTGCGCCGAGGATTGTTCCACTGCGTTGGGTTCCGGAACAGGAAATCCACCTCTACGCGCTGCACAAATCCCTCCCCATGCACCATGAAGAGTGCCCCAATGCACGCGGTGCGCTTCGGTGGCGGCACCGAGAAATGGTGGCGCACATGGAAGCAGATGTACCCGGCACTCGTCATGGTTTGGTGCGGATGGCCGACCAGATCAAGGGACTGCGGGACCAAATTGTTGCGTTGGGTGGCGACGAAGGACGACCTGCTCCACCAACGCCCTGTCCACGTTGCGGAAGCCCAACATCAGCGGCTCAATGCAAGGCCTGCGACATGCGGGATTTGCTCGGGGTGGCCGACGATCAGAGTACGTTGTGAACCAATTCGTCCAGGTCCTGCGGTCGACCGCAGTAGTGGCAACGCAGTTCCAGCGGTGCTCGCGCAACAACCTTGAGTCGGTGCGCCAAAGGTTCTCGAGGGTTGGTCGTGATGCAATTGGAAAAGGTGCAACGAACCACATTGGTGATTTCATCACCCAATTCGATGGTCAACTTCTCAGCGACGCTGTAGGCACGGATGATGGCAACGTGTGCATCAGGGGCCACCAGGGCGAGTCGGTTCAGCTCGTCCTGGTTGAGTTCGCGGTCCTCGACCTTGATGATGTCCTTCGTTCCTTTCTTCTTTGAGGGGACGTTCATCACCAGCGACACGGGGACGGAGGTGCCTCTGTTAATGCCCAGCATTTCCAAGACGCGCATGGCTTGGCCGGCGGGAATGTGGTCGATGACGGTGCCGTTTCGGATGGCGGTTACACGGCGCATGTTGTGTTCTTGGGACATCAGACATCACCTCC
>DAET01000046.1:60984-82040 GCA_002497765.1 Euryarchaeota archaeon UBA486
ACACCGTTGAACGCCTGTTCGAAATAGCGTGCATGACGGGTGGCATCAACGGAGGGGTGAATCTCGTCCACGCGCGGCAGTGGATGCATGATGATCATGTTCTCCTTCGCTCCCTCGAGGTTTGAGGCATGGAGTTTGTAGGCTCCTGCCACCTTGGTGTATTCGTCTTCATCAGCGAAACGTTCCTTCTGGATACGGGTCATGTAGACCACGTCGGCCGACGCAATGGAGCCCAGCAGGTCATCGGTTTCGGTGACGTTCGCACCGTGGGCGGTGAGATCAGAAACAATTTCTCGTGGCATCTTGAGCAATTCAGGACTGGCGAAGATGAGTTCACATCCAAATCGCGTCAAGGCGTGGCTCAGCGAGTGGACGGTTCGTCCATAGCGCAAATCGCCGGCGAGGATGACTTTGAGGCCATCAAGTCGACCGTGGGCTTGTCGAATGGTGAACAGGTCAAGCATGGTTTGCGTGGGGTGGTGCCCAGCGCCGTCTCCACCGTTGAGGATGGGGACACGTGCGGCGTCTTGTGCGTATTGTGCAGCACCTTGCCGTGGGTGGCGCATCGCAATGATGTCGGTGTAGCCGTCCACCATCTGGATGGTATCAAACAGGGTTTCGCCTTTGACCACGGAGGATGTCTTGACATCGCCCAAGTTCACGACATCGCCACCCAAGCGCTTCATGGCCGTTTCAAACGACATACGAGTGCGGGTGCTGGGTTCAAAGAACAGGTTCCCGAGAATTTTCCCTTGGAGCAGCGGGAGGTAATGGTCGCCTTTGGCCACGGGCAACAGGCGCTCTGCATCGTCAAGGATGCTCAAGATGTCTTCGTTGGACAAGTCGTCCATGGTAATGAGTCCCGGCATGGTGTTCCCTCGGTTGAGAATACAACCCGATAACACCCTTGAACCTTGCCGCTGGTTTGCTTTGAGGTTCGCCTGCGAGCGGACAGGTTATCGGAGTGATTATGGGGGAATCACGATGAGGGCTCCGCATGGTCACCTGGGCGGATGCGGATGCAGCCGTTGAAGCCGAGCGGGCTGTTCGCATCAAGCGAGTGGAAAATGCCACCCTTGTGTCTGCCCTTACCTTGTTGCTGTGTGCCGTGTGGCTGGCGTGGCCATCCATTCGCGGATTGAGCAACGGCGACGGCGTCGTCCTCGCAAGTTTTGGTGCACCGCTCCTCGTGCTCATCTGGGGTATTTTCGTTCAAGATTTGACCCTCGACGACGGCGCAGCCCGGTCCCGAGTCGCTTCGGCGACCTCGATTGCGTGGCCGCTGCTGATGTGCCTCGGCGCCCTTGGATTCGAGGGGGATGTTCCCGCGATGGCCGGCAGTGGGTTGGTGCTCCTCTCCGGTGTCATGTGCAGGCAACTCTCTCATCGGACGATGCGTGGAAATTTTGGCGTCCTCCGCTACCGAGCCATTTTGACCGGCATTGGTACACTGTCTGCGCTGGCCCTCACGCTCACCGCTGGCGAAACGCTGACTGAGCCGCCAATGATGCTAGCGCTTGGCATATCTGCGTTTGCGATGGCCGACACCGCCTACACGTGGACGGTAGGGGACGACCAGAAGGCTGAACGAAAGCGCTTCCGACAACGCCTTGACCAATTGGAAACGCGATTGTTGGAACTCAAGGCTCAAGGAGCCGCTGTCGCTCAAGCAGCCAGCCTCCTGACCACGGCCAAGGAAGAGGGTCATCTGGATCCGGATTACGGCATGCGTCTCCTCGACGAAAGCGAGGAGGACATGGAGCGCGCCCTTTCCTTCGCAGACGATGTGGAAATCATCCGTCAGGACGCCTTGACAGCGGTTGAAGCGGCCGAGTTGATCGCACCTACCGTCAAACGTCCTCGGAAAGCCTACGAGATGGGCGAGCGAGAGGTCAAACTCGGTTCGCTACGTGAAGGTGAACAACTCTACCGTCAGGCCAAGAAGCGTGCCTCTGAGACCGTCACGTGGTGGGCCAAAGCCGAGGAAGCCATCCTTGAAGCCACCCGGGCATTGGACGGAAAAGACGGTGCTGGTGCCAACCAACTTCGCGAAGTGTTGTCCGAGGCGAAGGCTCAACTCGCAAGAGAGCAACCGAAGGAGGCGTACGAGATTGCCATTGTGATTCTGCCTCAATTGGACGCCGATGCGGATGCTATCGTACGTGCTGAACAATCGGTTGAAGAGGCCGCTCGTAGCGTTGCGCAGAGTGATGGCCTCGACACATCGGAGATGGAAGCTCGACTGGAACAGGCATCGGAAGCCTTGGCAAGCGGCAACGCCAGTCAAGCCATCGGGTTGGCTGACGGCGTGGTTCGTACGCTCGAACGGGAGCGCGCCGCGATGGATGATGTGTTGCGTGCGCTGAAGCAGAAAAAGAAACTCAAGCAACGGTACGAAGGTCGCGAGGACAAGGACCGTTGGGAGGCGATGTTGAGCGACATCGTCGCCGCCGCCGACGATAGGATTTGGAGCCATGCTGCGATGTTGCTGGAGCAGATGACGACGGCCTTGGACAGGGACGGCCATGCGCTTGAAGAGGCCAGGGAACTCTACGATTTCGTAGCCCAGCAATGGGCCGTGCTTCGCAATCAGTGCGAGGCTGCTCACATCAAGGCCACGGACGAAGATCGCCGTGCGGTCGAAGAAGCGGTGGCCAAGGCTGAGGCACACCTTGACGTGGCTCGCCTTGAGGATGCCTTGGATGCCTTGGGTGTCGCTGACGGCGCAATGGAACGGCTACGTCGTCGCATTTGATCATGCATCGAGCAGCCCGAGCTTTCTCGCTGCACCGATGTCAATGTTGGACGGGAGCCCTAGGTCGACCGGCATACCGGAGATGGTGATGGTGAGGCCACCGAGGTGGGTGTACAAACCGAGCGGCACCTTGTCGGGTAGTTGCTTGTAGGCCTTCTTTCCGGCAGGCTTGCTCACGCCTTGTTCACCGAGCAAAAGTGACCATGCGTTCGCCTTGAGGGCGTGTTGCTTGAGCTCTTGCGTGTCGAGAACGGGTGCGACGGCCACGTTGTGCAGGGGCCACGCGTGTTTCCAATCGGTCTCACGCTCGATGACCCAATGGATCTTGGTGGGCTCGGAGGGCGGACGCGTGGCCTTACCAAGCAAGGCCAGTTGATGAAGCACGGCCCTGACATGCGGGTGGCGAGGATAGTCCTTGGCGAGTTCTTTCACGGTGTTGATGGCTGTTAACGAACGTCCGTCGTCAAAATTCAACAAGGCTTGAACCAGTCTTCCCTGAACCCATGTGGATTCAGTCATCGTGCTCATCGTTCGCTCAAGGTGATTGAGCGCTTCTTCGCTTCGTCTCATCATGCGTAATCGGGCGATTTCAGCCAGGTACATGGCGCGTTGGGCGGGTTGGCGAACATGCCCGCTTCGAAGGGTGGTCTCACCTTGCTCGAATTCCTTGAGCATCCGAATGTTGTCTTTGCGCAGCGGATCGACGCTCAGCATGGATTGGCCGTCTCGGTCAAGGTGTTGCTTGCCTGTGAGAAGACTGGCCACCCAGCGTAATCGGACCGCTTCCACGTCGTCGTTGTTCAGGAGGGCCAACCGAGGAACGGCTTCCTGATAGTCTCGTTGAGCCAAACTGGCAGCACAGAGCACGAGTCGGGCAGTCTGCGCGTCCCGTCCGCCCTGGAGAGCCAGAAGATCCACCGCCATCTCCTCGGCTTCGTCCCATCGACCCAAACCGACGTGCAGCAACATCTTGGCTTGGGTTGACCGAATCATGTCCAAGCCCACGAGCATGGCTTCTTGGCCTTGCGTCGAAGCCTCAAACCGTTCAATCGCCGTGTTCCAGTTGTCGTTACCGAGTAATTCTGCCGTTGGGCGTTGTTTGAGGTAAATCATGTCGCTCATGCCCCGCAGGCGGGTCCGGTCTTCATCCATTGAGGCGTCAAAGGTGATCTCGTCGAGTTGGGTGGACCGGCTGCGGGACAGGCCCCACACCACCAAGAACGCAACTTGACCGGCAGATGCCAACATCCACGTCAACTGCTCGAGCATGTCTTTTTCAAAGACCGCACAGACATCCGCCTCCCATTCACCGCACTGTGCGCCTTGGGGCAGGAAACTGGAGTCCCAGAAGGTGATCATCGCCAACGCCAGCAGCAGCATGGATTGGCCCGCAAAACCGGTGAAACAGAAATTCAGCACGTGGGCTTGCTGGATGGGCTCGGCGCGGAGCAAACGACTGTCGGCCAGCCGGATACCACCCCGTCCGGAAACATCCTGGATGTCAAGGAACAGGATGCGTGCCACTTCGTACACGAAGAGGAAGCCAATGGCGGCGACGTTGAGCAAAAGGAACAGCAACAGGGTCGTGACGATGGGCACGCGAATCCCCGCCTGGGGGATGTGGGAAAACAATTCGATGAGGCCGAACCCGAGCAGCCCCCCTTCTTCCATGTAGGTTGATTGAAGACGGTATTCCGGGAGGTTGAGCACGCGGTCCGAATGCACAAACATGTCCGGGTTGTAGGCCAGAAGGATCAACGAGAGGAGGGTGTTGGCGGCGACAAACGGCATCACCACCAAGTTGAGATGAACCACCTGAGCGACAAATTGCTGCCGTGCGTTCGGGAGGTGGTTGTGGAACGGCGAAGCCCGCCCCTTGGCAATTTGTTCGGACGACTGTTTTAGGGCGTGCCACGACGAACCGAGTACCCTGCCGTAGGCGAGGATGGCGGGGCTGAATGCAACGAGCGCCACGGTGCTGTAGAGGGTTGTAGGCGAAACATCGCGTGTCATCAGTACTGCTCCAATCCCCATGGCGAGCAGCAACCATGCCACGGTGAGCGCGAAGTACGAGGCGTTTCGAAGGGTAGAATTGCTCTGAAGCGAGGCTCTGCTCACACCGTGAGGTTTGATGATTTGAGCGCCCAGTGATGTCCCGCTTGAAACAACAGCGGGGATGACAATGAGCACCAGGGCAAAGGCGACGGAAGGTGCGTGGTACCCCGCTGAATTTCCGGCTCGGAAATTGAGGAACTCAAACAACAACACGAGCGAGCCGGTCAAGGCCATCAAGTAGGAGGCAACTCCGAGCCGTGTGCCTCGTCGTGCCAGCAATTTGCGTACGTCCTCCACCGTGGAGGTCACTTGATGGACTTCGTAGGTGCGAGGCCCGGTGGGAAACGCGACCTGCAGCCCTTTCAGTTGGCGTGGAACCACGTTGTGCCAAAAGAACGCTGCCGTCAGGATGGCCAAGAACAGGGGCGCAATCATGTCACCCTCGTAGGCGTGAACGATGGACGGGGATGTCATGCTGCTTCACTCGGATGACGGGGGAACAAGAGAGGGTTGAGGTGTTTTTTCGCTGATTTCGCGAGTGATGTCGTCAATGAACGTTGCCAACGGAATACCGGCGACTTGATCGCCGTTTCGGGCTCGGAGACTGACCGTCTCGTTCTGCACCTCCTCATCACCGAGAATGATGAGGTAGGCGGGCTGGAGTTTGCGGTGGTTCCTGATTTTCTTCATGATGTTGTTGTCGGAGTCATCGAGTTCAACGCGAACACCTGCCTCACGCAAGCCTTCGGCAACCTTGCCGGCGTAGTGGGCATGCTCCTCACGGATGGTGATGACATGACATTGTGTTGGTGTGAGCCATGTTGGAAAGCGGCCTGCGAAGTGTTCGATGAGCACGCCGCAAAACCGCTCCATGGAGCCGAACGGGGCGCGGTGAATCATCACCGGCCGGTGGAGCTCACCATCTCGGCCTTTGTAGGTCAGGTCAAACCGCTCGGGAAGGTTGTAATCCACCTGGACAGTTCCAAGTTGCCATTCTCTTCCAATCACATCTTTGACCACAAAGTCGATTTTTGGACCGTAAAAGGCGGCTTCACCTTCTTCTTCTGACCATGCCACACCGAGCGACTGTGCAGCCGCCCTGCAGGCTTCTTCGGCCTTGTCCCAGCGCTTGGGGTCGCCGACGTACTTGGAGGAGTCCGGGTCTCGCAGGCCCACTCGAACACGGTAATCTTCCATGCCGAGTTTGTCGAAAATGATCTGCACGAGTTCAATGCACCCAAGCACTTCATCGGCCAGTTGGTCTTCGGTGACGAACAAGTGGGCGTCGTCTTGGGTAAATCCACGCACTCGGGTCATGCCGGAAATCTCCCCGGATTGCTCCCACCGGTAGACGGTGCCGAATTCAGCCAAGCGCAACGGGAGGTTGCGGTACGAGCGTGCTTGGCTGGCGTAAATCTTCACGTGATGAGGACAGTTCATCGGTTTGAGCATGTAGCCATCAATTTCACCGGCTTTCATCATGTTGGACAATTCGCTGCACGTGCAGCCTTCGTCAGCCAGTTTTTTCATGAGGTCGCGCTCGACGAGCGGCGGGTACTGCGAATCTTGGTAGTACGGGAAATGGCCAGAGGTTCGGTAGAGGTCCAACTTTCCGATGTGCGGTGTGAAGACCTGCGAATAGCCTTGTCTTCGGAGGTGGTGCGAAATGAAATCCTGCAGTTCTTGACGGACAATGGCGCCACGAGGCGTCCAAAGGATGAGGCCCTGACCGACCTCTTCGTCGATGTGGAAGAGTTGCAGGTCCTTGCCCAGCTTTCGGTGGTCTCGCTTTTTGGCCTCCTCAAGTCGCGTCATCGTTGCCTTGAGGGCCTCTTTGGTCGGCTCAACCATGCCGTAGATACGGACCAATTGCTCACGGTCTTGGTCGCCTCGCCAGTAGGCCGTGGACACGGAGGTCAATCGCACAAACATCAGTTTGGCCGTGCTTGGCACGTGGGGGCCGAGGCACAGGTCGTACCATTCGCCTTGCTTGTAGATGGTTGAACCGTCACCGGCTTCCAGTTTGTCGTCAATGATTTCGAGTTTGTATGGATTTGATTCAAAGTGTTCACGAAGCGTTGTTTGGTCGAGTTCGACCCGCTCAACCGTCAGGTTCCGTCGAGCGATTTCGTGCATTTTCTTCTCGATGGCTTTCAAGTCGCCCTGGGTAATGGGTTCCATCGCGAAGTCGTAGTAGAAGCCTCGGTCAATGGCCGGGCCGATCGTGGGCAAGGCGCCAGGATAGAGCGCCATCACCGCTTGAGCGAGCAAGTGGGCGGCCGAGTGACGAAGGATGTGCATGCCTTCATCCGACTCGGAGAGGATCCCTTCTACGGAGCAATTGTCATCCAACGTCGTGGACAGGTCGCACTCTTGACCGTCCACTTTGGCAGCGAGGCAACCGTGTTTTTTCCCGAGTGCATCGGTGATGACCTCGCCACAGGTGATTCCGGCGGCGTATTCGTTCACCGTTCCATCGGGCAGCGTGATGTGAATCATCGTCATGCTGTTCGCGCTCCTCAACCCCTACGGGGTTGCCCCCTCGCTATGAATCCCGCGCTTTGTCCCCTGCCGTTGATGAGCGTTCTACCAGTCCACATCGAAGTCGTCGCCGGGTTGAGCGCTGGGTGATTTGAGCACCTCAGATGGTGCGGTCGTCGTGGGTGCCGGGGCATCATCAGCGGATGCTTTGGTGGGCGGTTTGACCACGAAGGACGTGCGGTCCTCCACGGCGTTGATGCGTTGGTTGTACACGGTCGGGACCGTTGATTGAACCGTTTTTTCTTCCTTCATTTCTCCCTCTTTTGGTGGAGCAGTTGGCGTGAGGTTGGCCTCTCCTACCTTCAATTCGGCGAAATCTCGGGCCAAAATGTCGTCAAGGTTCGGTTCGTCGGACGGCGCCCTTTTCATGATGGACCATCCTCCCTCCTCCTCATGAAGGCTCGGGTGGATTGGACCCAAGAACAGCCAAAGCAGGGCTATTTGAGGGAGAGTCGCCACGCGTCTGCATGCGCATCGGCGTGGTGGTCAATCCCGACGCCGGTCTCGGTGGGAAATTGGGGTTCAAAGGCAGCGACGGTCGTGCAGCAGAAGCCCGGGCGGCCGGGGCTGAAGACCGTGCGGGCCCCCGCATGAATCAGTGCCTTGTCCACCTCGCCGACCTCGCTTCGTCGTCGCTCAATCGAACAGGTGTTCAGTTGACCCTTGTGGCTTGGGAGGGTCGCATGGGTGGCACCTGGGTGCCGGGCCTCGGGGATGAGCGTCACATTGCGTTGACCACCATGGGGTCTACTCCTGCCAGCACGGCGCCGGAGGACACGGCGAGGTTGGTGAGTGAACTTGTTGAGGCCGGTGTTGAAGCCATTCTCTACGCCGGTGGCGACGGAACGACCCGCGACATCGTGAACGCCTTGGAAGCCGAAGGCCCTGAGGCGCAAACCATTGCTCTCATCGGTGTTCCTGGCGGCGTGAAAATGCACTCGGGCTGCTTCGCCACCACACCAAAGGCCGCTGCAGAGGTGGCTTTGGCCTTCGCACTCGGCGATCTTCGAACGGCCATCACCGAGGTCATGGACCTTGACGAAACGGTCTACGCCAAGGGGGAATGGAAGGTGCGCATGTACGGTGAGGCGTGGACGCCTTCTTCCCCACGATTCATGCAGGGCGCCAAGGAGCAGGTGGAGCGTGTGAGTGAGGAAGACACCATCGAAGGTTTGGCCCACCACGTCAGCACCTTGCTCCAGGACGAGCCCGACCTGATGGTCGTTTGGGGGAGCGGGGGGACCTTGCGCCGCATGGGCGAACACCTCGACCTTGAATTGACCCTGCTTGGCATTGACATACAGCACGGGGGCACGGTGCACGCTGACTTGAACGAACAGGGGTTGCTGGAGGTGATCAGCGCTCACACCAACGCCGACGGGCAGCGCCCGCTTCTTCTGCTTCTCTCGCCCATGGGCGGTCAAGGTTTTCTCATCGGGCGGGGCAACCTCCAACTCTCACCCGATGTGCTCCGCGTCATCGGCCACGGCAACATCTTGGGCGTTGCCACCCCTTCGAAACTCATCGGTTTGGAAGCGGTTCGAATTGATACGGGAGACGACGACCTCGATGCCGAGTTCCAAGCCAAGCGGTTCATCAAAATCCTCCAGGGCTTCAGGACCACGCGGCTCATCCGTGTGGCAGAACTTTGAGGCAGAACTTCGTCCGATTTTGTGAAACATGGCTGACATGAATCGGTCTTGCGAATTTCAAATAGCGTCGAGGAGGTCATACCGTTATGCAAGGAAAACGTGTTGTGGTGTTGACAGGAGCAGGAATATCGGCAGAATCTGGCATTCGAACGTTCCGAGATGACGGTGGACTTTGGGAGAATCATCGGCTGGAAGACGTGGCCACACCCGAAGCTTGGCGAGCCGACCCCGGCTTGGTGTGGCGGTTCTATCAAGCGCGCCGACGCCAACTCAACGAGGTAAAACCGAACCCCGCCCACGAGGCTCTGGCACAACTAGCGGAGGGTTTGGACAATTTCACCCTCATCACACAGAACGTCGACGATCTTCACGAGCGAGGCGGAAGCAGCGACGTCGTCCACATGCACGGGCAACTTGTGACGCTGCGCTGCGAAGCAAGTGGACGAAGCGAGGTCCGAATGAGCGACAGTGACCTCAGCGATACGTTCCTGCGCTGCTCGTGTTGCGTTGAGCCCGCACGTCTTCGCCCCGACATCGTGTGGTTCGGTGAAATGCCCATGCACATGGAGGCCATTTACGCAGCCGTGGATGCTTGTGAGGTGTTCGTGGTGGTGGGAAGTTCGGGCCATGTTTACCCGGCCGCTGATCTTGTTCACATCGCCAAAGCCAACGGGGCGCGCACAGTGCTGGTCAACGCTGAGGCGCCGCTCAACGTCGAAGCGTTTGATGAGGTGCACCTTGGCAAGGCCGGCGAGTTGCTTCCAGGGCTCGTCGAAACGTGGCTTTCGGATAACGAATGACCGACCGTCAATCCATGCCGACCACGAACACATGATCGCACTTGGGGCATTGCACCTCGCCTTGATGTTCGATGGGGAAGCGCAAGTTTGCTCCACAAGCCGGGCAAGGTGACCTGACCATTGGATTGGCGGGTGCTGTTGGTGCAGTCTCGGCAACGAGGCCTTGTGCTTCGAGTTGATACTCCATCACCAATTTTGCGACGGCCGAGATCAAAAACACGACCAGGCCGAGTTTGATGCCAAGGTTCCCGAACTTGATCGATGAAATCAACCATTCAAACTCGTCGTCGCTGCAGTTGCTTGCTCCACCCATGGCGCAGAAGCTGCCCAGGACAATGATCAGCAACACTGCCAACACGATGAGGACGCAGGAGGCGGCCATCATTACGCCACCAATGCCCATGCCCGACTGTGCGAGTTGCGTCTGTTTGATGGTCTCTTCAACCTGTTCAATGCCCGCCGGCAGGTGCATTTTCCCTTCGTCGTCAACCGTTGGACTTTGCAGCATCACCTTGGGCTTTCGTCCGTGTGTTGAAATGAACACAAAAATGGCGATCATGAGGGGCGGAAGCGCGCAAAGAAACGACATCACGGGCGTGATGAGTTCCTCGCACTCATCCCTCTCCGGAGCGGTGGTGTTCAAGTCGCAACCGGTGATGAAGGGAAACACCAGGTACCAACCGAGCGTGATAAGAACGAACAGGCCGCTTAAGCCACCGATTCGCTTCAGCATGCTTGCTAATGTTTGGATGAACTTTTGAAATTTCACCCGTGAACAACGGTTTCACGACTCATGGGGGCCTTTGATTGGGCTGGTGAGAGGGAACCATGGCTTCAGTCGAGCTGGCCGGAGGCTGCTTTGAGCAGGCCGAGGAAAGGTGGGCTGGGCCTGCCCGGGCGGGATTTGAATTCCGGGTGAAACTGCACACCAACGTAGTAAGGGTGGTCGTTGAGTTCGAAAATTTCGCACCGTTGACCAGATTCGTCCTTGCCGACAAAGACCAGCCCGGCTTCTTCGATGCGTTCGATGAGGTCGGGGTTGACCTCGTAGCGGTGTCGGTGGCGCTCGTCCACTGCGTCGCCCGGGCCGTACAGGGCTCGAATGGTTGAACCGTCATGTTGCCACAGGGTTGGGCGACTGCCCAGTCGCATCGTACCCCCGAGGTGCGTTTTGGAAATTTCAGGCATGAACACAACCGCAGCGTGTTCGGGATTGTCCTCAAACTCCGTGGAGTTTGCACCCTTCATGCCCAAGACATTTCTGCAGAATTCAATGGTGGCGATTTGCAAGCCGAGGCAGATGCCGAGGTAGGGGACGTCTTCGGTTCGTGCGTAATGAGCGGCTTTGATCTTCCCCTCTACGCCGCGGTCGCCAAACCCGCCGGGAACCAAGACGCCGTCCGCTTCACGAAGCGCCTTCCACGCCGTGTTGTGCTCTTCGCCGTCCCAGCCATCTTCGAGGTGGCTGGCCTCAATCCAATCGATGACAAGTTTTCGGTCCACAGCCATGGCGGCGTGCTGCAGGCTCTTGATGACGGAAAGGTAAGCGTCGGAGAGGTCGGTGTACTTCCCAACCATGGCGATGTGAACCTCTTCGGCCAAGGTATCAAGGTGGTAGGCCATGGCCTTCCATTCGTCCAGCATGCCGGTGGCTGAACAGTCTACGCCGAGGATATCGCACAAGCCCTGCTCCTGAAGCATCAGCGGAACGTGGTAGATGTTGGGGACATCGTGCGTGGACATGACAGCCTCAGGTTTGACGTGGCAAAACGCTGCAAGTTTGTTCCGAGTTTCATCGTTCAGCGGTGCAGAGGAACGGCACACCAAGATGTCGGGTGTGATGCCCAATCCACGGAGTTCCTTGACCGTATGTTGGGTTGGTTTGGTCTTCTGTTCGCCGACAGGACCCATGACTGGCACAAGGGAAACATGGACGAAGGTGACGTTTTCACGGCCAACACGGAACTGGAATTGGCGAAGGGCCTCGACGTAGGGTGATGATTCGATGTCGCCAACGGTACCTCCGAGTTCGATGATGCAGGCATCGGGGGTTTCGTCGCTGCCGTCAGCGGGCCTTGCCGCCACGTCTTCGATCCAATCTTGCACGGCGTCGGTGATATGGGGGATCACCTGCACCGTCTTGCCGAGGTAGTCTCCACGGCGCTCGGCTTCGATGACCTTGGCGTAGATTTTCCCGGTCGTGAGGTTGTTGTCCTTGGACAGGTTGATGTCAAGGAAGCGTTCGTAGTTGCCGAGGTCAAGGTCAACTTCGCCACCGTCGTCAAGGACGAAGACTTCGCCGTGTTCAAACGGTGACATGGTCCCTGCATCGCTGTTGAGGTAGGGGTCAATCTTGATCGAGGTGACCCGCAGGCCAGCGGCTTTCAGCAGCACGCCGATGCTGCTGGCGGTGACACCTTTTCCGAGTCCTGAGAGGACTCCCCCGCTGACCACGACGTACTTCATTGCAACATCAACGGGCTTTGAGGCCGTCGCGCCTACCTAATCAACATACCGAACCGTCCCGACAATCGCGTGCCAAGACAACGTGAGCGAAGGATGAAAAGGCGTCCGACGAACAACACAGCGAGGGCGGACCATGGCATCGATACCTGCAACCATGATGGCATGGACCAAGACCCGTGCCGAGGTTGGTGGCTTCTCCAAGGAAGAACACGCTGTGCCTTCGCCGGCCGCAGGTGAAGTTCTCATCAAGACCCAATCCACCTCGGTTTGCGGCACGGACATCCACATCTGGAAATGGGACCAATGGAGTCGGGACAACGTGCCGCTTGGCACCGTTACCGGACACGAAACCAGCGGGACGGTGGTGGCTGTGGGCGATGGGGTCTCCTCGCACAAGGTCGGCGACCTCATCGCCGTTGAGTGTCATCTTGCTTGCTGGAATTGCCCTCGTTGCGAGGAAGGAAACGCTCATGTTTGTGAAAACGGGTCGATTTTCGGCGTCCATGGCAACGGTGCCTTCGCCCCGTACTTTGTGGTCCCTGCTGTCAACGCCCGCCATGTGCCCAACGGCCTCGACCCCGGTCATGCTTCCATTCAGGATCCCCTGGGCAATGCCATCCACACCTTGACGGGCGGTCCCGTTGAGGGAGCGACGGTCGCTGTTCACGGTCTAGGCCCCATCGGGTTGTTCGCCGTGAACGCCGCCAAAGCCATGGGTGCTGCCAAGGTCATTGCCGTGGACTGGGACAACACCTACCGCATGGCGCTCGCCGAGGAATTGGGTGCCGACTTGGTGCTCGGGAAAGACCATGACGTGGTTGCCAGCATCCTCCAGGCAACCGACGGGCGCGGCGTGGACAACAGCTGCGAGTTTTCAGGGGCTGCCTCAGCCCTCTCCAATGCCATTCACTCCACCCGAATGGGAGGCTATGTCAACGTCCTGTCCGTGTACGGTGGCGGCACCCCAGAGGTGCCCATGAACGAGGTCGTGTTCCGCTACTTGCACCTCAAGGGCATCAACGGCCGAAAGATGTGGTCAACATGGGACACCATGCATGACTTGTTGGAGCAAGGCCTCATCGACGTGGACAAAGTCGTCACCCATCGCATGGACATTGACGACTTCGAAGAAGCCGTTCAGTTGGCCATGGAAGGCAACTGCGGCAAAGTCGTGCTTGACTTCTGAGGTTCAAGCCTTGATCCAACGGTAGCGTCGTGCCCCTTCCTCAACGCCTTCTTCACCGATGTCAACGAGAGCGAATTCGCCCTTGGGCTCAATCACGCTGTTGTCTTGGGTGCCCTTGTGGAGGTTTTCGTAGGTCACGTGGTCGATGGCCATGCGTCCTGCGAGGCGCTCAAACAAGCGCCAGGTGGCGACCACTTCTCGCCAACGGGGGTTGACTTTGCCTTCGAAGACCTTGGCTTTGGCTCCCGAGCCATAGCCGCACATGCCGAACAAGGTGTTGTCGAGGTTGCTGTTGTCCTCGAGGTCGGACTCAAACGTCGACATCAACGCAAGGAAGATGGAGCCGGTGTATTGATTGCCAATCAGGCTGCTCGCACGCTGGCCTTTCTCGATGCGCTCTGCGTGAAACTGCGTATACTGGGTGGTTTTGGAAATCTTCCGACGGTAGGCGTCCTTTTCCTTCTCCCAAGCCGCCAGTGTCTCCTCGTCATCGGAGCCAGGGCGTTCAGGCATGGGACCAATCTCGGCCACCACGTCCTCCCACATCGCTGTGTGCTCACGATCGTGGCGAAACACGTCGGGGAACATCCGCTTGGCTTGGTAGGCATAGGGCAAGTGCATGATGATGCGAGACCACTGCTCGGTGAACGGGTCATCCGTCGATGGCTCAATGCGGCCAGCCCGCTCGGCTTTGTTGCTGAAATCAAAGAAGGCTTGGCGAACAGCATTTTGATAGCAGAGGTTGGAAAATTGCCCGTCGAAAACGGGGTCGTCTCGGTGGACGCTGACCTTTTCTTCACCGTGGGCGAAGATGCCGAGTTTCCTGACAGTGGATTTCGGCAGATGGCGGATCATCCGGTCAACGAGACCTTTCTTGACGGTCTGACCGGCTTCCTGAGCGAGTTGAATGACGTTGGAAATAACCGAGCGAATGGACACCTCTCGGCGGGGCTTGAAGAAATCGTGGACCGGCGTGGTTGAGACGCCGATGCAGTCGGGGATTTCAAGCAGTCGCGGGTTGCGTCGAATGAGCAAGGCGCCACCACCCGCTCCCTGTGTGTACTCTCCGGAGGATTCCAACGCGTATTTGGCGTTGTCAGAGAAAATCACGATACCCAAGCGCTCGTCGTTTTCACTGGAGCGTGCCACCCAGTCCAGCGTGGTGTGGAGGGCATCGACAGCGCCAATGCACGCAAAGGTCATGTCGACCACATCGCAGGTGCGGAAGCAATCCTCACCAAAGCGTTCGGCGTAGCGCTGGGTCAACATGTCGACGATGTAGGTCGCCGTTGGTTTTGCGCCGTCAAGCGCTGATTCAGTGCCGAGGTACATGCGACCGATGGTCCTCGGGTCGAGACCGTTTCGGTCAATGAGTTGCATCACGGCCATGGCGCCCATCGTGGCGGTGTCTTCGTGAACATCGGGGATGGCCATGGCCTCAAGCCCGAGGCCTTTGCTGAGCTTCCCGTAGTCCGCTCCTCGAAGGTCAGCGAAGTCCTTCATGTCCATGTAGAGGCGAGGAAAATGAATCGCAATGTCGTCGATGCCGACAGGGGTGTTACTTTCTTCGGGCACCTTTGTTCCTCGGACCTTCAGTATATGAAGGGCAGGTTTCAACCATGGGCCCATCAGACCTCTTCGTCAGGCATTTCTGGAATCGAAGGGTCTTGCTTGGCCCACAACACGTCGTCGATGCGAAGGACGGAGAGGGCGGCTTCCGTAGCGCCAGCCAACACCTGACGGGTGATGCGCAACGGCTCCACGATGCCATCATCCACCATGCTCGATGGCGATTTGTTTTCCACGTTCAAACCGATGTGGTGAGCATCAGGGCCTTGGTGCGTGCTTTGCTTCGCCACCGTTTGGAGCAGCGAATCCAGCGGGTCAAGACCGGCGTTTTGAGCGAGGGTTCGTGGAATGATTTCAAGGGCGTCAGCGAAGGCTTCAATCGCCAATTGTTCGCGACCGGCGAAGCCTTCGGCGAACCGCCGCAAATGTCGGGCAAGAGCGATTTGCGTCGCTCCGCCTCCAGCGAGCAGGTAGGGCTCCTCGAGAAGTTGGCACGCCACACCGAGGGCGTCGGCGAAACATCGCTCAACTTCACCGACGGTTTCGTTGGTTGAACCCTTGGCGATGAAGGTCGCACCGCCTTCCTCGGTTTCGACGATCCAGTGCATGACGCCGTTCCATCGTTCGTTACGGCTGGAGATGAACACGCCCAAGTCGGAGGCCGTGAGTCCCTTGACATCGTTGTTGAGGGTGGCGTTGGTTCCCCGAGCCAGCAGATCGAGGTCGGAACGAGCCACGCGGCGGTAGGCTTGGATGCCAGCGTCGGTGAGGGCTGCGTGAACATCGTCATCAATCCCTTCTTTGCAGGCGAGCAGCGTGACACCGAGGTCGACCAGATGGTTGATTTGGTCCAACAGCATCGTTTTTTCTTGCTGCCGGAAACTCTCCAACACACCGGTGCTGGCGACGTTAAGTTTGACGTTGCTCATCATTTCCCGTCGTTCGAGGCCACCGTCAACCAAGGCAACCTTGCCTGATGTCAGCGATTTTGGCATGCGGTCCGTGACTCTCTTTTTCGCCAGCACCAGTCCGGTGACAAGCGAAGAGTCCGTCATGCTCCCCCCCGTTTGGGTGAGAATTTTCACGCGGGTTGGGTCGGCCAGGATACCGTCCGGGCGATCTTCAGCCACCGCTTTCGCTGCCTCGATGGCAAGGCCAGCAAGGTGCTCCTGCATGGCCCGGTGAATCTTTCCAGAGAGCGAGGTCGTGGCGGCGGCCATCATCTGGTGCTCAGTGGCGTCAATGACCAAAGTCTCGAAATGTTGCCTGCACGCTTCTTCGGCCTGACGGTACCCTCGTGCGATGGCCGAGGGGTGAACACCCTGCAGCACCAACTCCCAAGCGTTCTGCAGCAATTCTGCTGAAAGAAGCACGGCACTGGTCGTTCCGTCCCGTGCGATTCGGTCTTGGGTGGTGGAGGCGTTGATGAGCATGCGAGCCACCGGATGCTCAACTTTGGCCGATTCGAGGACGGTGACACCGTCGTTGGTGACCATCGTTCGCCCTTCATCGTCGATGAGCAACTTGTCCTGGCCCAGCGGGCCCAGCGTGGTCCGCACGGCGCCTGCAAGTGCCATAGCGGCCGTGATGTTGTTGCGAAGGGCTTCACGACCGGTGGTTCGCGTCGTCTCCTTGAGAATGGGGACTTCGCTCATACGCCGTCCACCGACCTCTTCCCCATAAGCCAAGCGCTTGAGGCTTGAGGTTGGGTTCAGTCCTCGTCTTCAACGACTTCAAAGTCAGCATCAACCACGCCGTCATCGACGTTGATCTCGCCGTCTTCGCCACCTTCTTGCTGCGCCATTTCAGCGGCAGCAGCCTCGTAGAGCTTGGTCGAAACACCGTGCATGGCCTCCTCGATTTCCTTGACCTTGGCCTGGATGGCGGCGTCGTCCATGGCGTCGATGTCAACGGGCTTGCCGTCGTCATCCTGCACCATCTTTTCGAGTTCGTCGAGGTGAGCCTTCACCGGGTCAACGTCGCTGTCCTCCAACTTGTCGGCCGATTCCTCGAGGGTGCGCCGGGTTTGGTAGACCACTTGGTCGGCCATGTTTCGCAGTTCCACCTTGGCCTTGCGGCGCTGGTCTTCTTCTGCAAACTTCTCGGCTTCGGCGATTTTCTCTTGAATCTCGTCTTCGCTAAGGGACGTGGCGGATTCAATCTTGATCGACTGCTCCTTTCCGGTGCCCATGTCCTTAGCGCTCACGTTGACGATGCCGTTGGCGTCAATGTCGAAGGTGACCTCAATTTGGGGCACGCCACGAGGCGCAGGTGGGATGCCAACCAGTTGGAACTGGCCGAGGGTGACGTTGTCCTTGGCGAACTCACGCTCACCCTGGAGCACGTGAATCTCAACCGCCGGCTGGTTGTCAGAAGCGGTGGAGTAAATCTCGGAGCGTCGAGCGGGGATGGTCGTGTTGCGCTCAATCATCGTCGTCATGACGCCACCGAGGGTCTCAATGCCGAGGGTGAGGGGCGTCACGTCGAGCAGCAAGATGTCCGAGACACCTTCGTCGCCTGCGATGATACCGGCTTGAAGGGCAGCGCCCATGGCCACGGCTTCGTCGGGGTTGATGCCCTTGTAGGGTGGCTTGCCGGCTTCTTTCTCAACAGCGTCTTGCACGGCAGGAACACGGGTGGAGCCGCCGACCAAGATGACCTTGTCGACATCGCCCTTCTTCAGACCAGCGTCCTTCATGGCTTGTCGAGTGGGGACCATCGTCTTCTCGATGAGTTTGGCGATGAGGTCTTCGAACTTGGCTCGGGAGAGCGAGAGGTCCATGTGGACTGGTTGACCGTCGGCCATGGAGATGAACGGCAGGTTGATCTGCGTCTGCTGGGTACCAGAAAGTTCGATTTTGGCCTTCTCAGCAGCTTCCTTCAAGCGGGACATGGCTTGCTTGTCCTTGGAGAGGTCGATGCCGGTGTCCTTCTTGAATTCACCAACCATCCAATCGATGATCTTCTCGTCGAAGTCGTCGCCACCGAGCTTGTTGTTGCCCGCCGTGGCCTTCACCTCGATTTGTGGCTGACCGTCGACCTCGTAGATTTCGAGCACCGAGATGTCAAACGTCCCACCGCCCAAGTCGTACACGAGAATGGTCTGATCTTGCGTCTTGTCCACGCCGTAAGCGAGGGCCGCAGCTGTGGGCTCGTTGATGATGCGCAGCACGTCAAGGCCGGCGATGCGGCCGGCGTCCTTGGTGGCTTTTCGCTGTGCGTCGGTGAAGTAAGCAGGGCAGGTGATGACCGCTTGCTTCACTTCGTGGCCGAGGTAGGCTTCAGCGTCGGCTTTCAACTTCTGGAGAATGAAGGCGGAGACTTCCTGCGGGGTGTAGGTGGTCTCGTCCACGTCGGTGGTCCACTTGGTTCCCATGTGGCGCTTCACCGAAATCATGGTTCGTTCTGCGTTGGTCACGGCTTGTCGCTTAGCGGTAACGCCGATGAGCCGCTCGCCGCCGTCTTTGGCAAACGCCACCACCGATGGGGTGGTTCGGGCGCCTTCTGCGTTGGGGATCACCACGGGTTCACCGTTCTCGATGGTGGCCACGCAGCTGTTTGTCGTTCCTAGGTCAATTCCAATCACTTTGCTCATTGTGTTCACGTCCTTCAAAAGATGGGGATGCCACCGTCGTCTTCGTCATCGTCGTCGTCGCCGAGGTCGATGCTCACCTCCCCCGGGGCAGGGAGGGAGTCGTCATCACCCTTCTCCAACGCCTTTCCTTGTGGCGTCAATTTCAGGGTGATGTCGAGAATGCCGTTGTTCAAGGTCCAGTCTACGACGTCGTCGCAGGGGTGGGGGAGTTCGACCAACGCCAAGGGCTTGGGTTGGGTGGTGCGCATGATTTCAATTTGCGAACCGTTCTTGATGAGTTCAATTTCGAGGTGTTCGGATTCAATGTCGCCTTTGAGGGCAAAGTCGAGGGTGACCGACATGTTCCAACCGTCGAGGTAGACATCCTCAGCAGGGAGTTTGACGGTCTCGTCGTCGTTGTCTTCCAGGGCAGAAGGATCCATTTCGACCGGAGCAGCATCCACGCGGATGTCCATGCCGAGGTTCTTGAACAGGTCCTCCACGGAGGTGCCAGCGTTGAACATCTTGGAGATGTCCGATATGTCGAAGTTGAAATTCACTTCACCTTTGGCGATTTTTTCAGGGTTAATCCCGAGGGCATCGAATTGGTCCTTGAACTGGTTCATGAAGCCCTTGAGTTGTTCTCGATTGATGGGCATGCCCATGTTTCGGAGCATCTCTTCGAGTTTGTCCAACAAGTCGTCTTCCCAGTCGTCAGCCATTGCCCAACACCACTACTAAACCATCGGTTATGTAATTGCGAAGGTGCAACCCCATATAAATCTAATCAAATCGGCTCACTGCGACCAAACAGGGAAAAAAGCGGTCGTGACGTGTTGACGAAGAGCATCTTCATCCACGTGGCCACTTCAGGTGGCCCGGCATGTGGGGCAATCTCACTCGCCGGTGATCAAGCGAACCATGGTGCGGACATGGATGCCGGTGGCGCCGTGGCCGACCATCTTGTTGGTCTTGGCACCCCAGTAGGTTCCTGCAATGTCCATGTGAGCCCAAGTGATTTGCTCGGCATCGTCGCCTTCGCCTCGGTTGGGGACGAATTGCTTCAGGAAGGCAGCGGCGGTGTTGGCGCCGCCCCATCGACCTGCTCCGAGGTTGCGAGTATCGGCGATTTTGGAATCGGTCATCTCCTTCTCAAAGGCGGGCAGGAGTGGCATCGGCCAGGCGAGCTCGCCAACGTCGTTGCCTGCTTCGTGAATTCGGGTACGGAAGTCGTCGTCGTTGGACCACAAGCCGGTCGCTTCGTGGCCGAGGGCCACGACGCATGCACCGGTCAAGGTCGCAAAGTCCACGATGTATTCGGGGTCGTAATCGGTGCCGGCCTTCCACAGGCCGTCGGAGAGCACCAAGCGGCCTTCAGCGTCGGTGTTGAGCACCTCGATGGTCTTGCCAGAGAGGGTGGTGATGACGTCGCCGGGTCGCTGGGCGTTGGCAGCGGGCATGTTCTCTGCCATGCACGTGATGGCGACCACCTTGCCGGGGTAGCCGCTGGCAGCGAGGGCTTCCATGGTCCCGAAGACGGTGGCGGAGCCGCCCATGTCGTACTTCATTTCGTCCATGTTGGCACCGGGCTTGAGCGAGATGCCACCCGTGTCAAAGGTGATGCCCTTGCCGACCAGCATGGGGTGTCGACCTTTCTGGTCGCCGTTGAGGGTGAAGATGACCATGCAGGGCTTACGAGACGAACCCATGCCGACCGCAACGAGGCCGCCCATGCCGTGTCGCTTCGCGGCTTCGTAGTCAATGACCTCGACCTTGGCGTTGTCGTACTGCTTGGCCCAGCGCTCGGCTTTCTCAGCGAAGGCCATGGGGTACATGTCGTTGGGGGGGCAGTTGCCAAGATCCCGGGAAAGGTGGACACCACCCACGATGGAAGCGGCTCGGTCGATGATGGCCGACAGGGCTGTAGCATCGCCTTCGTTGCAGTTGATACGAGCGGAGAGGTTGGTCTCTTCCTCGTCGTCGTCCTTCTTCTTGTAGACGTTGTAGGAGTAATCGCGAAGCATCATGCCCTCAGCAAAGGAGGCCATTGAGGTGAGGTCAGCATCGTGGAAGACCACGGTCAATTCGTTGCCGTGGACTTTCTTGGAGGAAGCCACCACGGTTGCGCCGGCTTCTCGGTAGGCGTGGACATCGGCCTTGTCGGTCTTTCCAAGACCGACGAGCATGGCCTTGCCGCCATCGGTTCCCACGAGGGTCATGGTGGCGTTGGCCTTGGCCTTGAAGTCACCATCGCCCAGCACGCGGTTGATTTGTGCCTTGAGGCTGGTGGGAATCCCCTCAACGATTTCGGGGAGTGCTTCTTCACCTTCGAACAGAGGAAGGACGAGGGTTCCGTTGATGTTGTTGCCTGAACTGATGGTCACTTGCATGGGTTCACCGGTGTATGCCAACGATTTCCACCACTTCAACCCTCGCAGTCACCGGTCAGCCTTGGGAG
>DAET01000046.1:82428-153961 GCA_002497765.1 Euryarchaeota archaeon UBA486
GTGCTAACGCCAATGAGGGCGAGCAAGACCGAAACGGGGTTGAACAGGCCGTAGCCGAGCAGGAACCCTTCATCCTCCTCCACCACGCTGAACGAGACGTTGCTGTCCACGGTTTCGTTGACCCAAATGGCGGCGTTGATGACGCGCTTTTGGTAGTTCAGATTCCACATGCCATCGCCGTTCACCACATCGTCGTCCACCTCAAAAGTGACTTGGGTAGCATTGCTGGCGTTGACACCAAAGAGCGGTGATGCCCACAGGATTTCACCCGCAGAACTGTGGTACTCCAGACTGGCGTTGGCGGTTGAAGCGCGGCCGTGGTTCACGATGTCCACGGTCAGCTCGTCGTCGTCAAGCACGATGGATTGGACATCGAGCCGGGCACGCCAGTACCAGACGTTGTCAATGAGGAAGCGCATGACGTCCATTTCCTCAGCGAGCCGGTCGTTGAGGTTCTCGAAACTGCCGGGGACGAACTGCTCGTCGTCGGTCTCAAAGGTGAACGTGGGAAAGCCCATGACGCCGTACCCGTAATCTCGGCTCGTACCACAGTTTGGATAGAGTCCTTGATTGGCGTTTTGCATCGGAATTTCGGAGATGTTAGCGTTCACATCGTCTCGAATGCGCCAAAACAATTCCCAGTCGGGGGGTTGCTCGGGCCACTTGCCCCACGGGTAGAGGATGATCCATACACCGGTGTGCATGGTCACATAAAGGTCAGCGTCGGTCACATGAGCGTTGATGTAGGCTGCGTTTGCTGCTGTTTCTGCTTCGCTGAACGCGCTGCTCCCCGGTTGGGTGGTGGGGCAGGTGTTCCAGTAGTGGTCGTAATTTCGGTTGAGGTCCACTTGGTTGATGTTCCAGCGGGTGTCAATGTCGTTGCCGTCCGGATTGAGCATGATGAGGATGTGGAGTTCGGAATTTTGCAAGACGTTGATGGCCTCTTCGTTCCCTTGATTCCAGCCGTTGATGTACCATTTTGCCGACAACCATGCCAGGGCTGTTCCGAGGTATTCGTTTCCGTGGTGGCCGCCGTCAATGTAGATGATTTCCTTGGCAGACCCGTTGGCTTTGGTCTCCATCGACCAGTCCGAGAGACGAACGACCCAAAGCGTCCTTCCAAGTTCCGACTCTCCGGCGCTGACCAAATCAACGATGTCAGGGTTTTCGTCCGCCCAATCGTTGACCTCCATCGTGAGGGCAGCCCATGTCATGTGAACGTGATTGTCGATGGGTTCACCGGGCCAAACCGGTGTTTGAGAGGGGTCGTATTGGGCTGCCGCTGGTGGAAGGGTGGCCATCATCATGCAAACAACCAAGCCGATGGCCACTCGCATGGCTGGGCGTTGCGGCGGTGAATGAAAAACGCTTGCCTGAGTCGCGCTCACCAGTCGGAGGTGAAGGCGTTGGGGTTGGCCACCTTTTCGCCCTCGCGTGTCCAGATGCTGGGGCCGTCGGTGGCGTAGATGTCGGCGAAAGGATCGATTTCTTCCTCTTGCAGGTTGCGCTGCATGTAGGCCTCGACGCGCTCACGGAGGTCGGGCTTGAACTTCCAGTAGTGGATGCGCCATTCACGTCCGTCCCACAGCGTGGTTTCTTCGGATTCGGTGGTGAGCAAGTCGTAGTCTTGGAACATGTAAAACAAGTTGCGATCGGTTGGTTCGAGGGCGTTGTCGATGATGCGGTTGTAAAAACCGAAGAAGCCGAGCGCGTGTTCGGCCATGCCTTGGGCAACCTCGGCGTCCATGTCGAGGTCAATGTGCTGTTGAATTGCCTTTGTTAGCTCTGCAAGTGTCATGCCCATCGTCTCGCCTCCGAACTCGGTAAACCGGGTGTTTTCGGTCCCCGTTGCTATATTTTATTGGTCACCAACCCATATTAAGTGTTCCATGTCTTTTCATGAAATCGGTCCTTTCAACCCGAAAATCGGGGCCTTGCTCTCATCGGCAGGATGATGAAGGTGGCGAGGGCCGACTCAAATCATGTCGGAGGACTTTGAGGAAGGGGCGTTTCTCGGCCTCCCTCGTGGCGATGGTCCTGCCGATGTTGCCGTGGTTCCCCTCGCTTACGAGTTGACCACCTCCTACGGCACCGGTGCCTGTGATGGGCCGCAGGCCTGCGTTGAGGCCAGCGCCCAGGTGGAGTTGTACGACGACCGATTAGGCGATGACCTTCCGGCCGGCCTCGTCATTTCGACCGAGCCCGTTTGGGAGGGAACAACCCCAACACTTCGAGCACAGTTGGACGAACTGGCGGCGTACGTTGCTTCGTTCTACAACGGCGACCTGTTCCCCCTGTTTTTGGGAGGCGAGCACGGCATTCTTCCTCCCATCATGCACGCTGCTCGCCATCATCCTTCCGTCAACGGCGACCTTTCAACCCTGACCGTGGTGCAACTCGATGCTCACGCCGACCTGCGAAGTTCCCTTGACGACGAGGTGTTCTCTCACGCTTGTGCGGCCTCTCGCAGCCTTGATGTGGGCGTAGGTCAACTGTTGCAGGCGGGCATTCGCGCCTACAGTCTGGAGGAAGCCGAGCGAATTCAAGGTGACAAGCGCATCATGACCTTCTTTGCTCGGGACACCCAACACCCGCACACCGGTAGGGCGGCGTGGCAAGCGTGGCTTGACCAGCTTTCGTCCCTGACCGGCCCGGTCCATTTCACGCTCGACATCGACGGGCTGGACGGCGCTTTGGTCCCTGCTACCGGCACCCCTGTACCTGGGGGGCTCAGCTATTGGCAAGCGGTGGAAACCATTGAAACACTGTTCGCCAACCCAAACGTTGTGGTGATCAGCGCCGACGTGAACGAAATTGTAGCCCAAGACGACACGCCGCTTACACAGTTTACGGCGGCGGCCCTCGCCACCAAGATCATCGCCAGCCATGTGCTCGCACGCCGGGAAGGACGCTGGGCGCCCCGTTCCTCTTCTTTGACCCAGCCCCCCGATGAAACGTTCTTCCAGCGGTTTGAGGCGAGCGTTCCTTCGGCATCTTGAAATAACAACCGGTGAGGCAGGGCGCAGGTGATTCCATGACGACCGACCGGCCTCAAGGCGCCCACGTGTTCTTGGATTATGTCAACGCCTTTTTTGGAGGCGAAGATGACTACCAGTGGCTCTTTTCGACGATGCGGGAAGCCGTTGCCCAAAGCACGGCTACGGAGGTCCATGCCCACCTCGCTCCGTTTGATGGAAGCACCTCGCCGCCGGGGTTTGCGGCGGTGGTGCTGATTGACGAGAGCCACATCACGGCCCACTGCTATGCCGACCGAGGGCTCTTGGCAGTGGATTGCTTCACCTGCGGCGACACCGATCCCGAACTCATCGCTTCCTACCTTCACGAGCAACTTACGAAGCGGTTTCCGAACGTGAAGCGAATGCGAAAGGACCGCGTGAACCGGTTCATTACGGAGGATTAAGCGATGTCCATTCGTTCCTTCGTTGACGAGCATTACCGCCATTTCAATGCTGGGACCGTCGCTCGGGCATCGGCCTCGCTCGTGGAGGTTCTCGATGATGGCGGGCGCATCTTTCTCACCTTGGCCGGCGCGATGAGCACGGCGGAAATTGGACGCAGTTTGGCCGACATGATCCGTGCCGGGCACATCGCAGCCATCTCGTGCACGGGTGCGAACCTCGAAGAGGACGTCTTCAACCTCGTTGCCCACGATGCCTATGTCAAAGTGGCCAATCACGAGGACCTCTCACCTGAAGATGAGGCAGCGCTCCTGGAGCGCAAGTTGAACCGGGTGACCGATGTCTGCATCCCTGAGGACGCCGCAATTCGGGCCATCGAACACCATCTCATGGGTGTGTGGCGGGCTGCACAGGAAGCCAGTGAATCCCTGTTGCCCCACGAACACCTGTATCGCTTGCTGCGCTCGGGGGTCCTCGAAGACACCTACCAAGCCGACCCAAACCACTCATGGTTGCTGGCCGCTGCCGACGCCAACCTCCCGCTTTTCGTCCCCGGCTGGGAGGACTCCACGCTGGGCAACATCTTCGCCGCTCGTTGTTCGGAAGGGCATCTTCATCCTGACGTGGTGCTGAGTGGGACTCACTACATGACGGACATGATGGCGTTCTACCGCTCGTGCACCACGCCCTTGGCCTTTCTCCAGTCTGGAGGGGGCATCGCAGGGGACTTTCCCATCTGCGTGGTGCCGCTGCTCCACCAAGACTTGAAGGAGGAACATGTCCCGCTATGGTCGTGGTTTTGCCAAATCACGGACGCTACCGCCTCCTACGGCGGCTACTCCGGGGCACCCCCCAACGAGAAAATCACGTGGGGGAAACTGGGTGTTGAGACGCCGAAGTTCAACGTTCAAAGCGATGCAACCATCGTGTTGCCGCTTATGTTCGCCTATGTTCTTGACCGATAACGGCACATCATCCCCAAAGTCTTGAAGGGGAGCAGCACCACCTTCGCACCATGACGAATCGAGGAGTGAGCATCTGCCTTGCGGTTGTTTTGGCGATGTCGTTGGTGCCGGCCTCGGTGCAAGCGGACGAGGTTCCATCCGTGCAGATCACCACGCACTGGGTCGGAGACGGGCCCACAGCGACCCTTCACGCCTACACCCTGACCTTCTCGGACAACGGAACCTACAGCGTTGACATCGACATGCTCCAGGACCGCAACGGTACGGCGCTTCCAACCTCATACAACCTTGCGTGGGACAGCATGGGCGGTGTACGCACAGCGCTCCTTACGTTTGACACGTCCTTGGCGTGGGGTGATGTGATTGATTTGACCGTCACCATCACGGACCATGACGGAACATCAGGCCTTGACATCGCCACGCAGCGCACCTTTACTGTCGGGCAGTGGAATCAGCCGATGGACGACCACGAAGTCCTCCTCTCGACCTCGTGGGCGATGAACCAAAATTACACCACGGAAGCAGGCGAACAAGCGTTTGACCTCTCGTTCACGGGCCAAGGTTGGCAGGAACGTGTCGGCACCACCCTCTCGTCATGGGAACTCGGCAACGGCACCTTCCGAACCGTGGAAACCACGGAGGACGGGGCAACAGAGTTGAATTTGGTGCTGACTCAACTGTGGAAGAACGAAACCGTTGTCGCAGGACTGCTCACCAGCCAAGTCTTTGATGCTCGAGGCTTTGGAAACCTCCAGACCACGATCATTGATGGCGATATGGTGACGGTGATTGACGCCGATGTGTCGCAGGCACTTCTCAACCGGTCGGTCATCAACGGTGTGGTTGGTGAACATCTTTCGATTGAGGCAACGGGCTTGCTCAACGTCTCGGAAGATGGTGAGGAGAACAATTCGCTTTCCATCGATGGCGAACTCGCTGTGTTCTTGTTTGAGTATGTCGACCTCGATGGCGAGCGTTTGCTGCAACACACCCAGTTTGAAGCGATGGCCGATTTCATCCTGATTGAAGACGGGTCTCGGCTGGACGTCTCGCTGGACGGTTTTTCCTCCCTTGCTCGGTGGGAAAACGGTGTGCGCACACAGCACTTGGAAGAACTCTACGGAGCCGGCACCTTCGGATTTGCCGACCAGGACGAAAATGCTTCATTGCAGGTCAACGGCACCATCCTCGACCTCCACACCAAACTCGAAAACGGCACGACCCTCATTGATGACCTCCACGTTGACGGCACGCTTTCGGGCGACGTGCAGGGCACGTTCGGTGTGGTTCGAACCATCGAAGACACCGGCATGCAAGCCAACGCTACGGGCGAGCTCTTTCTCGTGAACGTCATCTTCCAGGAATCATGGTTCAACATCACCGGCATCAACGGTGGGAATTTCTTTGACGGCGCTGGGGTTGGCGCTACGCACAACCAAACTTGGGACTACCAAGCCGTCCAGTCCGATTGGGACAACCGAACGGTCCGCCTCGTCTGGCGAGAAACCGGTCCGGATGCCTCGGAGGGCGAGGACTTCCCAGAACGGAGCCCGATTCAGCAAAACGCAACGGCACCAGTGGCTGAAGAGGGTCTCGGCAACCTCACGGTCGGTCGAGAAACAGGCCTCATGCCCATTCCGTTGATGAAGGACGACCGTCTTCGTCTTTCAGGTCAGGAAGGCATCACGCTGACGGTGTCGGCCGGTGATACCCGCATCGATGTCAGGGACGGGCACAACCTCACGGTCATCGAGTGGACGGGCGTCTACGAGGGCGATGGTGAGGCCGGTTTGGCTTCGGGTGCCATGGTGTCTGCCGGGCCGCTGAAAGGCCTCCTGTCCACCGTCCAGCGAACATTGGCCGTGCCGTTTGGCGAGGACAGCGAAACGGTCGTGCTGGAGGAAACGCAAACCCTTGAGCGAGTGCTTTCTCCGGAAATCGTCAGCGAGGACGACAACACGGCTCCCTCCATTGGCGAAGTTCAGTGGCGAGACGGGCTTGCCATTGGTGAAGGCGCCATGGTTGCTCATCTCGAAGTGAGCGTCAACGACCTCGAGTGGAACGTCATTGGCGTGACCGCCGACCTTTCGTCCCTTGATTTGGGCGAAGTAGAACTCAACGACCGCGGCCTCAACGGCGACGCCGCCATCGGTGATGACATCTACACGGCGTCGGTGATCATCACCGGCCTCCAGGTCGGCGCTCATTCGGTCGGCGTGTCCGCCACGGACAGTTTCGGAGCCACGAGTTCCACCACGGGGGAGCTCGATGTGAGCAATCAGGCCCCGCGAATCATCGATGTTGAGGTGGTGCCAACCTCCCTCGAGCGAGGTCAATCCGCCGTCATCAACGTTGAGGCCTACGACGGGCACGGCGTTGATCGAGTTCAACTCGATCTTCGGGAGTACGGAGGCGAAGTCGTGAACATGACCTCCGAGGACAGGCTGGTTTGGGCGGCCATGGTCGAAATGCCCATCGGAATGAATCCGGGTCATCGGTCCATGCTGATCGTGGCCACCGACGATCTGGGGGCCATCACGCAGCAGCGGTTCTTCACGCCGGTCGATGAGGTTGGAAGCCCTGTGTATGGGCCTCACCACGTCGCGTCGGAGGTGGAACTGCCAATCGAAATTCACATCCTCAACGACCGGCCCGTGCTGGTCAGCGACTCGGTACGCCTCGACAAAAATCCAGACGAGCAAGCGGTCTACACGGTCCAAGCGACCGATCCCGACGGCGTGGAACGCGTTCAAATCCGACTCGGCGTCTTTGCGCCCATCGGTGGTGGCGAATGGGCCATGATGCACGACGACGGCGTGAACGGTGGCGATGAAGTGGCGGGCGACGGCACGTACAGCGTCCTCCTGTCCGTGCGGGGTGGAACACCGCTTGGCACCCATCAAGTCTCGTTGAGGGCGTTTGACGTCTACGGGGAGTTGAACACGGATTCCGCCGTCATTACGCTCGCTGAACCCGATACTCCGGGTGTCTCCGAAGGTGGCCTCAGCACCATGGTGCTTGGCGCCTTGGGGATGGTGGTCTTCCTCGGTGCCTTGGTGGTCCTTGCGTTGATGCTTCGCCGAGGTGGTGGAGGCGAGGGTGGCGACCGCTTCGGCATGCAATGACATGGCTCGCTCATGGGGCTCTTCTGTCAATCCTTCTTCGCCGACAACCGTTTAAACTCCTTCAAGGTCGGACGGCTACCAGCGAGCGTAGTGTAGTGGTTATCACCGGGCGTTGCCAACGCCTGAACCCGGGTTCGAGTCCCGGCGCTCGCACCACTGCGAGCCAATTGAGGTCATTTTCCTCTCAATGTTTATGGGATGAACGCCCCCAACACAAGCCGAGAGCCATGAGCGACCGCAGAGTGATTTTTGTCGGCAAAAAGCCCCTTCATGCCTATGTCCGTGCCGTGGTCAAAGCCATGGAGGACGGTGACCGAGAAATTCAGTTGGTGGCCCGTGGCGCCACCATCTCAAGGGCGGTTGACGTGGCTGAAGTGTGCCGTCGAAGGAACGGCCACATCGCCCAAGGCTTGCCAGCATCCGTGAACATTCAGCACCTCTCGTGCGAATCGGAAGAGGTCGAGGGTGAGAACGGTATGCGAACGGTGAGCGTGCTTCGCATCGACATGGAAGGCGTGGGCGACGTCCCCGAGCGTCAAGATGCTTGAGCGGTCAACAATTCAAGCCTCCGCTGAATTTCCGCAGCCGTCGCCTCGTACACTTCATACGCTTGGCCGACCGGGTCTTCGAGCTCCCAATCCTGGTCGATTTTGATCGCCGGGCAGTGAACGCCGCATCCCATGGAGATGACCATGTCGAAATCACTCGGATCGAAGTGTTCCAAGGATTTGGGCGCCATGTCCTCCGTCGAGATGCCTCGGCCTTCAAGGAGGTTGACGGCATGCCTGGCGACCGCTTGGGCAGGATGAGTACCAGCTGAGGCGGCTTCAAAGCCCATGGATTTGGCCAATCCTTCGGCCATCTGAGAGCGACAGGAGTTTCCGACACATACGAACAGGACCTTCATGCAATCCACAAGCAGACGATGCCATTTAGACTCTCGCTCCATAGTATGTTGATGCCTTGACATACCACGGCGTACACGGCCGTTTGTGTGGCGAGCACTCGGGCTCAACGTGGGCGTGTTCGGGCTCCTCTTTGGACTCCACATCGTGTTTGCAGCACGCGGCATGGACACTCCATTTGCCATGGTGGCTGCCCTCATCACCGTCCAGGTCGTTGCCTTTGGCCCCATTACGGCGTTGGGGACTTCGCCCGAAGCTGGGATTGAGCGTCGTCGTGCGCTCCGCCGCAGCACTCCACTTTCGCTGGCGATGGCGATTGGACTGGCTTGGGCTTATGGCGGCATGGCGTGGTCGCTGCCGGCGCTTATCGGCGTGCTCGGGGCCACGGTGGTGGTTCACGGCGCCGCTGACCGTCGATGGTCGGCGTGATGTGCGGTATCATTCCCCCCCTGTGGGTGGGTTGAAGTAGGCCAGTTTGGTGGTTACATCATGGCGGATTCACCCGTATCCATCAACACCCCGGGCGGCGCAAACGAAGCACCGGCCGGTCCATCTCCCCAAGAGCAGAAGCAAATGGAACAGGCCTACGCTCAAATGAAGCGAAAGATGGCCATGGAGGAAATCGGTCGCAAGATCAAACACAAAATCATGGTCTTGTCAGGCAAAGGCGGCGTTGGGAAATCCACCGTCTCCACCGGTCTCGCCCTCTCGCTGGCCCAACAAGGCCACACGGTGGGCATCCTCGACATCGATATCACCGGGCCGAACGTCCCCAAAATGATGGGTCTCGACGGCCGTCGACTCCACGTCGAAAACAAGCGCATTCATCCTGCTCAAGGCCACCTTGGCGTGAAGGTCATCAGCATGGCCTTCCTGCTTGAGGACGAAGACACTCCGGTGGTTTGGCGTGGTCCCATCAAGTTGGGCGCCATTCAGCAATTCATCGGCGATGTGGAATGGGGAGAATTGGACTACCTCATCATCGATTTCCCACCCGGCACTTCAGACGAACCGTTGACGGTGGCGCAATCCCTTCCCGATATCGACGGCATGGTCATCGTCACAACGCCGCAGCAAGTGGCGCTGCTCGACAGCCGAAAATCGATCACGTTTTCCGAATCCCTCAAGGTGCCCGTGCTCGGTGTCGTTGAGAACATGAGCGGGTTCACGGTGAACGGTACGACCTCACCGGGAGCCGAGGTCAACATCGCCGCTCCCGGCGGCAAAACGCTGGCCACCACGGCCGACGATGAGGGGAAGTTTTCCGTAAAGCTGGACATTTTCAAGGAAGGCGGAGGCAAGGAGACAGCCGAGGAATTCGGTGTTCCCTTCCTCGGCGCCTTACCCTTTGACCCCGGGTTTGTTCGGGGCGGTGATGACGGTGTGCACCGAATCGTTTCCGAACCCGAGGGGCCCTCTGCAAAGGCCTTCGCCAAGGTCGTGACGGCCATCCAAGACCAACTTTCAGACGGTGCCGACGGCGGCCTCGAAATCATTTGAGGTGAGCACATGACCGAAGTCTTGCCCACGCTCAAGAAGCTTGAACGCCGTGCACAAGACATGGTTCTCACCTACGACAACGGTTCCGACTACACCGTCACCTACGACGATGTGCGCCATGCCTGCCCCTGTGCAAAGTGCTCACCCATGCGGAACGAGGACGACACCAGCCGCACGCTGCGTCGCCAAATCGAGGCGCTCCCATCGGAGAAACCCACGGTGCGAACGGTTGGAAAGTATGCCTTGGCGTTCGAATGGAAGCAAGGCTGCTCAAGCGGCATCTACCGATTCGAACGGATATACGATCTTGCCAACCGTCGCGACCCTGATCGAGGCAAGCCCTACGTCCACGGCGCCTGGTAGGCAGAACGCCTTCAATGCGGGCTGAATGACGACGCTTTGATGAAGGGACGGCGTGACCCAAAACTGGAGGCCACGCTGTGCAGAGTGTCTACTTGACCTGGATGATCAGCGCCCTGGCCTTGGGCGTCATCCTGCTTCCCGTGTTCAAACCGCCTTGGGCGAAGTTATCCCTCCCCCCCTTCGTGGATTTCTTCCGAAGGTACTGGGTCCACATTCTCATCGTGTTCGCCATCTACAACGCCAAGGACGTGCTCGACCAAGTGGACCGTTTGTTGATGGCGAGCACCGGCCTGGACATGACGCCGTACATTTGGGCCATCGAGGGTAACTTGGTGCTGTGGGTTCAGGAGACCTTTGAGGCGGATTGGTTGACCACTGCCCTGACGCATTTCTACGTCGCCGGCTTCATGTTCATCTGCTATGTTTCGGTGTTCTATTTCGCCTACTTCGATGACCGTTGGCTTGCCGACAGGGTAACCTTGTCCATCGCTTGGGTTTACATTCTCGCCGTACCGTTTTACCTCTTTTTCAACGTTCGAGTGACGGGCGACACCATTCCCGGAATGGAAACGTTGGCCTACACCCTCACCCCCGAAATCGCTGACTGGTTCCGAAGGATTGATCCGTTCACGAACGGGATGCCGTCACTCCACATCGGGATCCCGTTTGCCGTGTGGTTGTGCTTGACGCGCTTTGACGACGATCGGCGATGGAATCGCTATCGCCTCACCGTGTTTGCCTACACCTTGCTCACGGCGTTCACCATCATCTACCTCGGCATTCACTGGTTCCTCGACATCATCGGAGGCATGCTCATCGCCGGCGCTGCGGTGTCCATGGCGGACCGTACCTCCAACGGTTGGTGGAAGTTTTTCGACGAGCGAACGATGAACGCTCGCATCGTTACCGTCTTGACCCGCCCTGGACAAGCCTGGGCGTGGTTCAGTGGTCGAATCAGTCAAGAATTCAAGCAGTACCGGTCACCAACGAGTCGTGAGACCGGGCGAATGGCCGTGGCCATTTTGATCGTCGTGGCTGCCGTCATCACCTGGGATTTGACGCACCGTTCCCTCCCCGCAGGTGGCGTGGAAGCCCCTGAGTCAGCCGCCGTATCCGACGAATGGCTGGCAACGCTGGACAACCAAACCGAAGGGGTCTCCCTGTTGCTCCAGAACTTATCGGCGGCTGACGCTGCCTCCTACAAGGTGGATGTTCCCGGGCTGAGTTTGGATTCCACCCATGCCCTCCAAAACGATCTTCTCGTGGTGGCGAACGGCACAGCCCTGCTGATGTACGACGTTCATCAACCCGAACAGGTGCTCAGAACGTTGTCCCTCTCACAACCCGAGCACTTGTTGCTGTGCGAACTTGCCTCGTCAATGGTTCTTGTTTACACCCTCGATGGCGTGCTCGAGGTCACCGATCTTGAGGGCACACCCGTGCTTGTGTCGGATGAAGTACACGAAGGGATTGAGCAGTTGACCTGTTCGGGCTCCGAAATCGCCTATGTTAACGGCGCGCGACCGATGGAAGTGACCGTTCTGCAACTTGGTGTTCGTGGCGAAGTTGGCTACACCATCAACGCCTCTGCGCCGGTGGAGGAAGATGAGATTCTGGCGTCGTGGGGCACGCCGGTTGACATGGAAAACGCCACCGTACAAAGCATGGCCTTTGACCGGGAATACCTCGCTGTGACGGTCAACGTTTCCGCCACCGACCGTTTAGTGCTCTACAACCGAACCACGGCCGAACAATGGTTGGCCAGCAATCCGAAGTACCACGTGTCCGACATATCCCTCGACCATGGGATCCTCGCGTGGTCGGTACGCGATCACCTCAACCCGCTCTCGCCTCAGGAAAAGTACCTCGACCGAGAAATCTACTTCACAGAACTGGCGACCAATACCTCGTTTGTGTTGACGTCCGATTACAAAGATCAGTGGGGGCCATTGGTGCTTGAACATCAACTCGTCTACTTTGAGATGGACGATGATACGATGTCGATGCGGGTTCATGCGTGGGAGCCCGAACTTCGTTTGTATTCCAGCCTCGTGTTGCAGGCCGGGGTTCTTGCAGCCTTCGTGGTTGTCGCTTGGAACATGTGGCAGCGCCAGAGTGAGCGCCGCCTGAGCCGTCAACCGTGATATCGAACGCGGGTGCGAATGTCCTCGAGTCGAGCGTGAACCTCCTTCGCCGAGGGGACGGCACCGCCTTGGAGTACAGGTGCCGGCCCGAGTTCGTCCTCGGCAGCGAGGTAGCCCTCAATCACCCAATCAATGGCGCCCTCCCATTGCGGGTGCGATGCTCCCAGGATCTCGTCGAGAACGTGCAAATCAATACCGAAGCGCTCGACATCGTACTCCACCGAAGCAAGGCCAAAGTCGATCAGGTGAACGGTTTCTCCTTCGATGAGGATGTTGTTGCTTGACAGGTCACCGTGAGTGGTGGCCACGCGGTGGAGGCGTCTCACCGATGCGCCGACACGGCGAAGCATCGCTTTGGCCTCATCATCGGTGGTTGCTTCGTCGTTGAGCACATCGATCAACGGACGACCGCCGAGGTGTTCGATGATGAGCTGGCCGCCTTCGTAATCAAGGTCCCAAACGGAAGGCACGGAAAGGCCAGCTTTTCGGGTTCGGATGAGCAAGCGGGCTTCGCTGATCATGCGTCGCACCCCGAGGCGGTGGTCCAAATTGGGGTGGCGCCAGGAACGCGGTCGTCGTTGCTTTCGTACCGCTGGACGACCGAACCACTCACCCCTCCAAACCTCGGCCTCTGCACCGAGGTGAAGGCGCTCTGTTGGCATGAAGGCCATGGGACGCCTCACCAAGGCCTTCTTTTTGAACGTTCATGCCCATCCGTTCCTTCAAAAAGGGTTGAGCGTTGGGGTTGGTGAGAGCCATGACGGTGACCCTCCCGATGTGTTCTGTCAACTTCATGGACACCACGCTGTCCGTTGAAGAGCAAGCCATTGCCGACCGAATTCAGGAACTGAAAGAACAGCTGGGTGATGATTTGCTCATCCTCGGCCATCATTACCAGCGGGACAGCATCGTGATGCACGCTGATTTCCTCGGCGACTCGTTCATGCTCAGTCAAAAGGCGGCTGAATCGGACGCCAAGTACATCGTCTTCTGCGGCGTCCACTTCATGGCTGAATCGGCTGATATTCTCACCTCCGATGACCAGTCCGTGGTCCTCCCCAACCTTCGGGCGGGGTGTTCCATGGCTGACATGGCCACGCTGGCCGAAGTTGAGGTGGCATGGCAGGAGTTGCTCGACCAATCGGGTCTTTCCGACCCCATCAGCCGCGAACATCCCGAGGATGTGGCGGGTGAGGGAGAAGCCTACCTCGTGCCCGTCACTTACATGAATTCAAGTGCTGACCTGAAGGATTTCGTGGGGCGTCACGGAGGCGTGGTTTGCACCTCGTCCAACGCCGAGGGCGTGTTGAATTGGGCCTTTGAGCGAGCCGGGCCAAAGGGTGCGGTGTTGTTCTTCCCCGACCAACACTTGGGGCGAAACACCGGGCTTGCCATGGGTATTTCTGAGGACCGAATGCCCACCTGGACGCCGGGCTTCGGCGCCATGGGCTCGCTGGACGACGCTCGCATCGTGCTGTGGCACGGTTTTTGCTCGGTTCACAAGCGCTTCACGCCTCAACAAATCGCCGAATTCCGTGAGCAACACCCAGACGGCATTGTCGTGGTTCACCCCGAGTGCCCGAAGGAGACGGTCGAACTCGCAGACGCTTACGGCTCAACCCAATACATTCGCAATTTCGTGAACGAGCAGCCCGCCGGGGCCTCCATCGCCATTGGGACGGAGATCAACATGGTCGCCAGGTTGGCCCAAGAACACCCCGACAAGCACATCGAGTGCTTGGACGAGGAAATTTGCCCTTGCTCCACCATGTACATGATTCACCCTGCGTACCTGATGGACGTGTTGGAACGCCTGGTCGACGGTGAAATTCCCAATCAAATCGTGGTGCCAGAGGCCGTCCAAGCCGGTTCCTTGTTGGCGCTTAACCGCATGCTGGCGATTCTGAAGTGAGGCTCAGAAGACCGCTTGACCGCCTTTCCACCCTACCAGCGCCAACACGGGCCCGAGAACTGCACTGGCGAACACATAGGTTCCTGCACGACGCCAGTGACCTGCCTCGACCATGGTGATGGTTTCCACCGAGAACGTGGACATCGTCGTGAAGGCCCCCAACAACCCAACGCCCAGCAGCAGGGTTTGAGACTCGGAGAGCGTGCTGGCGAGGGTAGCAGCGGCGACCAAGCCCAGAAGCAAGGAACCGACCAGATTCACGCTGAGGGTGGCCCAAGGAAAACCGGTATCGGGCGTGGCTTCACTGATGGAGAACCTCAACACCGCGCCAACGGCGCCGCCGACAGCGACGAGCATCCAATTTGAGAGCATGAAGAAGGCTGGTCTGCACGGGCTAAAGTCTCTCCTTTTCCCGGGATGGTTTCGATACGAACGGGCACGGTCATTAGCCGTCACCAAGAAGACCCGCCATGGACACGACCGTTTGGTTTCTCACCTCGAATGCTGGAAAGTTGGCTGAGGCCTCCCATCACTTCTCTGAACTGGGCATGACGGTTCGTGCCCTCGAGGTTCCTGAGGGGTCGATTGTCGAGCCTCAGGCGTCAACCCTCGAGGAGGTTGCGGAGGCCAAAATTCGGCAGGCGATGGAGCACCTTCCTCACGAGGGTGCCATGGTACTGGTGGAGGATGCTGGCTTGTTTGTGGATGCACTCGATGGATTCCCCGGCGTGTATTCATCCTACGTTCACGAAACGGTCGGCAATGCAGGCATGTTGCGATTGCTCGCCCATCTCCTGAGCGAGGACCCCGCTCGTTCGAAGCGCCTCCGCTCTGCCTCCTTTCAAGCCGTTGCGGCCTTGTGGGACGGTCATGAAATTCATGTTGGAAAGGGCGTCTGTCAGGGGTCAATCGCCCATGAGGCCAAAGGGGAAGGCGGCTTTGGATACGACCCGATTTTCATTCCCTCGGATTTGGACGAGGAAGGGAGGCCCCTCGACCCTGAAACCCTCGGTGCGGTGAGCACACACGGCCAAACCTTCGGGTCAGTGGACGCCGAAATGAAACACCAATTCAGCCACCGGCGACGGGCGCTGGATGACATTGTGCGACAAGTGCAGCACCTCGTCAACCGATGAGAACTCCATGTGTCCATCACCGTCATAAAGAACCGATGATTGGAGTGGATGAGGGACATGGGATTCGCAAGGACCGCTGTCGGGGTGTTGTTCATCTCGGTGCTCGTGTTCTATTTGTCCACCGTTGGCCAATTGACCGATGAAGCCAAATGGGGTTTTGTCGGTGCCATGGCCGTGCTTGCCTTCATTTGGATCAATCTCGGTGGACAGGCCAAACCCGCTCAGCGGGCTCGCCGTCCGGCACCAGCTCCTGCTGCCGTCGTTGAGACCGAAACCGTCACACCTGTTACGGAAGAAACAGCAGAGGATGAAGACCTCCCTGCCCCCGTCACTGTCTCTTCGTTGGACGGTGCCACATTGAGGGAGCGGAAACTCGCCAAGATCGCCGCCGCAGAAGCAGCCGCTCAAGCCGCTGCCAACGAAGCTGAGGAAGCTGACATCGAGGAGGTCGTCGTTGAAGTTGAACTCGAAGACGTTCACGTCGCTGATGAATTCGTGGTTGATGTCAGCCCCGAGTCTGTGGAGGACGCCGACATTGAAGTCACGGTCCGAGACCGCCGAGAACGCCATGAAGCGATTCGCGAGCGCATCAAACGCCGTCGAATGGGCCAAATGGCTGACATTCGAGCCTCGACCGCCCGGATGTGGGAAGACCACGCCTCGGGTGAAGACCTGGTGGCGTTGCTCCAAACGCCAGGGCACGGCCACAGCGTGCTGGTGGAACCCGAACACCCCGCACCCGGTCACGTCTACGGTGCAACCTTTGTTCGCATCGATGAGGGACGCATCCTCAAACTTCGCCTTCCACTTGATGTGGGCTTTGAATCCGTCGGGCCGGCCACACCCGCACAACCTGAACTCCCCGTGCTGATCGGACCAGACGGCCAAGAACTTCCGCCTTTGCTCTCCCCAGACGCTACGCCGCTTGCCCTTCCGCCCCTTCCTGCGGCCAGCAGTGCCCTCGATGCGCTGCGTAAAGAAATGGAAGATTGATGCCGCCCCGCCTCCCGATGGGTGTCGCTCCTCCTACCTCGTCACCGAGACGTCCTCTTTCGCATAGTGTTATTCTGTGTCATTTCGCTTGGGCCCCCCATCGTCCTCTTTAAATAGGGTGGAGGGGTATTGTAAATGCTGGAGGAACCTCAGATGCCCCCCGATACCCAACCAACCTGCGAGTAGATTGCGCCTGAATTGCGGAAGCGCCGGCGGACTTTGTCCGTTCAGCGAGCGCTTCTGCGCAGATAAAAGGCAAAAAGCAGGTGAAAAGACATGGGTAAGTACAACAACAAAAGGGCACGTAAATTTAGACCAAACCAGCAGATGCGTCGCAACCCCAAGACGGGGAAGGTCGAGAAGTTTGAGGGGAAGAGGGGTTCACAGCCTTCACAACCTCCTCAAGATTCAACCAAGACGTTGGATGACGAGCAACTGACACAGAGCCAGAAAGAGAGGATCATGCATCCCTCCACGGGCTTCGTTCCACAGAAGCGTCAACCAAGGTTCCGACCGTGCGTCTGCGAGGGCATCGACCTCGAACTGAACAACCAGCGTTTGCTCGACCTCCTCAAGCGGGAGAAGCGAGCCTACGACGATGAAACCGGTACCTACAGGGTGCTGGTCATCTCCCCTCGGTTCCGTCGAGACCACGCACGACACATGCGGCACTTCCGGACATTCCTCCGGGAGGAAAACATCAGGTTTGTTGAGGTCTGAATTGAGCCAGCAAGACCGTGGCCGGGCACACTCCCGGACAAGAGGGGGGCAATCGCGCCCCCTCACTCTTGCCGACAGGCTCGACGGCGAGTCTGCGCCGCTTCCTCATCGGTGCTTCCAAACCGCTGTTTCACGGTTCATGAAGGCCTGGACACCGATTTCCTTGTCTTCACTGTCAAACAGACCGGCGAAGGCGATGGCTTCGATTTCCACACCGTCGGTGAGACCTTCGTCAAGGGCAGCGCGCACCGTGGCCTTGCCGACACGCAGAGCGAGCGAGGATTTGCTACCAATTCGACGGGCCATGGCCATGACGGTGGATTCCAATTCCTCCGGTGTGACCACGTGGTTGACCAGCCCGATGCGCTGCGCCTCATCGGCTGGCACCATGTCGCCGGTCATGATCATCTCGTGGGCCTTGCCGTAACCGACCAAACGCTCCAACCGTTGAGTGGCGCCGTAGCCCGGAATGAGGCCGAGGTTAATTTCAGGCGTGCCAAAGGTGGAGCGGTCGCTGGCGATGCGAATGTCGCACGAACACGCCACCTCGCATCCACCGCCCAGAGCAAAACCGTCAACCATGGCGATGGTGGGCTTGCTGAGGTTCCACAGCGCTTCAACGGCGTTGTTCTTGAATCGCTCTCGGATGACTTGGCTGCCCGCACCAGCAAACTCGGTGATGTCGGCGCCTGCGACGAAGGCATGCGGCTTGGCTCGCTTCCCTTCGGGAGGTGCGTTGGGCGACGCGCCGGTGACCACCAGGACGCGCACGTCATCGGTGGCCTCCATCCAATCGCAAACGGCCTTGAGGGAGGCCAAGACCTCGTCGTTGAGAGCGTTCAGTTTGTCCGGTCGGTCAATGGTCATGCAGGCGATGAAACCGAGGTTGTCTTCATCGCTGATGGCGTGCAGGTCAACCTTCATCACGTCGCTTTGTGGGGGGTTCATGGCGCCACTGAAGGCTCCCCTCTTCTTGATGTCATCGCCATGCTTCAATGAAGCACAACCAAGGTATGATAATTCAAAACGAAATCAACGGTCTATGGCTGGGGACAAAGAACCGATGGTCAGCGCCGTGGATATGGCGAAGAAATACGGTGATTTCATCGCCCTTCATCCACTCAATGTGGAAGTTCATGCTGGTGAATTCTTTGGCGTGTTTGGACCCAACGGCGCCGGAAAATCCACTTTCATCAAGCTCTTGACCGGGCAACTCCGGCCGAGCAAAGGGCGCATTGAGGTGCTCGGCGTGGACGCCGTGAATGACCCTCAGAAAGTCAAGGCCAACATTGGCATCGTACCCGAGTCGGAATCACCACCCTCGTTCCTGACGCCGGCTGAATTCCTCGAGTTCGTGGCTCGTCTACGTGGCGTTGAGAACATGAAGGCCAAGGTTGAGCACTGGCTCGAATGGTTTGGCCTCCAAGACAAGCGAGACACCATGTGCAAGGACCTCTCCAAGGGTCAGCGCCAGAAGGTGATGCTCGCCAGCGCGTTCATCCACAAGCCGAAACTCTTGTTCCTCGACGAACCGTTCGCTAACCTTGACCCAATTTACCAGCGGAAATGCCGGGAGTGGCTGCTGGAGCATGTGGCTGATGGAGGCACGATTTTCCTCTGCTCGCACGTGCTTGAAATGGCTGAACGCATGTGCAACAGAATGGCGATCATCAACGACGGAAAAGTCCTTGCAGCGGGGACGGTTAAAGGGCTCAAACAATCGGAAGAGGAGACCTTGGAAGACGTCTTCATTCGTTTGGTCGGTCGTTCCATCGAGGACGTTGAACGCCTCAGCGATGAAGGGGTCACGGACGATTCGGAGGAATGAACGTGGCCGGGACCTTCGTCGAATCGCGTCCGTGGACGGACGAAGATTTCAGCGAGCCGGGCCCGCTTGGGACGTCCTCTCACGGCGTCACGTTGAACGAACCGCTTCGAGGTTGGGCTTCGTTTTCCGCCACCTTTCGTGTGATGTTCATTGAGGAAGGTCGCAAGAGCGTTGAATTCGCAAAAAAGCGCCAGATGGTGCTCTTTCCGCTGTTGCTGACGCTGGTCACCGCCATTTCGACCATTGGCCTACAGTTTTTGGTGGGCGATTCCACCGCACAAACCTCGGACATTGATGCCAAGACCTTCACCTGGCAGGAACTCCGCTTTGCTCTCCACCTGCCGATGTTCATGTTCTCCTTGGGCATGGGCACCTTTGCGTTCATGGGCCGTGATGCCATCGTTCGACGAACGGGTACCAAGAATTTCCTTCTGGCTGCACCTGCGCTTCAACCGCTCCCCAATTCCATGGCGCATTTCGCCTACTTCGTCAAGGACTTGCTGTTCTACGTGATGCTGATTCTCTCCCCCATCATCGCCGGTATGGCGCTGGGCATCCTCCTTGACGGGTTTGCTGGTATCCGAACACCGCTGTTGTGGAGTTCGCTCCCGTGGACATGGTTGGCCATGGCCACGACGCTGGGTCAAGGCCTGGCGCTCTCGTTCCTGGCTTCGTCGCTGTGGCTCCGTGGACGGCCGTTCACCGTGGTTGGGCCGTTGGCGATCGTGGCCGTTGGTATCGCTGTGGGCGTGGGTGTGTTGCCCGCCGATGTCCTGCTTTGGGGCCTGGCAGCTCAGTCAAGTCAGAGCGGCCTTGCGATTCTTCTGGGGTTGCTTCTTTCGCTGGGCATCGGATTGATTGCTTCGCTGCTCATCCTCGACGACTTTGACGTGAGTGTGGTTGAGCGGGGTGATTTGCTGGCACCGACCTACGCCCGCCTCGGTTTCCTTGGCCGCGGTCACATCCGCCTCATCGTGGCGAAGGAATTTGTTGACCTGTTTCGGTCGGGAGCCATCAAGAAGATGACCGTGTCCTACGCCATTCCCCTCCTCGTGTTGTTGGGCATGGCGTGGCTGGTGGACTTTGCTGAGGCTCCCATTCCCATCAACCTGCTCTCCTACGCCCCGTTCCTCGGGTTCTTCGGGTTCAATTTCTACTCGTGGTTGACCATCCTTGACTCCCCAGATTTCATGAACGGGTTGCCGCTGAAAGTTCCCGATTTGATTCGGGCGAAAGTGGTGGTGTATTTCCTCGCTACGTCTTGGATTTCGCTGATTTTCATCGTCTTGATGGCGTGGCGACTGGACGAATGGGCTTCGTTGCCCACCAGCATCATCGTGATGTTTGCCAACTCGGTCTACATCGTTGCGCTCACGGCCTTCTTGATGGGCTTGCGACCCAACAAAGCCATTTTCGACGCTTCGATCATGGTTTGGTTTTGGATCGGAACCGTCCTGCCCCTGCTGGGCCTCTTCCTGCTCTCGTTCACGCAAGGCGATGTGAGCCTCTACGGTAACTGGTGGGAGCGAGCGAGTCAAGACGGGTTAGCGGCCACCGCTCAAATGTACGATGAAACCATGGTCCAACAGGGTTACATGGGCATGATCGCCATCTCCATCGGCCTCATCTTCGCTTCGGCCTTGCTTTGGAAATTGATGGACACCCGTTGGGGGCGTTCCGAGTTCTCAAATTGAGCCTCAACGCTGTCTCGGGAGGTAGGTTCTTGAGCGGTAGGCGACGGCCGTGAACCATGGGTCAAGTCGTGGCGGTGTGCGGCATGCCTGGCTCAGGCAAAGGTGAATTCGCTGCCGTTCTCGCTGAAGCCGGCGTGCCGGTTGTTTCCATGGGCGACATGATTCGAGCCGAGGTGCGCCGCCTCGGGCTTGATGAAGCCCCGCACGTGTTTGGTGAGGTGGCGGCCTCGCTGCGAGCCGCTCACGGCGAGGACGTGTTGGCGGTGCGCCTGTGCGACCGGGTGGACGAACTGCTCGTCGACCATCCGTTGGTGCTCATCGAAGGTCTGCGAGGAACGGCGGAAGACACCGTGTTCGCCGCCAGGTGGGGCGCCATCTACCGGACGGTGGCCATCATCGCTGATGCCGAATTGCGCTTCCAGCGAACCCTCAAACGCGGCCGGTCCGAAGACGGTGACCGAGCGGCCTTCGAAGCCCGAAATCAACGCGAACAGGGGTGGGGTCTTGATGCCCTCATCGAGGTGGCCGCTGATAAAATCCACAACGATGTTGACCTCCCTGAATTTCAGGGCCGCTGTGAAGCGTGGATGGCCGCGATTCTGAACGCCTAAACCCGTGTGCCTCGACGGTAGGAAACGCGCCACAGCAGGGCGGTTTACGACCGATTTTCACCCAAGTGTTATAGTCGGGGAGATGTTGTAGCAAACTGCAATCGCGGGGGTTGGTGACCATGGCAAGAAAAAAAGGCGGTGGCGGTGGACGACAGCGAGCCCGACAACGAGCGCAATACGATGAGTTGGACAAGTACCCCGTGATGCCTCCTCACGCCTTTGCGCGTATCGTTCGCGACAAGCAAACGCTCAACATCATCTACCAGATCATCGAACCTCCGCTCACCAAGAAGGAACAAGAGCAACGAGACGAAATCATGGACATTTTCATTCGCTCCCTAACGGCAAACATTGAGGAGATCGACTCCAATCCCGAAGCCTACGTGCGGACGGCCATGGATAAGGTCATCAAATCCTACAGCATGAAAATCAACAAGAAATCCAAGTCGAAGCTGTTCTACTACCTCCGCCGCGACCTCATCGGCTACGGGAAAATGGACGTGCTGATGAACGACGTCAACGTTGAGGACATCTCCCTTGATGGCACCAACGTGCCTATTTTCGCTTACCATCGAAAATTCGAATCGGTGGAGACCACCTGTGTGTGGGAAACCGACGAAGAACTGGAATCCTACGTCATCAAACTCGCTCAACGCTGTGGAAAGCACATTTCCGTCGCAGAACCCTTGCTTGACGCTACGCTGATGGACGGTTCCCGTATCGTCATGAAACTCGGGCACGAGATCTCAACCCGTGGTTCGGCGTTCTGTATTCGACGGTTCAAGGACGACCCGTTCTCCCCCGCCGACATCGTCGCCTTCCGAACCATGTCGTCGTTGATGGTGGCCTACCTGTGGATCGCCTTCCAGAACGAAGTCCCGATGCTGTTCGTCGGTGGTACGGCGTCCGGAAAAACGACCACCCTCAACGCCATGTGCATTTTCATCCCCTGGCAAATGAAAATCGTCTCCATTGAATCCACCCGTGAAGTCAACATTCCGCAACCCAACTGGGTTCCGGGCCTGACCCGACAAGGGTTTGGTGGTGAGAGCGACGACGGTGTGATCGGTGAGTTCGAGTTGCTCAAGGCAGCCTTACGTGAACGGCCGGAATACATCATCGTGGGTGAAATCCGTGGTGCTGAAGCCTATGTTCTGTTCCAAGCCATGGCCACCGGCCACTGCGCATATTCCACGGTTCACGCCGACTCCGTACCCTCCCTCGTTCACCGTTTGGAGAACAAACCGATCGACATCCCTCGTGTGCTCTTGCCGGCGCTGGAAGCCTGTTCGATTCAGATTCAGACCCGTATCAACGGACGCCGTGTGCGTCGCACCAAGCAAGTGGTGGAAATCGTCGGCATCGACCCCAACTCGATGGAAGTCATCACCAACGAAGTGTTCCGCTGGGACGTGACCAACGATGATTTCATCTTCAGCGGCAAGTCCTACGTGCTGGAGAAAATCATGGTCAAGATCAACTACAGTCAGGAAGAGATGCGTCGTGAATTGCGAACCCGCAAGCGCATCTTGGAATGGATGGTGCTCAACGACATTCGCAAGGCTGACCAGGTTTCGCAAATCGTCACGGAATACTACGTCCGACCCAATGAAATTCTCGCCCGTGTGGACGGGTTGAAGTGAGGCGGCCAAACAGGAGTCGATAGCATGGACCTGACGGCATGGCAACGCATCTGCAATCGGCTGCTCGGGCCGTTTGTCAAAAAGCGCGCCCGCAACGACAAGGAATTGTCGGCCAACCTCGTCAAAGGGTCGATGGGCATGATGCCCGAAGTGTACCTCTCCACCGTGATCGTCACCTCGATTGCCATTGCGCTGATGTCGTGGGCCTTTGTGGCCATTTTCTTCATTCCCGACATCGGCGTCATCGCCTTTTACGAGAGCATTCAAGACGCCGCTACCAAGGACCCGTGCTTCGAATGGGAGTATTGGAACCCCGACCTTGTCGACCCTTCGCAGCCCGGCAACGGTTGTCCTGAATACGCCCTCCAGGTGTTCCCACCGGCGCTGAAGGTCATCATCGTCGCTCTCGGCGGATTGATCATCCCGTACGCCGCTTACGTCTACAACAAAGGCGGCGCTGCTCGAGAAGCAACCCGCCGTGCTGACATGATTGAGAAGTACCTGCCCTACGCTGCCTCCTACACGGCGGCGATGTCGGCGGCCAACGCCACCCCGGCCAAGATTTTCAGGTCCCTTGCCATGAACAAGGACATCTACGGTGACGTGGCTGACGACGCTGCGATGATCTATCGCGACATCACCCTTCTCGGCTACGACCTCATCACTGCGATGAAAATGAGTGTCGACCGGGCCGCTTCGGTGTGGTTGACAGAATTTTTCCAGGGCATGGTCGGCACCCTCACGGCCGGTGGCCAGCTCAAGCTGTTTTTCCTGAACCGCGCAGAGCACTACATGCGTGAAAACCGCACCCGTCTCGGGCAATTCCTCGAGTCGATTGCCCTGCTGGCCGAGTCCTACATTGTGGTCGCCGTCGCTATGCCGCTTTTCCTGATCGTCATGCTCGTCATCATGTTCTGGGTGTCGGGTTCAGGCGCGCAGATGAGCGAAGGCATGCTGTACGGCATCGTGTTGGGTTTCATCCCAATGATTCACATCGCCTACGCCATTCTCGTGTGGACCAGCAGCAAGGAGCAAGAAATGTGAGGGGGTGAGGGACAATGGCGCGCAAGAAGGACAAGATTGTGGTCAACCTCGACCTCCCCAAGGACGATACGACGCTAACCAAGCTCTACGTCATCTTGTTCTTCTCCATCATCCTCGGCTTGGGCAGCGGTCTGTTTTGGATCACCAACTCCGGGTTCGTCCCCACGGCCAACGGTGAACCGATGTTCACCAACCTCTACTGCGGTGCCACGGCTCAAGATGAACTTGGCAATCCAACGGGCGAATTTTTCCAAACCAACCAGAAGCCAACCTACACGGCGAACCAAACCTGTTCCATCCTCCAGGACAGCCCCGACCGCATCACGTGGGAAGATGAGGAATGGACCATGGTTACCAAGCGAGGCAAAAATTTCGACGTCCCCGGAGTTCCTGATTCCGCCACAGGCGGGACTGCCGTGCTCCAGCCGCTCTGGCTGAACTACACGGTTGAAGCCTCGGGGTCGTACGACTACACCGTCGCCATCCGGACGTCCTCCGGTGATATTCTCGAGTTCGAGAACGAAACGGCGAACTCCGGTGCACAGCAGCTCTACATGGTTACGATTCCACCGGACACGCGCTACGAACTCATCTTCATGTCCTCGCAGGAAGGCCAGTTCCTGCAAACCATCACCTTCGACATGACCGTTCACTATCAGGACGGTATCCCCACGAACATGAACAACAAATCGTTGTGGTTGGGACCTGCCTTGGAAGCAGGACCGTTGAAGGTTCACCCGACCATTTTCCTCAACTTCTTCGGTCTGACGTTCTTCTTCTTCATCTTCCCAGCCTCGTACTACTGGGAGCGCGTTGAGAACGAGAAGAACGAGGTGGAAGAGAAGTTCCCAGATTTCCTTCGAGACCTGGCTGAATACTGGAAAGGTGGTCTCTCCATGACCGTCGCCGTCCAAACCCTGGCGACATCGGAATACGGTGCTCTCAACGACGAAGTCAAGAAAATGTCCGACCAGTTGAGTTGGGGTGTCAAGTTCTCTGATGTGATTGGCCAGTTCGCTGAACGGGTCGGCACCCCGCTCGTCCGGCGTGCCATCACGCTCATCGCCGAAGCCGACCGTGCGGGTGGGAAAATTTCGGACATTCTCGTCACGGCTGCCAACGACTCCCGTGAATTGAAGTTCCTCGAGGGTGAACGCAAACGAGCCATCGGTTCGTACATTGCGGTCATTTGGACGTCGTACTTCGTTTTCCTCGGCGTGATCGTCGTTCTGGCCAAGGTGTTTATTCCCGCTATTGCAGGTTCGAACTCCGGCGGTGAAGACGGCGGCGACAGCGGCGGTCAAACCATCGGGAACATGACCATTCGAAACATCGACCCGCTGTTCTTCCTGACGATTTTCTACTACGGCGTGACCATGCAAGCGCTCGGTAACGGTTCCATGGCCGGCTTGATGGCCACCGGTCGTTTCTCGACCGGATTCAAGCACTCGGGAATGATGATCGTCGTCGCCCTCGTCATCTTCAACCTCGTCGCCTTTTCGCCCGACCTCATCGGCATCACGGAAGTTCCCGGGCTGAACCCCTCCTCGGGAACCTTCGTTCCTTCCCCGCTCTACTTCGGAGGCTGACGGCGTGCGTCACGACGAAGAAGCCCAGATTCACATTCTGGAAATGTTGACGCTGTTTTGGCTGTTCTTCATGTCGGCCACCTTCTTGATTCGCGTTCACGTTCCCGATTCTGCCTCTGTCGCCCTTGACTCATCCTTGGAGATGGCGGCCGACGATGCCATCCGCTACGGTCTTGGCCTCGAGGCGGAGATTGAAGGCGACAGTCGTTTGGAGGAGTTGCTGGCCGATGATGCTCGGGAAGAGGCCTGCGAGTTGCTTCAGTCTGCCGTGGCGCCCGGAAAGGAGGCGAATTGTTGGCTGGCGAAGGACAGTTCAGTGGCCACACCGCACGGAACGGTTGGAACGCCGGCCGGTGGCACGGTGGCGGTTCACCATCTCGTGGTCATCGGCCCGTACGTTTGGACGGTCACGCTGGATGTTTGGGCCCGTGGAGGTGGTGCTTGATGCGCGCCAGCCAACTGAAGGACGCCAACGCTGGACAGATGCTGCTCGCCACCGGTGTCGTGCTCCTCATGTCCTTGCTTTCCATGGCCATCTTCGGCGTGAAAGTGGCGGGTCTGACCTTGCCCCACGAGGCAGCATCGGACGACGTCATTGACACGACCGATCAGGTGCTCGAGACGATACAGCCCCTGACACAGGCACGGATGGAACTCTGGATGGACGGCGGCCTTGAACCGCTTGAAGCAGCCGAACTTGGGTTCGAAACCGTACACGACGACCTGCTTCACCACGGCGAATTGCGAGGCGTTGAAATCAAACTCACCAACATGGCTGTTTCGGAACTTGACAGCAACACGCTTCAGGTCAGCGCAGAACTGGGTGTCTCCGACGGCGAGGCCATGCTGAATTACGAGGTGGCGTTCACGCTCACCGTTCAAGCCTCGTGATGAGCATCAACGGCTCGGTTCAGCAACGTGAAGATACGCTCAACATCGCTGTCAACACGGGTGGGGTCAACCACCGGCCAGTTCGCAATTTTCGCACGCTCGATGAGCCCTTCTTGAATGGCACGAATGCGGGCGAAGCTGGCAAGATAGCGGTCGGACCGACGGTAGGAATGAGCGTCTCTCGACTTCAGCATGTCTTGGTGAGCCCGCTCCTCATCCACCACCATCACCACGCCCAAGGCCACACCCCCGGCGTCTTCCCACGCCTTGAGCAGGCGTGCGCTCGGAACGATGTGAACGCCTTCGAGCAGGAGGTCGATGCCTTCCCTTCGAGCCCGTTCAACGGTGGCCGTGATGCCCGCTTCAACGGCCAGGCAGGTTTCGTTCCAATCCAGCACGGGCTCGCCGCTGCTTCCTCTCGAAAAGGACGAGCGGTGGAGCGCTTCTCGTTGCTGCCCCTCATCTGCCGCCCGCATGATTTCGCGAATGGCGTCGGTCGACATGACCCGGGTGAACCCGGCTCGGTTGGCGACGCCGACGGCTGCCGTTGATTTTCCAACCCCGGTGGCACCGGCGATGATGAGCAACCTCGGCGGTCGCGATGAGAGGGTTTGCGCTGTTTGTTGCGCCATCCCTACCCGCTGGGCCATGCGGTTGAGGTGAAGGGGCGAGCACATGAGGGTTCTGCCCAAGGATGCGTTCCCTTCCTTCATTTGGTGCCCGAGAAAACCCACCGATGGCCCTTTGAATTGGGTGGGCTTGGAAGATTCATGGCCGATGAACAGATGTGGATTGCAGGCGCATGGTGTGGCGCCGAGAAGAAGGAAACCAGCGATGTCATCAACCCTGCGACCGGTGAAGTCATGGCCACCGTACCGAAGGCCACCGTGGGCGACGTTGACCGTTGCGTCGCTGCCTCACGAGACGCCCTGAACAACGCGGACTGGAAAGCCATGGATCCCGCTCAGCGTGGACGTATCCTCAACAAGATGGCAGCCGTCACCTACGCCAAAGCAAAGGAGCTCGCCGTCATTGAATCCTCGAACAACGGCAAGACGTTCAGGGAAGCCCTCTCTGAAATTCGCTATGGTGCATGGACGCTGGAGTATTTTGCCGGTCTCGCCGATAAGATCGAAGGCACCACGATCCCCGTTCCCGGTCCTCGTCTCAACTACACCCTCCGCCAACCGCTTGGGGTCACTGCCCACATCGTGCCGTGGAACTTCCCGCTCCAACTTGCGCTGCGCTCCATCGCCCCTGCCCTCGCCGCAGGGTGCACGGTCATCGCCAAGCCTGCATCATGGACGCCCCTGTCCCTGCTCGCCTGGGCAAGAGCCGTCGACGAGGCCGACACCGGGCTACCATCCGGTGTGCTGCAGGTCTTGACCGGATCGGGTGCGCTGGCCGGTGATGCCCTCGCTGGTCATGCCGGCGTGGACGGCGTGGTGTTGACCGGAGGTGTACCTACGGGTCAAGCCGTGATGGCCAAAGCCAGCGAGCAACTCACGCCCGTTACCCTCGAACTCGGTGGAAAGGGCGCCAACATCGTCTTCCCCGACGCCAACCTCCGCTACGCTGCGAAAGCCATCTGCTTTGGCATCTTCATGAACGCCGGCCAGATGTGCTGGGCGGGTTCTCGACTGCTCGTTCACGAGGACGTACACGACGACCTTGTGGAAGCCGTGTGCGCCGAGGTGGCCAAGTGGCCCGTTGGCCCGGGCATGGAAGAAGGTGTTCGGATGGGCAGTCTTGTCCACGAGCGTCATCGAGCTGAGGTGCTCGAGAAACTCGAGGCCGGCCTGAAGGAAGGCGGCAAGTTGGTGTTGGGTGGGCAGCCGCTCGACCGAGACGGGGCCTTCATGGAAGCAACGGTGGTCACCGGGGTGGACCGTTCTCACCTGCTGTTCCAAGACGAACTCTTCGGGCCCGTGCTGGCCGTCACCTCCTTTTCCACGGATGAGGAAGCCCTTGAATTGGCCAACGACACACCGTTTGGATTGCTCAACGGCGTCTGGACCAACAACCTCAGTCGAGCTCACAGTTTTGCTCGCGACCTTGAGTGCGGCATGGTTTCCATCAACGAATACCCCATCACCTTCCCGCAGACGGCCTTCACGGGTTGGAAGCATTCAGGCATCGGCGTGGAGCAAAGCCAAGATGCGCTTCGCTTCTACACGAAGGTCAAAAACGTGAACGTGAAGTTGTGAGTGGATGTCCATGGCGGTTGAAGTTGACCAACAAGGCGCTGTTCGGATCATTAAGATGGCGGGGCAGGCCTCGACGCAGTCGTTTTCGATGGCGTTTTTGCCCACGATTGCCGAGGCGATTGATGCGGGCCTGAAAGACAACGCCACGAAATCCATTGTGCTGACGGGCGACGGTCGTTTCTTTTCCGCTGGGGCTGACATCAACGCCTTTCAAGAAGCGATTGACAACAACTCGGCTCCTGAACTCATCCGCAACCTGACCGGTGTTCTCCACCCGCTGCTGACCCGCATCCGTACCTCCTCAACCATTGTCGTGGCGGCCCTCAACGGTGTGTCGGCCGGCGGCGGCTTGGGTTTGGCCTTGGCGTGCGATGCTCGAGTTGGAACGCCTGATGCTCGTATGGCGGCGTCCTACGCCGGCATGGGGCTCTCCCCGGACGGCGGGACGACCTGGCTTTTGCCGCGCCTGGTTGGCGAACAACGAGCACGACGATTCTTCATGAGCAATGAAATTTGGACGGGCGAGGAAGCTCATGAATACGGTGCGATTGACGTGCTGGTGGACCCTGCATCCTTGCTTGAGACAGCCACAGGCTTGGCCAAGATGTGGTCGTCATGGGGCCCCCACACCAAGGAGGCGACCAAGCACCTCCTTCATGTTCAAACCGACAACGATTTCTCAACGCACCTCGACCACGAACGGACGCTCATCGAAGCGGCCGGTACCACCGAGGCGTTCAAAGAAGGCGTGGCCGCGTTCCTTGAGAAGCGCCGCCCATCCTTTGATTGAATCACTGGATTTGGAACTGGTACTGCGTGGCGGGTTTCTTTCCGCCCAGGCGAGTCAGCCCGATGATGAGTGCGATGAGGCCACCGCATGCAGAGCAGCAACCCGCACCAATCGATGCGACCGAAATGCCCGACTTCGTGAGCAACTCCTCAACGAATCCAGATTCGATGTACATGGCGTCAAGGTCAACCACGGACATGTTGATGCCAGCATCGTTGGACACCGTCAGGATTTCTCCCTCTACGCAATCGTGTTCTGCCTCCCCGACATCGTCTTGCATGGTGTAGCAAATTCGGGCGACAATGATGTGGTCTTCAATGTCAAAGTACGGCTCGTAGGCTTTGTTGTCGTCGCCTCGACCCATTGAGCAAGAAATTCTCGCTGTGCGATCGCTGACATCGTTGCCGTCTTCGTCGAGAACGGAGAAACTCACATTCTCGCAGGCATCCACGATGTTGTTGTCGTTCTCATCGGCCTTGGGGTCGCCGGGAATCAGGAGGTACCAACCCTCCTCACCCATGCCATCTTCGTCGTCGTGGGTGAGTTCACCGCTGTCCCCGATTGAAGTGGTGTAGTCAACGGTGGAGAGTTTGTTGAAGGTGTCTTCAATCGAAGCGCCCACGACTGCCCCGATGCCAAACCCAATGAGGCCGATGACCACCAAAACGGCGGCGATGATCATGGGGACTTTGGGCCCCTTTCCTTCATCCCCGATGGTGATGTTCTGTGTCGCCATGCCTGGCTGATAGCCAGCAGCGACCATGTCCGGTGTGATTTGTTGTTGGAGAACGGGGCTTGGCCCTTCGATGTCCGCTGGAGTGGCGCCATCCGAAGGTTCGCCTGGCTCGCAATCCGGTTCATTTCCACCAGCATCCTTGGTGGCGCCCATGATGGCACCCCAAGGGGTAGGGTTGGTTTCGTCCATGGAATTTCCACGCTCCCTTGCGCAATAAATCAGTGGGTGAGATGGGCCTCAATCGAGGCTGGTTTCCTCGGGCTGTCCGCTTGACCAATCGTAGATACCTTTTCCAGATTTCTTGCCGAGGCGGCCTTCGGCGACCAAGCGCTCAAGCAGTGGGTGAGGGGCGTAGGCATCGTCGTTGAACGAGCGCTGCAGGTTTCGCAAAATATCGCGTCGTACATCAAGCCCCACCAGATCGGTCAACGCCAGCGGGCCCATCGGGTGCTTGTAGCCCAGCACCATGGCGGTGTCAATGTCCTTGGCGCTGGCCACGCCGTCGGCCAGCATGCGGATGGCTTCGTTGCCGAGCACCACGCCCAAGCGGCTGGTGGCAAACCCGGGGACGTCCTTGACGAGAATGGTGGTTTTGCCCATGGCTTCGCCGGCTGCTTGAGCGATGGCGATCGTCCCCTCGGCGGTCTGATCATGACGGACCAGTTCGAGCAATTTCATGATGGGAACAGGATTGAAGAAATGCATGCCAATGACCTGCTCTGGCCGAGACGTAGCAGCGGCGATGTCGGCGATGCAAAGCGAGGAGGTGTTGGTACCGAGCACGGCGTGAGCAGGGGCAAGTTCGTCGAGTTGTGCGAAGATGCTGTGCTTCAAGTCAGGGATTTCTGGCACGGCCTCAATCACGAGGTCGGCCTGTCCGACCGCCGCAGCGAGGTCGCCAACAGCGGTCAAGTTGGCCGACCATGCGTCTCGCTGCTCAGGGGTGGTTTTGCCTCGAGCGATGCCCTTCTCCCAGAAGGCTGCGATGCGCTCCATGCCACGTTCAAGCCCCTCGGGGAAGGCATCGTAGAGGTTGGTTTGCCAGCCGGCTTGGGCGCACACTTGAGCGATGCCGGCGCCCATCGTTCCAGCGCCCACCACGGCCACGCATTGAATGGTCATGGTCCTCGCAAGGAGAGGCCCTTCATGATGCTTGCTCGTTGGTTCTCTGTTTCGATTGCGCCAAGGTGACGCCACCGACGATCAGCGCGAAGGCCACGACCAGCGAAGTTCCGAGTTGTTCGTCGAGAAGAAGCCACCCTCCGAGGATACCAAACGGTGGAACGAGGTAGACGTAGAAGGCTGCTGGACCTGCACCGATGATGCGGATGCCGTCAGCGAACCAGACGTAGGACACAACCGTGGAAAAGACGGCGAGGAACACGATGCCCACCCACGCCTCAGCACTCGGGAAGGTCCATGCTGCTCCCATCGCTTCAATCCCTGCCCATGGCGTGAGAATGAACAACCCAACAACGGAGGACCAGACCGTCAGGTGAAGCGGGCTCAGGGGTGCCAGCGCATCGTCCGGCGTATCGGTCATGACGCGTTTCATGACGATGGTTGACATGGCCCATGCAAAGGCAGAACCGGCGATGAAGGCGTTTCCAATCCATCGGTCCACCGCAGGAATGTCCGTGTTGGGCGAAGCAAAAAAGAGCACAGCAATCCCGGCTACGGCAAGGGCCAAGCCCCCAAGAAGCCGCCAAGTCATGCGTTCGTCGAGGAGCAGCACGGCAAGAAAAGCCGTGAAGAGCGGATTGAACGTGATCATCAGTGAGGCGTCACCAGCGGCCGTGTAACCCATGCCGAACATGAACAGCACCTGGTACATGAAGGTCGAAAACAAGCCGATGAGCGCCACCTGCTTCCACTGTGAGCGTGAGGGCATGATCCACTGTGATGACCACCTGAGGTAGGCCAGAAACAAGGCAACGACCATGACATAGCGAATCCATGCTGCGCCAATGGGCGGTAACTCCGTAGCGACCACACGGCCCGCAGGCCAACCAAAACCCCAGATGGCAGCGACGATGACCAATTTGGCATGAACTCCGGCGTTGTTCATTCAAATCGCTCCAGGCCCAACTGCAGCATCCGGGTTCGGGGAAGGCCGATTTCCGGAAGTCCTGCGGCTGGGGCGTGGAGCTTGAGGCCTTCAATCCTGTTCACGTAGAGGCCATAACTGGCGATGTCGTCGGGTTTGTACGGGGTGTCAAGGCCCATCTTTTGCAGTGTTTGGCACGCTTTTTCGGAGTAGATGGGGAACAAGTTTGTGGAGAAGTGCATCCATTCAGATATTCGCTGTGCGTCAACGCCGTCGAGGGTCATGAGGTGCTCGAGCAACGAAACATCGGGGTAGTTGGTGGTTCGAAGCACCATCTCCACTTCATTCACGATGTCTTCGGGCCAAGCGAACGGAACACGTTCAGCCCACTGGTCTGCGATGCTGATGTGCTCGATGGATTGCTCGGCTTGGACGGCGTACAGTGATTCGATGTACGATCGGTCTTCGTAGGCGTCGGTGACAAGACCGGGAAGGTCCTCGAAGAAGCGTTCACACATCTCGGCGTCGACACCGTAGAGGGCGACGGGAATCATCAACGATCACTCCGATGTTCAGGCACTTGCGCCAATGCCAGAGGCGATTTGGCGAGCGGTCATGGGCTTCTCAGCCACCCATTGTTGCTTGAAAAGTTCCTTGAGGTCTTCTTCGTCTTGGGCGGTGGGGAGGTGGGCGGCCATGTAGGCATCCCACTCGTCGTCGGAGCCTTCGAACAGGGTACCTTCAACGGTGTAGCGCTGGCGCTTGAAGTGGCCGATTTCACGGTGGAAGTTCTCGTGTGGGACATAGAGGTCCGCAGCACCTTCGGGGAGGTAGCCGCAGAGTTTCCTGACCTCAGCCACGATCTCCTCGTGATAGTGCTGGCGGGCCTCTTCGTTCAGCGTCTCCTTGGACACTTCAACATCGCCTTCGAGCTTCTTGCGCTCATCCCAGCGTCCTTTGATGCCCCAGACGTAGGCCCAGTGGGCAGAAGAGGATTCGTCAACGCCGAACAGGTCGTGAGCGGTGGACACCCACTTGTTGATGTAGCGCTGAAGCATGTCCAAAGGAATCACGCCGGCCTTGATGATGCGGCGCAGACCGTTTGAACCGGTGCCCAAGTGGAAGGACTCTTCCTTGAGCATGGGGCCCATGCTGGCAGCGAGTGGCTTGAACGCCGAGGTGGAAAGCATGCCGAGTTGGAACTTGCCGTCACGGTCCACAAACATCGTGTAGCAGAAGAAGTCCAGCCAGTGGGGCATGGGGCGGTTGAACGCACCGAGGAGGCGGTCGCCGTCCTGAGCGTTGCGCTCGAGGAGTTTTTGCGCCTCGCGTCGACCTTGCTGACCGAAGTAGGTCATGAGAAGGTAGGCCATTTGCCATCCATGTCGCTGCTCCTCTGCCATGATGCGGGCCGCTGCGTAGCGGTCGTAGTCGGTTGGTGCGGTGGCGAGGAGGTGGCGCTGCTGCTCAACGGAGGCGAATTCGGTGTCGCCCTGAACGGTGATCATGCTCACGAGGGCGTCTCGCATGCTCTGGTGAGGGACTTGGAGAGATCGCTCCCACTTGGTTCGGCCGGCGTAATCACCAAACTCAATGACGTCGCCTGCACGCTCCCAGTCAAACTGGATGGACAGGTCAAAGTTGCCCATCCACTCGCGGTCGTAGCCGACGTTGTCTTGCCAAGTTTTGAAGTTCTCAATCCAGTCATCCCAAGTCTTCGGTAGGTTGTCCATGCTCCAAGGTGGACGGGGACCTCCTTATACCCTTTACGAACATGTTCGTGCGAACATGTTAGTCGCTTTGGCGACGAATCTCTTCGGTGAAGGCATGAAAGACGGCCGATTCAATGCGTTGGAGTTGATTTGAAAGCGTGGATTTGGCGACGTTGAGCAGGCCGGCAAGCTCGGTGAGGTTGATGCGGCGAGGCACGTCCCAGTAGCCTTCACGAGAGGCGACTTCGAAGACCTCTCGCTGGCGCGGCGTCAGCAGTCGAGCGCCCGTGCTTCGGGTCGAGAGAAGTCTGTGGGGGATCTCATCGCTTCTGAACCGGTTGATCAGAGCCCTCATGGTTTCTCGCGTACCCTCAACCGTCCATTCAACCCAACCGTCTCGAACTTCGAACGGTGTTCGCGGCACGACGCCAAGGTCGACCAGCGGCCGGAGAAATCCGCCTCCTCCCGCAGAGATGTTGACTGAGAAACGGCCGTCTTCCGGCTCGCTGCATTCGTCGATGCCATCGTGGGCCAACACGGTGGCGTGGATGGCTTCGTTGCTCCAACAGCGAGCCGTACCGCGCCCCTTGCTGAGCGGCATGTGTTGTTCGATGCGAAGCGTTGCTGAAGGATGCTCACGAGTCACGTCGCCGGCCCAGTGGCCTTGAGGAAGGCGTACATCGATTCGCAGCTGTTGAGCCATGGTTGCGCCTCGGTAGATTACAGGGGTCGTCGCTGCTCAGACCTCACCACGCTGTTCTTGGCGACGTCGATGAGTTCGTTGTAGGTGGTGGTGTGGGTGGCCTCCACCTTGACGCCCGGCAGATAGCCGTCGCAGACGCCAGCTGCAGCGAAGATGGCATCCTCACTCTGACAGAGGTCGTGGGCCTTCCAAAGGCGGGTCAAATCGTCGCCGACCATGGTCCCCGCACGCGCTTCCTCTTCGGGTGAGCGAAAGACGAGTCGTCCCTCAAACATCCCTCCGACGCCTCGGATGGCCGTGGCTGAAATGACGCCCTCTGGTGCAGCACCGATGCCCATGAGCATGTCGTACGGGCCGTCGTCTTTCGCAGCCCAAATGGCGCCAGAAACATCACCGTCGCTCAGCAAGTGAAGTTGGGCGCCAGCATCTCGAATCTCCTTGAACAACCCCGCATGGCGCTCACGGTCGAGGGCCACGATGCGAACATCACCAGCCTCGCAGTCAAGAACATGCATGGCCTGTTCAATGTTGTAGGCCACGCCGCCGTCGAGCGCCACATGGTCCGCAAGGGCGGGGCCAGCAGCGAGTTTGTCCATGTAGCAGTCGGGAGCGTGCAGCAGGGTCCCACGGGGAGCTGCTGCTAGCACGGCGATGGAATTTGGAAGGTTGTCGGCGCAGTTGTTGGTGCACTCAAGCGGGTCAACGGCGATGTCGATCTGCGGGGCGCCAGCCTGTCCCACCATCGAGCCGAGTTCTTCACCAATGTACAGCATCGGGGCATCGTCTCGCTCACCTTCGCCGATGGCAACTCGTCCGTCAAACGGCACGGCGTCGAAGGTGCGCCGCATGGCTTCAACGGCAGCGTCGTCAGCAGCGTTCTTGTCGCCCTTGCCTCGCCAGGCTGCGGAAGCGATGGCTGCTTGGTCGACGGCTTCGACAAAGTGGTGTGCAAGGTCGCCGATGATGCCCATGAGTGGTTGGAATCGCGGGAACGCCATCAAGTCAACGGTTCAGTTTCCCTTGAATTTCTCAACGACTTCGAGGTCGGTGATGCGGGCAACAGGATACTGACCCTCGTCGTCCTTTTCGAGGGATTTCACCATGTCAAAGGCACACAGAAGGCCAGCGGCCACGCCGGTGAGCGCCTCCATTTCGATGCCTGTTTTGTAGTGGGCACTGACCGTTACGGAGCACCACAAACCGGTGCCCTCCCACGACCAGTCCACGGTGGTTCCCTCAAGAGGAATGGGGTGGCAGTGAGGGATGATACGAGGGGTGTCCTTCACGGCTTGAATGGCGGCAATCGTCGAAGCCTCGAGAACGTCGCCTTTCTTGATTTGACTTGAGACAATGGCGTCCTTCGTGGCTTGGCTGAACAGCACCCTTCCACGGGCGGTTGCTCGTCGCTCAACCACAGGCTTCTGTCCGATGTTGATGATGCCCTCTATGGATTTCTCGCTCAACCCAACCCCTCCTTCCAGGTCTCCCCTTCGGTGGTGACCTCTTTCTTCCATATGGGTGCTTGCTTCTTCAATTCATCAATGAGCCATTCGCATGCCTGAAACGCTTCCTTTCGATGCGGGCTGCCCACATGAATGGCAACGATGGGTTCCTGCGGCCCCACCGAACCGGTCCGGTGAGCCATGGCCACCGACAGCACACCAAATTCTCGTGTCGCTTCCTCCGCAAGGCGATGGAGGACGGGCGTTAGTCGGTCCTGCCATGCGTCAAATTCCAACCTCAAGACATCGGCCTTGCCCTCTGTTTCTCGTGTCAGGCCGACAAAGGAGACCACGGCACCACATCCCTCAGTGTTCATGTTGGCACGAAGGGCGTCGGGCAGAAGGGCGTCGGGCGCTTCTTCCACGAGGATGTGCACTGTCATGGTCCGAACGAAGGGAGGGCATCATTCAAACCTCACGCCTCCATGGCAAGCCATGGCCGACGGTTCCCCCGCCGACTCCATCACCATCATGGGTGCTGGACTCTCTGGGCTGGCGGCTGCCACGCTCCTTGCTCGAGCAGGTCGGGAAGTGCACGTTCATGACATCCGCCACGATTCGGGGGCTCGCTTCGACGGCGATTTCCAAGCCTTGGAAAATTGGAGCATGGATGCTGATTTCTTCGATCAACTCGAACGCTGGGGCTTTGATTCGAATGCGTTCAAATCAACCTCGTTTTCGGTCGTGGATTTGATTCACCCAGACGATGTTGTGACCCAAGCCAAGACCGATGGTGTTGCCTACCGAATCGTTGAGCGCGGCACTTCCGACCACACCATTGACCAGGCCTTCAAGCGGATGGCCATCGAGGCAGGTGCGACGCTGCACTACAAATCTCGCATCGATGAGAAAGACGCCGACATCGTGGCCTGCGGGCCAAAAGACACCTCGGCCATCGCCCTCGGTGAGATTTTTCACACCTCGCACCCGAACCACATTGCGTTCCAATTGAACGACAAGCTTGCCCCCGGTGCTTACTCCTACCTCATCGTCATCGACGGCGTGGGTCTGATTTGCACCTGCCTGTGGCGCAAGCAAAAGAAAAGCGAACGCTTCCTCAACGAGACCATCGCCTGCTACCAGCGCCTCTACCCCGACATGGACATGCAGCCCGTGAAGCGAGTGGGTGGCAAAGGCGATTTTACCCTCAACGGGTTCTACACCGTCCCGGAAACCGGCCAGCATTTTGTCGGTGAATCCGGTGGTCTGCAGGATTTCATGTGGGGCTTTGGGATGCGCATGGCGGTGTGGTCCGGCGTCCTGGCAGCGGAGGAAATGCTTGGAGGAAAGCCCTACGAAAAGGAAGTTCGCCGTCAACTGCTCCCTTACGTCCAAACGAGTGTGGCCAATCGCTGGCTCATGAACCGGGTGGGCGACCGCACCTTCAAGCGCATGTGCGTGCAGTGGATGCGGGATCAGAAGCGAAGCGGCGATGGTCTTCGCTGGATTGGGAAGTTGTTCCGTCCGAGTTTGCTCAAGCGGCTTGTGTTCCGAGTTACTTCGCCGTTCATGCTCAAGCGAATGGAGGGTCCAACACGCCCGCTTCGGCTGCCGTTCAGGAAGGCCAAACCTCGCGACACCTGGGAGCAGAGCGAGGCGGCCCTTGAGGTCAAGGCGCGATGGGAATCGGTGCGCCGAGGAGGCGGTCATGTCTCCTTCACGAGCAACGCCGAGGGTGAGGCGCAAGAAATCTCAGCGATTTCTTCATAATACCAACCCCTGTGGCTCAAGGCATGAGCGACCTCTATGGATTGAAACTTGAACCCATGCCAAACCGACTTGTCAACTACGGTGTGACCGAGAACGGCATCGCCGTCATTGAACTGACCTCTGACTCGGCCGGTGCCCCTCTTGAGGGTCCCAACGACCGCTCGCCCAACACCTACACCCACGGCATGATGCGAGACATCGACGAAGCCATCGTCCGTGCTCGTTTTGACGACAGCGTCACCTGCATCGTCTTGACCGGCAACGGTGCCTCTTTCTTCTCTGCAGGCGCCTCCATTCAGATGCTCAACAGTGTCAGCCCCGGCTTCAAGTACAACTTCTGCCTTCACGCCAACGAAACCCTCTCTCGCCTCGAGCAGACGGCCAAACTCGTCGTGTGTGCCATCAACGGCCACGCCGTTGGAGGTGGACTTGAGATCGCCATGGCGGCCGACATCCGCATCGCTCGCAAGAACTCCGGGAAGGTTGGCCTGCCCGAGATCAACCTCGGTGTGCTCGCTGGAACCGGCGGTACCGCTCGCCTCACCCGCCTCATCGGTAAGGCCAAGGCCCTCGAGATGATGGTCACCGGCGAACTGATGTCCTTCGAGGATGCCCACGCCTGCAATCTCATCAACCACATCTGGGAAGGCGACCCCGACGACTTCCGCCGAGACATCCTCGACTGGTGCAGCCAATTCACGCTGCCCAACAAGGCCGTCAAGGCCGTTGGCAACATCAAGCGCTCCTGCCAAACCGGTCCGGAAATTCCATTCGAATACCACTTGGCACTCGAGCGTGAACTCCAAGCTGCCCTCTTCAACAGCAGCGACGCCAAGGAAGGCATCGCCGCTTACGTTGAGAAGCGTGTGGCCAACTTCACCGGTCAGTGAACTTCGGTGTGGTATCCATGAACAACATCCACGTCCCAGCCGATGTTCCCGACGAGTTGATCGACACCTACCTCGACAACATGGCCGCCGCCACTGCAGGTACGGGGAGCATGAACCTCTTCGCTTGCGACCAGAAAATCGAACACCTGAACGACGATTTCTACGACGGGGGCAAGACCATTCCGCTCTCGTCGAACGACCCCGGTCATCTGTTCGAAATCGGAGCACGAGCCCATGCAGACGGCACCATCGGTGTCCTCGCCGGCCAGTGCGGCCTGATTGCGCAATACGCTCGAGACCATCCCGACGTGCCTTACCTCGTGAAGTTGAACTCCAAGTCGCACCTCGTCAAGACCGCCCAACGCGACCCCATCAGTCAGGCCCTTTGGGACATGGATGACGTGATGTCGTTGGTCCACAACGGCATCAATGTGGTCGGTATTGGTTACACCGTTTACATCGGTAGCGAGTACGAGCATGAAATGCTGACAGAAGCGGCTCACTTTATTCGCCAGGCCCACGAACTCGGAATGATTTCAGTCGTGTGGATGTACCCTCGCGGTCAAGCGGTGGCTGATGAGAAGGACCCTCAACTGATCTCGGGCGCAGCAGGCGTTGCCAGTTGCATTGGTGCAGACTTTGCTAAGGTCAACTACCCCAAGGCCTTCGAAGGCATGACTCAGCCTGAGTCCCTGAAAATTGCTGTTGAGGCAGCGGGTCGCACGGGCATCATCTGCTCGGGCGGCGGTTCGCTTCCTCCACGTGAGTTCCTTCAGCGACTTTACGATCAAATGGCTGTTTCCGGATGCCGAGGTGCTGCGACCGGTCGCAACATTCACCAGAAGACAACCGAAGAAGCCGTTCGCATGACGGCCGCCTGCCACGCCATCATTTGCGAAGGCGCTTCGGTTGACGAGGCGATGGCTATCTTCGAAGGCAACTGAAGCACCTTTCTGCCGGGGCAGGGATTAAACTCTGCCTGTACTTTTGCATCCTGATGACCGAGAATGTTCGTGCAAGGATTCGAGTCTTGGTTGAATCTGAACGGTTCAACAACATCGTCTTCGTTGCTATCCTGGCCAGTTCCATCGCCATTGGGTTTGAGACCTACGAGTGGGGTCCGAGAGGTGACACCTTTCTCCAGCGTATTGACGGCTTGTTCTTGACGGTCTTTGTCCTGGAAATCTTGCTTCGAATTTACGCTATGGGGCGAGATTTCTTCCGAGACCCCTGGTGTGTGTTTGACTTCCTTGTGGTTGGTATTGCTCTGATTCCCGCTCGTGATTTCTTCGCCGTGTTCAGGGTGTTTCGTGTTTTGCGGGCGTTCCGATTGGTCTCGCGTATTCCGGAACTCAAACTGGTTGCTGAGTCACTGATTTTCTCTGTCAGAGGTCTTTCAGCCGTGGCGACGTTGCTGTTTGTTGTGACCTACGTGTTTGCGGTGCTCTCAACCGCTCTGTTCCAGTCGGTTTCCCCGGAATACTTTGGAAGCCTCGGGCGATCGTTGTATTCGCTGTTTCAAGTCATGACGTTGGAGTCGTGGTCCAATGGTATCGTTCGCGACCTCATCAACGAGAAAGGTTGGTGGGTTGCGGTCTACTTTGTGATCTTTATTTTCATGACCACGTTTACCTTCCTCAACATGTTTGTTGCCATCTTTACCAACACGGTGGTCGCGTTGGAGGCCGACTCAGAAGAAGGTGTGAACACCGAGTTGCGACGAATCCACGCCAAGATGGACCTGTTGATGGCGACCCTTGGGGTCGAGTACGAGGAAGAGGAGTAGCGGTTCAGAGCTTCTCGTCAGCGTTGGTCATGAAGTTGCCTTCACTGTCAACGATGATGGGTGTGCCCTCGACCCACTCGGGGCAGTTCTCGGACACCCAGGTCCGAGTGGCCCACTCACAGATGTCATAGCCGCCCGAAAGGATGCCAGAGCGCTTGATGTAGCCGACCTTGACGATGTCCTTGTCCTTGGAGAGCACGTTGCCCAGCTGCTGACTGGTGGTGCCATGACGCATGGTGCTGTTGATGTACTCCAGAATCTCTGCAGTGTTTCGTGGTCGATCGCCTAAGAATTTCTTGATTTTTTCACGGATGCGTGTTGTTTTCATGGTTGGTCCCTCCTGTCATTTTTTGAGTGGCCTTCTTGGTGATGTGCCACTAAAGTTGAGGAGCGAGGCCGCTGATATAATGGTTCCTCCTCGGATGGACGATTTGGTTACGTTTGATGCCTCAATTGCAGTGTATTTCCAACACCGTGGTATGAATATGTAAGTTATTTTTCACAGTTCCACTGGAAATATATAACTAAATGTAACTTCGCAGACTTTTTAATAGACAAACACTTGGTCAAACCACTCCCGGGCATGTCAAGGTGACTTGTGATGAAACATCGCACCATCCGATCAACCGCCCAACGCCAGATTCTGGTTTGGTTGCGCCATGGCCCCTCAACGGTGTCGGACATCGCCAAGCAGTTCTCCATGCGTATGCCCCACGCTTCGCTTGCATGTCGCCAACTGAGGGAAGCCGGGTTGGTAACAAGGGACGAGCGCGGTGGGCTCCGAAATGCGCCGATCTATCTGAGCCAACTTGGTCATGATCGACTCGAAGAAGATGCGCTCGGAAAAATGCAGCAGTATGCGGTGGAACTCAGTGCATCCCGCCACCCAATGGTGCTTCATGCCGATGAGGCCAACGTGCTGCTTGCTTACATGGAACCCCCTGAATCGTCCTTCGTTTTCGTGGGCGAACGAACAGGAGGCGGCTCGACTTCTTCCAGTGGAAATTCAGGGGGGGCGTGGGTGCTGGCGCCGCGTCATGCTGTCAAGTGGTACACGGTCACCGATGCAACCGCTTCTGCACCTCCTGCGCCGAGAGAAGCCAGCACACTCGCAGCGTTTGAATCGACGCAACAACGCATTGGATTGGTTCGCGGCGTCGTGCTTGAGCAGCGAGGCCATCGAGGGTTGGTCGAAGGGCAGTCGTTCACCATGGAGACGGGTCGCGGGTTGGATGTACCCTCCGTCCTATCATCGGGGCAGGTTGAAATCGGCACCGTGCCGGGATTGAATGGAGGTTATGCACCATCCAACGGGCTCCTGGCTCATCTTCGATCCGCAGCCCATCGAAACTTGTTGATTGGAAACGTCGTTCATGGCGCCATTGCCCTCAGCGACGGCCCTGTCACCTCACCCGTGCCCCTGCCGTTTTCCGTGTTGCACCTTTGGCTTCAACTGAAACACCCTCGCATGGCGACTGCACGGCGGAAAGAACACTACCGAGCGTTGGTCATGGAACTTGAGACGGGCATGGAACAAGATGTGTCGCCACTCATGCGTTCGCTTCTTCTTGAATTCGGAGAGCAACAATGGACACATGATTCGTTGCGCCCCGGTTGGTTCAACACCCACGGCGTAACTGAACGCGCCGTTCTGGCCGTGCTTCACCACATCATGGAGGACGGCCGGATTCCATTTGTGGTGGATTGGGCGTTTGAACAACCGGATGCCCCGGTGTTGTCTCGCTGGCTCACTCACCCGGCTTGCAGAGCGGTGGTGACGCGCCATGGCGGTCTTCCTGAATCAAAGGGAAGCTCCTTGTTGGTTGACGGTCAAGACTTGGGGACGGTTGAGGTTCAGTTGAGCCGCTCCGTCAAGTTCGACCTCAACCTGCATCTCGACGATAGGGAACCGATGGCTCATCGCCAACGAATGGAGGCTGTGCCGCGCAATGCAGAAGAGTTGTTGGCGGCCTCAGTTGGCCACCCACAACGGGGGTTTTCATCGACTTTCCCTGACGGATTGGCCGGCCAGCGTCTCACGGAAGCGCTTCACTTGTTTCCGACGGGCGATGAGGTCAAGGCGAATGCACTGGAATCCACCGACGCACTGGCGTCATGGGTCGCCTCGCCCCCGGCCCATCGTCCAGCCCGTTGGATTCGCCTGCGAGACCGTCTCCCAGGTGGTTGGGTTGAATTGATGCCCGTTCATGATGTGCCGATGGCTGATCTTCCGCTTGCCTTGGCCTCAGGCGGGCGTTCATGGCGGCGCAAGGCGCTCCAACGAATTCATGCAGAAGCGGCCCATGACATCACCACGGTACTGCGGTGGCGTCAGCACCTCCAGCACGACGAGGAACACCGTGTTGCTGTAGCCACCTGCATGTTGTGTTCGCTCAACCCCTCGCTTCCAGAGCATGCCGCCTTGTTCGACGATGCAAGCCGAGTGTGGTTCGAGGCCCCCATGAACGAACAAGAGGTGCTGGAATGCATCTTCGGCCCGTCCACGACTGGCCATGATGGAGCCTTGCTTCGACGGTGGATGGACCGTTCCATGCTCCAGCCAAAAGGTTCGATGTTGCGTGCTTGGGCCACCGGTTTGGGCATCGCCGAACGTCAGGAACCGTGGCTTCCTGAAACACAGCGAGCCCTGATGGGGGTGCTCCCACCGACGTGGTGGTCTCCTTTTGCACAAACCTGGCTGACGGCCCAACTGGCCAGCCAAACAGGCCGCAGTTGGCTTGCCGAGTTTGAATGCAGTTGGCCCGCCTTGTTGGCGCGGGGCTTCGGTGAGCGGTCCCACTTCCCAGGCCATGCTGGCGAACACCCTGGCTTCACCCTCGACTCCACGTCGCTTCTCCCGGTTCAACTTCTGCCTGAGGGAGTGGGAAAGGCAGCGTTGACGGACATGTATGCGATGGTGTATGCGCTCGAGCAAGGTGCGCCAGTTCCGGTGCTTTCCACGCATCCGTCTGCGGGCTGGCTGGTCCGTCCGGTTGACCAATGGCCGGTGTTTGGAAGGGATGTCATGACCGTGGGCGACCCCGACATCGGCGAGGTGTTGTTCACGCGGAGCTTCCATGCACGCCACCTTCGCTCACGCCGATGAATTGATATGGAGTCGTCCGGAGGCGATGTTACCGTACCTGCAACATCAGGCTGAGCGACTGTGAAATGAGCAATGACGTCTGACACCACGTGTACGGCCGCAATCGAAGACTGGGACGACCCTTCGGGGAGTGAATTCCGGTGCAAATGCGGTAAACCATCGGTGGGTTATGGGTCCTTGTGCGACGCAAGAATGAACGCAAGACAACCACCTTACCGGACAGTACGCCCCGACACCGAGGGTCAGGCCTCGGAGGAAACAGTGAACAAGGCCGTTAGGTGTTGGGGCACAGTCCCATGATGCCCTTCTCAGCGGGAGACGGGGCGATGACCTCAAAGGCTCGTGGCCGAACCAACCCTCATGGGAGAGGCTCCCCGTTTCAACCGATGTTTGGTGGGCGGTACCTTTGACCGCCTTCATGCCGGCCATCGTTTGCTTCTCGATGCCGCAGCGCGAGCGGCAGCACACGTTGAAGTTCACATCACGAGCGACAAGATGGCCGACCAAAAGTCGGTGAACATGCAGTCGTTTGAGACGCGTCGAGACGAAGTGCTCAACTGGGCAGAACGTCATGCGCCACGCCGAGTTTCCGTCCATGAACTGACCGATATCCACGGGCCTGCCCCACATCATCCCGAAGCTGACTGCATCGTCGCCACGCCCGAAACAAAAGGCGAATGCGAGCGGATCAACGTGAAGCGTATGGAGCATGCCCTTCCTCCGCTCCATATCGTAGAGGTGGCGCATCTTCGGGAGGTTGATGGCGCCATCATCAGTTCAACCCGCATTCGAAACGGGTTGGTGGACCCGGACGGTCACCCCTGGATGACAACAACGTGGAGGCAAGCTGTGCTTCGCATGCACCCGAGGGCCGAACCCGAACTGAAATCCCCCATGGGCACGCTCTACAAAGGCCCTGAATCCACACCTGAGATCGCGATGTCGGCGGCGCTTGAGGACCTCGACACATCCGAGATCATTCTCATCGCTGTGGGTGACGTGACCGTCGCCACCTTGCTGGCGATGGACGTCGTTCCCGACATGGCGTTTGTTGACGGGCAAACAAAGCGCCAAGCCTTGGATGAGGACGACCAGGTGGATTTGTCGAAGTTCCCGCATCGGCTTGATGCAACCAATCCAGCCGGCGTGTTGACCCCAAATTTACGGGAGGCCATCGAGCAAGCCTCCGCCCTGGAAGAGCCCGTGGTGGTTGTGGTGGATGGCGAGGAAGACCTGGCGCCGCTGTTCATCCACTTGCACGTTCCTCTTCACGCGGTGGTGTTGTACGGCCAGCCGCACACCGGGGTGGTGGTTCAGCCCAGCAGCCTCGCGACCAAGATGCGATGCCGTCGCCTTCTCGAGTTGTTTGAGGTGGAGTGATTGGCTGAACCCCTCGTGTCCATCACCGTTTGCGTACGCGACGGCGCTCATTGGATTGCGGGTTGCCTTGACGCGCTCATCGCTCAAACCTACCCTTCGTTCGAAATCCTGGTGGTCAATGACGGCTCGACGGACGATGCTGCGTCGGTGCTGGAACCTTACCATGATCCTGAGGGGGTGAACGGTGTTCCACTCCGCGTTCATCATCAAGCACCGCTTGGATTGTCTGCCGGCCGCCAATGGGCAGTCGAGCACGCGAAAGGTGATTGGGTGGCCATCACCGACATTGATGTACGCCCTGAACCGGACTGGATCACCAATCTTGTGGCCCACATTCATCCTGTTGATGAGCGGGAGCAGGTGGTCGCCGTGACCGGTCGCACCGTTTTTGAACAGGCCAACGACCTCGTCAGTCGTCTTCGTTCGGTTGAAATCGCCGCCAAATATCGCGCTCGGCCCCGAAGAACGAGTTTAGCGAACGGCCCCTGTTCCATGTTCCAAAAAGAAGCCCTCTTGGCGGTGGGTGGATTTGATCCGTCGTGGTACCACGCCGAAGACATGGAGGTGAGCCTTCGCCTCCTTCAGGCAGGAGGCACCATCGTCTACGCCCGGGATGCGCTGGTGAAGCACGTGCCCGAAACCGGTGCCGCTCATTTCCTGGCAAAACGTCGCCGAGACGCTCGTGCGCACGTTCGGATTGTTCGCCACCATCCAAAACGGCAACGCAGCGGACCAGGCTTTGATTTCCTGGGCAGTTCCACCATGGTGCTGTGCTTGCTTCCCCTCTGGCTTGCCATCCTTGGATCGGGCGCACCGTTCATCTTCGGATTGATGTCAGGAGAATTCGGGTTTGACCAAACCGCCGTTGACCATTGGGAAACCCGAGTGTTGCTCGCGGCCTTCCTCATGCTCCTCATTCACGAATTGCTCCTCTGGCGGGGACGGTTGGGTGTGGTGAATCGAGAAGTGATGCGGTCGGCGCCCACCAACAAAATCGTCGCCATGCTCGGTGTTCGCCGTCTCACGTTCCGCTGGAGCCTTGCACTGTGGCACGGCTTGTTGCTCGGATTGTTCGATGCCCTTCTCGGGCGAAACGGCCATCGTCGGTCGTGAACTCAATCGATGTTCTCGTCGCCAGGTGGGGCACGGCTGGCGTGGTTCAAGGCCACACCTGCCGCCATGAGGGCGATGGTGACCGAATACACGCCAACATCAATCCAACCCTTGTGGGCGATTCCGAAGTAAAGGTAGAACGCAAGACCGAGCAGGAGGCACCATGCAGCCATGGTTCGCTGGCCGCCGGCCACCGAGGTGTCGTTGAGGGCCGTCCAGGTATCGTTGATAACGAGGCCGCGGAACCAGTCTGCAACGGGTTGTTGCTGGTTGATGGTCTTGGAACCGAAGGCGATGAGCGCTGCGCATCCGGCCATGAAGATGGTGTCACCAAGGACTTCGAAATGGAAGCCATCTTTTGCTTCGCCAAAGGCTGCGTTGGTGGCTTCAAAGGTGAGCAGGCCACCCCAGGAGACGTGGTAGGTCGGGTGAATCATGCCGAACATGTTCAGAGCGGCCAGGACCAATCCCCATAGGCCGACGCAGACCATGACGGACGCATAAACGGGCACCTTTCCGCTGGTGGATTGGGCGGTTGCATCGTCGCTCATGGGCCCTGCGACTTGCGAACTGCATTTAAGCACACCGAAACGGGTGAACTCCGAACGAAACCACGTCCTCACAACGAGGTTTGGTGGTGGTAGTTGGAATTGAACACCGTGCGCATCTCTTCTTCGGCGGTGCCCATGATTTCACGAACGTCCACGTTGGCGGGGATGCAGGAATTGATTTCCTTGGACCGGCCATAACGGCCCTTGCTCACGGTGCGCGCCGTGACCAAACCCAGCATGTCAAGGTTGGAAATCAATCCGGAAATTCGGCGTTGAGTGAGTGGGTTTTGCCTGATGTGCTTGCAGGCTTGGCGGTAGATGTCGTACACTTGGCCGGTTTGGACGTTGCGCAATCCGTTCTGTTCGTTGAGGAGAATGGCGGCAAGAACCAGTTTTTGTTGGCTGGGGAGGGTGGCGATCACGGGCGTCATTTGGTCGGATTCAATCTGACTCTGGGCAATGCGAACGTGGTTTTGGTTCACGATGGATTCGCCAGACTGTTCGGCCTTTTCAGCTGAAATCCTGAGTAAATCCAATGCGCACCGTGCGTCCCCATGTTCTTGCGCAGCCAGTGCCGCACACAACTCGATGACGCCGGGCCCAATGGCTTCGGCGTCCAACCCTTCTTGAGCGCGTTGGCGGAGAATGTCCTGGAGCTGTTCGGCGTCGTAGGGTCGGAACAGCACGTCCAACTGCCCGAGTCGAGATCGGACACGAGGGTCAAGGAAATCGGTGAATTTGAGGTCGTTGGAAATGCCAATGACGCACGAACGGGCGTGCTTGAGCGAGGCGTTCATGCTGGTCAGGTTGTACAGGAGGTCATCGCCGGCCTTGCGAACAAGGTGGTCAATTTCGTCGAGAACGATCACAAACACACCGCCACGTCGGTCCATTCTTCGCACAAGTTCGTTGAAGACACGGTCGGTGGGCCAACCTGTGAAAGGAATCTCATCTTGTTCAAAATCCTCAAGCAGTGAATTTCCGATGTGGCTGAGCACCCGGTATTGCGTGTCAATTTGCCGACAATTGACCATGATGGACTCCACCTGGCGACCCATGGTCTGGCCTTTGGCTCGAAGGTGATGACAGACGTAATCCGTGACGGCCGTTTTCCCGGCTCCCGTCACCCCGTAGAGGGTCATGTTACTGGGGATGTGGCCCTTCAGGGCTTCCCACAGGTTGTAGGAAATTTTCTCAATCTCTTCCTGTCGATGAGGAAGTTGAGAGGGGCGGTAATTGTGGCGAAGATGTTCCTTGTTTTTGAAGAGGGTTTTCTGGGAAACAAACTTGTCAAAGATGTTGGTTTCCATTGAATTTCACCTCCCTATTTATACCAAGGACGAGGGAGTCAATTGCCGACTCACCGCCATGAGTTGGCTGAGTCCGAGTCCCCCTTATATGCCTGTCCACGGGGAGCGATGGAAGGCCTTGATTTGGTGAAGAGTGGACTCCTCAATGGTGGATATAAAGTTAGGGCAAAATGAGTGAAAATGAACATTTTCGGAGCCACGAATTTGAGGTCAGGAATTGACCACCCATCGTTCGCCGGACCACTCAATGCTCATCCGGTCGCTCAGGTGGATGACATGGTCGGCAAACTCGGGGAATTCCGATTCAAGGACGGTCGCAAACGATGAGGGTTCGTCGATGTAGGTGTGGGTGATGCCCAACGGCGTCTTGCAGCGCTCCGAGAGGGCGCGAACATCCATTGGTTTGTGATGATGGGTCGAGGGAACCCAATCGGGAAAACCCATCTCCAGGATGGCGAAGTTCGAGCGTTCAATCGCGTCGTAGAGCGTGTCGCACGGCCCCGAGTCGCCGCTGTGGACGAACGATGCTCCGCTCGGGTGCTCGAAACGGTAGCCGTGAGGCTCAACGGCGTCGTCGTGATGCACCTCAAAGCGTTCCCACCGCCACCCGTCATCGAGCTCACCAACATCTTCCATGACCCATGTGACATGCTCGATCATGCTGTCAAGTGAACCGGGAAAGGCCAACTGGCACAACTGCGTGAGCCGTTCCTTCACGAACGGGGTTCCCACCACGGTCAGCGGTTCGACGCCGTCGCGGTCCGAGATGTACTTGCGCTCCAAGAGGAGAAACGGAAAGCCGAACACATGGTCTCCGTGCACGTGCGTGATGAACACGGTTCGTAGGTCGGCGATGTTCATGCCGTGTCGTCGAAGCCCCGCCAGCGCCGTGGGAGGTGCGTCAATGATGTGCTGCTGGTCGAACATGGCGAACGAGTGGTGCCGTCCGTGGGGAAGGAAGGCGTTTCCCGTGCCGAGCATGTCGATGCGGGGGGCCATGACGCTGGGAGTCCCTGCGCCTTCTTGTTCCCATCGGTTGGTGAGGTTTGGTGCAGGGATGCGAGGGCATACCAAGGATGATATAGCCACCTTTGGTGCCAAAATCAACCCCCGTGGTATGAGGTGACGCAATGAGTGACTGGTCCGCAAAAAACCCCTACATGACACAGATTACGGAGAACTTCATCCTCAACGGCGAAGGCTCGAGGAAGGAGACACGCCACATCGTGTTCGCGCTCGGTGATTCGGGCCTTGACTACAAGGTTGGCGACGCCCTCGGCGTGATCGCTGAAAACCCCCCTCACATCGTGGATGAACTGCTCGAGGTGCAGGGCTGGGACCGAGAGGCGACGGTGACCACGCACAACGGTGAGCGCACCCTTTACGACGCGCTGAAGAAAGATTTCGAGGTCCACATGGCCAACAAGAAATTCGTGCAGTCGCTCGCAGAAAAAGTGGTGTCCAGCGGAATGAAGATCAGCATGAGCATCGTGTCTCGCACTCGCAACGATGCGACCTGGTCCGCCACCGACGACCAGCAAACCCCTCCTGCGCTCCGCCCCTCCGTGCCATCAGACGACCCTGCTGCCCAGGTCGAGGCCATCACCGCCGACACCAAGGCCATTGAGGACTACCTGTGGACCCGAGATTACGTTGACATCATGCGTGAGTTCGACGTGAAGTATTCGCCCGAGGAATTCCTCGAACTGGCCGACCGCCTCAAGCCCCGTCTCTATTCCATCGCTTCGTCCCACGACGCCCATCCCGGCTTCGTTGAGCTGACCGTCGGCATCGTCCGTTTCGAATACAACGGTCGAGCCCGTGGTGGCCTGTGCACCCAATTCATGGCCGATGAAATCGACACGTCCGGTGCGCCCATCGGCGTGTTCATGTCGCCCACCAAGTCCTTCATTCTCCCCGAGGACAAGGACACGGACATCATCATGGTCGGGCCGGGCACGGGCATCGCACCGTTCCGTGCCTTCATGGAACAGCGCGTCTTTGACGGCGGCTCGGGCAAGAACTGGTTGTTCTTTGGCGACCAGTCCGCCAAAACGGAATTCTACTACAAGGACGAAATTGAGTCGTGGATTGACGAGGGTCACCTTTGGCGCTTCACCACGGCGTGGTCCCGCGACCAGGCGGAGAAGATCTACGTTCAGCACCGCCTCAAGGAGCACGGCGCTGAAGTGTGGGAGTGGTTCGAGCGAGGCGCCTACTTCTACATCTGCGGCGACAAGCAGTACATGGCCAAGGACGTCCACCGAGCCCTCATTGAAATCGCCATTGAGCACGGTGGTATGTCCGAGGACGACGCCACGCACTTCATCGAGAAAACGATGATGCGCGAGCAAAAGCGCTACCTGCGTGACGTCTACTGAGCGGCGGCCTTCGTCTGTTGCGCACGTCGTTCTCGTGCACAGGTGCGCAAAGCCCTCAAAACACAACGGTCGATGTCACCTGCATGGAGGAGGAGGGCATCGGCTTCAAGGCCCGATTGGTCTCAATGCTTCTGCGCCTCTTGACCTTGGGCCTCATCGCTGTCGCCCTGATGATTTCCACCGAAGGCATCGTGGTCGTGCTGCTGCTGTTTGTCCTCGTCGTACCGTTTGAGAAACTGTTCCCGCGTCATCGTGGCCAAAAGGTCAGACGACCTCACTTGGACACGGACGTGGGCTATGCGCTCGCCTCACCGTTGATGGGTCTGCTCACGGGGTTCGTGGCCATCGCCATCGGCCTGCTCAGCCTGGCTTGGATTCCGGGATTGCTGCTTGCGCCGTATGTCGCCAAGATTCCAGCAGCCTACATGCCAGTGGTTGGGTTCCTGCTGTTCGACGCGTTGGTGTACTGGACGCATCGCTTCTACCACGAGATTCCCGTCTTGTGGAAATTTCACGCCATCCATCATTCTACGGAGCACCTTGACTGGGCCAGCGGATTCCGTGCTCATCCGCTCGACGGGACCATCCTGGCTCCTGCGTTCGTGTTTCTTGTCACCGCAGGCTTCTCCTTTGAGTTGACCGGGGCCCTTGCCGCTGCTCAACTTATTCTCGGATTGTTCCTCCACGCCAACGTGAGGTGGCGGCTCAAGTGGCTGCACCGCCTCATCATCACGCCTGAATTCCACCACTGGCACCACACCAATGAACGGGATGCGATTTGGACGAACTACTCCACGTTCCTACCGCTTTGGGACCAGTTGTTCGGGACCTACTTCATGCCAAAGGACCGGCGTCCACAGTCCTACGGAGTGAATGAACCCATCCCTGACGGTATCCTGCGTCAGTTGCGTCATCCGTTCAAAGGGTGGAGAAACCCGTTGTGGTACCTCGTCCACCCCTTCAAGTCCCTGCGACGTTCGTTGTCGTTCACGAGGGCCATTCTTCGCTCCATGCGCAAGTCGATGTTTCGCAAGCGGGGCACGAAACCATGGGACGTTTATCCGCCGGAGGAAGCTGCAAGGACGCAGTGATCCATGCCGCTCCGGGCACACGGTCAAGGTGGACATTGCTCAGATTGCGACCGCTTTGCTCATAGATTGAGTCGGCCGACAAGGTGTCATGGGCTTCAAGCGCGTGCTGATTGCCAACCGCGGCGAAATCGCTCTCCGTATTCTTCGCACCCTCCGAGACATGGGCATTGAGGCGGCCATCATTCACGGTCGCGAGGACCGTTTGTCCCTTCCCGTCCAAATGGCGGACATCGCCTACCCCAACTACCGAACCAACCCGCTTGATTCCTACTTGGACATCGAAGCCGTTGTGCAAGCCGCCAAGGAACTCGAATGCGACGCTGTTCACCCCGGCTACGGCTTTTTGGCCGAGAACGCCGCCTTCGTCGCTCGCCTCGAGGAAGAAGGCATCACCTTCATCGGCCCAGCCTCGGGCGTGATCACGCTGCTCGGCGACAAAATTGAGGCTCGCGCAGCGATGGAAGCCGCGGGGTTGCCCACGGCCAAAGGGTCCTCCGAACCCATCGCCAGCGCCGAGGTCGCCAGTGCGCTTGCGGATGAAATCGGCTACCCTGTCATCATCAAGGCAGCCGCCGGGGGCGGTGGCATCGGCATGCAGATCGTGCAGCAGGCCGACGAGTTTGAGAGTGCACTCAAGCTCTGTCAGTCGCGTGCGAAGTCGGCTTTTGGCGACGAGCGCGTCTTCGTTGAGAAGTACATTCAAGGCGCGCAGCACGTTGAATTCCAGGTGTTGGCGGACGGCAAGAAGGCCATCCATTTCGGCGAGCGCTTTTGTTCCATTCAACGTCGCCACCAGAAGTTGGTCGAAGAAGGGCCGTGGCTGACCGATGAGAAGCGAGCGGAAATCGGTGCTTTGGTCTGCAAGGGCGCTGAAGCCGTGGGCTACAAGGGCCTGGCCACCTTTGAGTTCCTGCGCGACGCCAACGGCGATTTCTATTTCCTCGAGGTTAACCCTCGTGTTCAGGTTGAGCACACGGTAACCGAACTCATCACCGGACATAATCTCGTGGAACTCGGTATCCGGGTGGCCCAGGGTGAAGCCTTGCCGATGGAGCAAGAGGACATCACCTGGCGTGGACATGCCATTCAATGCCGATTGAACGCTGAGGACCCGCGTGAGTTTGTTCCAAGCCCCGGGCGCCTGTGGGAGTGCCATTTCCCCAGTGGATTTGGGATTCGCTGCGATACGCACGCCCATCCCGGCTACGAGATGCCAGGCTGTTTTGATTCCCTGCTGGCCAAGCTGTTGGTGTGGGGTAGGGACCGTGAAGACGCCGTCCGTCGCATGAAAACTGCGCTGGATGAAACGATGATTACGGGCGTTGAACACCTGATTCCGCTGCACCGCCGTATCATGGACGAGGAAGATTTCAACAACGGCGACATCACGATTCAATACATTGACATGCATCAAGAGTTGCTGGGGTGAGCGAACATGAGCGTCCTGATCGTTGGTAGCATCGCATACGATTCGGTGGAATCGCCCGCCGGTTCCGTCGACAAGGCGTTGGGAGGTTCGGCCACCTACGGCGGACTGTCTTGCCGTTTCGTTCAGTCCCTCCACGGTTCAAGCACCACGGGTTTGGTCGGTGTCGTGGGCGAAGATTTCGCACCCGAAGACCGAGCGTTGCTCGCTTCGGCCGGGTTGAACCTCGAAGGGTTGGAGGTCGCACCCGGTGAGACCTTTCGTTGGGAGGGTGCCTACCACGGCTCGATGGCCGAGGCAGAAACCCGCGCCACCTACCTCAACGTGTTCGAACATTTCCAGCCGGCCGTCCCCGACGGGCTTCAGGCACCGGCGGTCTTGTTCTGTGCCAACTTGCACCCGGAGATTCAGCGGAGCGTGATTGACCAAACCGAGGCCAAGCGATTGACCATGTTGGATTCGATGAACCTGTGGATCACCATCGCCAAGCCATCCCTGCTCGAAGTCATGGGTGCGGTTGACCTTGTCATCATCAACGACGGCGAGGCCCGCATGCTGACGGGCGACGACAACCTCATTCGAGCCATGCATGCCTTGGCCGAGCAAACGAACACATCGACCTTGATCGTCAAGCGTGGTGAGCACGGTGTGGTCGCCCTCCACGACGGTGCGCTGCTGGCCTTGCCCGCTGTGCCTACGGCGTCCGTGGTTGATCCCACGGGATGCGGCGATACCTTCGCAGGTGCTTTGGCGGCCCACCTTTCTCAGCGAGAAGGCGTCGTCAGTCTTGACGAACTTCGTGAAGGGTTGATGGGGGCCACTGTGATGGCCAGCTTCACCCTCGAAGCGTTCGGTACAGGAGCGCTCACCTCCGTCAACGAGGGCGATTACCTGCAGCGGCTCGCCGAATACAAGGCCATGCTTGGGCACTGATCAATCATCGTCCAAGCGAGGGAGTTGAACGCTTTCCTCCTCGACCGTGCTGGAACGAAGGTCGCTGAACGACATGGACGCCAAGCGACCTTCTTCGGACTGACTGAGTTCGTTGGCGGTCGCGAGAAGTTGTGTCCCGATTTCACTGAGCCGTGCAGCTTCTTCAGGCGCCATCACGCCACCTTGATCGGATGAAAGGGAATTCATGACATGTTGCGTGCGGTTGGCCGGTGTGGAGGCTTCGGTCTGCTCTCGAAGAGCACCCGACGTCTCCGTGGTCGCATACGGGCTTGGCCGGACGATGTTTGAAGCGCGCTCAAGCACGCTGCTTGACGTGTCTCGGATACGAGAAAACACGGTTCCTCCTCGCCTTGCTTTGGGTCGCAAGGTTTCGGTTCGACGTGGGCGGAATGGCGAATCTTCGATGGTGGCGGGGGTTTTTGGCCTCAGCAGCGATGGTGTTTGTTCCACGGGAGACGCCACAGCTTGGGTCGCAGCCTGGATGTCCTCCAGTTCTTCTTCCACGTCGTCCAAGAGGCCGTCCAGCATTTCTGCATCCAACACGAGGTCGTCCTCGGTCGTCTGAGGCTCCTCAGGTGGCTGCTGACCAGGGATGTGCGCACCGTCCTGGCTGAAGAACGACGGCAAGAAGGAACCGGGTCCATGTTGCTGAATGCCCTGATACATGGGCGGCGTGGGATGGGGGATGAGCACCGGGTTGTTCACGGGAGCAGGTCGGTGGTCAGGGGGGTAGGCTGTGGTTTGCACGGCACCGTGGACGGGCTGGAAACTGGAAATGTAGCCGACAACAGGCTGAGGAGGGACAGGCTCAGGTTCGAGCGTTGGCATCCATTCGGGCTCAATCTCCCGTTGTTGTTCGACGGGCTCGATGCCTTCGTCGGCGGCCAGGAAGCGTTCGAGGGCTTGCGGTGCCTGCAGAGGGTTGGGCAAAATTGGTGCGGGTGGGACCTGAGCCTCTCTCCACGAGGTTCCACCCTCCGCTTCAATGGCTTGGAGTTTGGCTCGAACTTCGGCCATTGAATTGTTGTTGGCGAGGTGATGGAACATGAAACTGAGACGGTTGAGGTCCCGTTCGTTTCCGAAGAGAACATGGGAGTCACCCGACGAGGTGTGAATGCTCAACGTTGGCTTTCGCGTCAAAAATCGGCCGACGATGAGGGCGCTTCCTGCACCGATGAACCCCAGCCTGTAAGTTGGCGGCACCACCAGTCGATAGCCGATCCATACCAAGGCGAGACCGAGCACCACCAACCACGGAGGCACGAGGTTTGAGGAGTGGTGACGCATGGTGGTGATGGCCTGTAGTCGCATGTCCACGGTGGCGTTCCGCTTCCCTTCGATGCTCAGCATGCGCTCATCCAAGGTGATTTTCACCCGTTCTGAAGGCTCTGCCAACCGGAGGGACAGGAAGATTTCCTGTTCCATCTCGCTGGTTGGTACAGTCCCCTGCCCAATCTCGCGCATCCCAAATCCGAGCCGGTTGTCTGAGGTTATCAAACCACCGATGATGGTCCGGCATGACCGCCGGAAAAAATGGCGAGGACCCGGTCGCCGTCAGGCATCGTTTCGCACCAGAACGGCTGAACCCATGATGCGGGGTTTTGAGTCGAGTTGGGCGATGAGCACCGAGGGCGGGTTGTCCTTTCGAATGAACAGCGGTTGGTCCCAATCGACCACGAGCGATTCACTGGATGCATTGGCCACACGACCCACGACAAACTGGAGATCCACGCTGGCGTGAATCACATCGCCTTTGGTCAGCACCCGCTTTTGGAACGGCGAAGTCGTCAGCTGAACGGTCGAGCGTTGGTGCTGTTCAACGGCCAGCGGCACGGAGAGGTTGGCTCGCTTGTCTTCCACAGGTGGGTGAACGATGATGGTGCCTCCCGTCAGGTGTTCTTCCTTGGCGTTGCGGAGTGCCAGGCCGACTCGGTCGCCTGCGCTGGCCACATCAACATCGTCGTCCATGACCTGGAGCGATTTGGCGTTCCCCGTGCCGTTGGCCGGCAGGAGCAACACCTCGTCGTGGACGTTGACCTTGCCGGATTGAACGTAGCCAATGGCCACCAAACCGATGCCTTTGACATTGAAATGCTGGTCAACGGGGAGCACGAGAGGGGCATTGGCGTTGGCTTCCAGCACGCCTTGGATCTCGTCCATCAGGGCGTACATTCGTTCACGAAGGTGGACGCCGTCGTTGCGCTCAAAGGTCCACGCTTCAAGCCCGGCTTGTTTGAACAGCATCTTGACTTGGTCTTCGTCGACCCAACCGCCATCGGGCGGGTTGACCACGGCCAAGCCTCGCTTGATGCCGGCGCTGGCGAAGGCGACCAAGACTTCGCCCAGCGAGGCGTCCACGGCGGTCACTTCGATGATGCCGGCGTGAGAGGTCGACAGGGCGTTGAGGAACGGCGGGAGTCGCTCGGGGTATTTGGCGGGACGAATGAGCGAGAGAATGCGTGCCCCGTCCGGACCGCTCTCTTTGTTGACGTACGTATGAACGTCTCGTTGGTCGGCCGCTTTCGCGATGCTTCGAGCCAGTTCATCCGAGGCGATCACAGCAACGTTGAGCACGACCATGGAGCGCCGAGATGGCAGCGATTGAAGAACCAATGGGTGGTCAGGCTTCTCGCTTGGCTTTCTGCGCCAGCATGTTGTCGCGAATGGCCTTGGCCTTCTCCCACTCGGCTTGCTCCTCCTCGGATTCGGGGGTGAATTGAGGTACAGGGATGGGTCGCATCATGGAATCAATGGCCACGAAAAAGAAGTAACCTTCGCAAATAATGCTTTTTTCCCAGGTGGCCTTGCTCATCGTGTAGGCCGTCACCTTGGTGCACGCCGTATGGCTGCTGGTGTAGACCACTTGGCCGGACACCTCCAACAGGTCGCCTTGCCGTGCCGGAGCGATGAAGGTCAGTGTGTCGATGGAGATGGTGACAAATTCACGATGCGCAAACTTGGCACAGGCGATGCCGCCCGCTTTGTCCATAAGGGAAAGAAGCCGCCCACCAAAGAGGGTGTTGTAGGCGTTGGTGTCCTGAGGAAACACCTCTTCGATGAGCGTCACTGGTTCGGTTGAGTAGGGCTCCATGACCCTTCCAAGCCGTTCACCCTCATAACTCATCTTCACCGTGCGGGGAAGATGTGCAGAAAACGGCGATGATGTCTTGAAAGCGACGAGATTTTAGGGGGACAAACCTTCGCAGAGGTGCAGGTGACACCATGTCAAATCAAACGCACCCGAAAACAAAGCCAATTTTCCTGATGTTGTTGATGCTTCTCGCTCCGTTTGCCTCCGCCAACGTTACCACGTTCGCTGACGGCAGTTCGGAGGTTGACATCGAAATCCGAGACGGGAACGATCTCGAAAATCTCGTGGATGGAGCGATTAACCTTCCCGACGGTGAAACGGTCACCGGGGCTTCGATGATCATCCACACCAAGATGGTTGAGCACGGTGCTCACTCCCGCATTGACCTCGAAACCACCCAGCGCGTCTGGAACCCCCAATACAACAACCAGCTCACGGAATTTTCCGACGAGTCCCTCTTCCAATACGAGGACGGCACCCAAGCCACACCTGTATCCCTCGTTTCCGAAGGCTTCCTGACCGACTTTGAGGGCACCAATGGTGGCTTTACCGATTCAACCAATCCTTCCTCCATGCCGTCCAGCGGCATCGGTTGGGAGCACGGGTCGCTCTCTGCGACCGACATTCCCGGCGGCTGCGCTTCGGGCCAGGAGTGTTGGGGGACCAACCTCGCCGACACCAATTACACCGATGACAACGACGACGGCAACACGCCGCCTTCGTACCTCCCCTTCGTCGTCGCCATGACCAGCACCGACCTGTTCGTTGATCCGCTCCTCAAGAGCAAAACAGCCTTCTTTGATTCATGGTGGAACCTGGAAACTTCCACCGGCTCCCAACCGAACAGCAAACGTTTCTCTGATTGCGGCTACCTTCAGATTCGTTCCTCGCCCAACCCCGGCTTCCCTCCCGACGACAGCGGTTTTCAGGTCATCGCATTCGACCAGCAAGCCAGCACCGGTTTGGTGTACGGCACCAACTACGCTCAAGGCGGCGGCTCTGGAAACAACTGGGACGGCAAGATCACCAGCAACTGTGGCGGCCTGCAAAACGGTAGCCAGTGGGAGTGGGGTCTTGCCGGTTCCTCCACCACGGCCCAAAACCCCACGGGCTGGAACAATCTCGCCGTCGATTTGACGGATTACATCGACGAGTACGTTCAACTTCGCTTCGTGCTTCACCACACCGGTCGTTCCGCCATGAACATCGACGACAACATGTCGGGCTGGTACGTCGACAACTTCCGATTGGGCGACCTCTTGCCTCAGAGCGCCAGCATGACCGTTCGTGGCATGACGCCGTCAACTTTGGGCGGCGAAAACCATCCCAACGGCTACGGCATTCTCACCGTCGAAGCCGAGACCTCCCTTTCGGCTACGCTGACCGTCGACGTCCTCGACACCAACAACAACCCTGTCACGGGCAAGGACGGCTCCATGATGACCGGTCTTTCCGGCGACATCATCGAGTTGTGGAACATCGATTCGGCTGATTACCGTGCTGTCAATCTAAAGTTCAACTTCGATTCGGGTCCCGACCGACTCTCAACGCCGATTCTCCACGGTTTCAGCATCGGTTCTCGCGTCGGAACTGGATTCAACTTCTCGGCGATCGGACCGGTTCAAATCGATGGCGGCATTTGGCAAACGATGGGCGGTGGAGAGCCGATGATCTACGTTCCGAACCTGAAACGAGACGCCTACACACCAGCGCTCGAGCGCAGCAAATTCAGCTACCCCATCACGGCCATGACGCCAGTCATCCAAGACGACTGCAGCGAATCGCCGTCCATTGAGATCACGCCCACCGGTCAAACCACCAGTATCAGTGTCGAAAACGGCGTCAGGTCCACGTTCGATGATCCGCTGTTTGGCTTCAACGCCGTGACCTCGTATCTTGGGCCGTGCGACGTTGGTGGCATTTGGTTCGACTTGGAATTCGGACATCACGCCAAGAACGTTGAAATCGACGTGGCCAACGATGGCGATGTCGACTACGGCTTCACCGAGCCAGCGTTTGACATGTTTGGACGCCAAACCAAGTTCGTCTCGGGTACCGTTGACGGCGTCAACTACGCCGCCGATGACGCCACCCTCACCCTTGGCGTGAACGGTCAAGCGACCGGGGGCTTCTTCCTCCTGCCCGAAGGGGCTGACATTACGGCCGCCGATTTCGGTATGGACCAAATTTCCATTCGCTCGAACAGTGACCCGACCGAAGGCTTCGAACTCACACTCATGGCAGGTTCCCAATCCGTTGTGCTTGGCGACATGCCCAACAGCACCACGCTGGTTCAAGAGATGCTCAACCAGCCGATGGACTTCGTCGGCGCTCTGCAGAGCCTGATGACCAACCCCTCCGTTGCAGGGACGCATCAGGACGAATTCGGCCGCTACTGGGTCATGCTCCGCTTCATGGTTGACTCGCCAAACGCCTCCTCGGGAACTTCGTTGGACATCGTCGACCTTGACATCGTCTACGATTACGGTACCACCCTTGACGAGACCGACGGCTTTGACCTCGAACTCAATCAGGGCGTTGCCTTGTGGACCGGTGGCGCAACCGCAACGGTCCCCGTCGCAGTGTCCAGTTCCACCGGTGGCGGTGTGATGTTGAGCGACCTGAGCGTCTCCTCCAGCACCGGCTACAGCAACACGCTGACCCTCACCGACAACCCGGTGGGCTTGTACCCCAACGGCGACATCTATGAGGTGGTCACCACACACGCTGTCGACCCGTTGACCGGCACTTCGCTGGCTGAGGCATGGCTGACCTTTGAGTCCGAATCTGGCTACATCAAGCTCTCGTGGAGCGATTTCATGTCCTTCGCTGAAGCCAGCGACGAACACGACCACATCCAACTCGAATCCACGTCCTCGGTGGCGGACATCACCAACGGCAAGGAGATCACCTGGCACTTCCGTGTCAACCCGACCTGGGACGACACGCCGGCCGTTCGCATGTATGCTGGTCTCACGGCCACCAACGGCGTCAACGGACTCCCCGACGCTGTGCTGCTTGAACCATCGGTTGGCAACGCCGTGGAAAACGATGCAGGTATCACCTCCTTTGAGTTGCAAAACAGCATCGGTGCACCGCAGTCTTTGAGCGGAGCTGAATCGGGACAAGACATCAACCTCATTGGCCAAATCCGCCTTGAGGACCTGAACGAAGCACCCGACCCCTCCTCCTACTTCCTCACGCTTGAGTTGAAGCACGTCAACACGACCGACGGCAACATCACGGTTGAGTGGGAAGAGGTGGCGAACCGCTCGGGTGTCATCGGCGGCGACTTCAACTGGAACGTTGACCTTGGTGCCGCAGCCGGCAGCGAAACCTACCGCTTCGCCGCACGTGGATACGAAGGTGGTGAACTGCTGTGCCCGCCCTCGCAGTACAACCCCGACGAAACCTGTGCCATTCCGTTCGACATCACCATCGACACCTACGAGCCGAACCTGCTCGACCTTCAGGTGCTGAGTCCCGGAACCGACGCCAACGTCGACTCCAACTGGCGAACCCTGCTTGACGACACATGGGTGGTTCCACAGGCGAACCAGCAAATTCGCATGTCGAGCCAAGACTTGCCAAGCCCGCCTGCCACGCTTGACCTCCATCTTTGGGTTGAGAACGACCACGATACGAACAGCGACGGTCTGCCCGATGCAGATGAATACATCACCATCACCCTCAACGGCGACGGCGAAGCACCAACGGCCAATTATTCTGGCAACTACAACGACTTGGCCAACGAAGGCTTGGAAGGGAAGGTGTCACTCTGGATTGAAGGGTACGACCTTGCAGGCAACCCCATTGACGGTGGCGGTCCCGGCTTTGACAACGACCGGGTTACCTACGTCTCCATGTCGTCCAAGACGCCAGTGATTCGTAACTTCTTCATCGAGGATTCGAAGGGAAGCAGTTTCCTCAACTCCAACGAACTTCAGTGGGACGGTACGTGGAACCAAACCATGTACGCCGGCAACACCTACCACCTCATCCTTGAGGCCAGTGATGACAACGGTTGGCGCGACGTTGACTTCTTCCAAGTCAACCTTGACAAGACCGCTGATGACATGACCGTGTGGTACTTCCCACGCAATCAAACCGCCTGGACCGACAGCCCTCACATCGATATCGTGTACGACGAGGACGTTGCGCCCTCCATGTTGACCATGGACAACACGGCCCTCATCGACCCCTTCGAATCCGATTTCATTCTGAACATCCCGATTCGAATTGATTGGGGCATCGTTGGTCTTGACGGCAAGGACATCGAGCCCAAGTTGCAAATGCAGGATCTTGACAACCCGCTCTACACGATGCTCTCGGGTGTCCCAGGCCGCTACATCCAGATTTGGCGATACAGCGACGGCATCCAACTTGACTTCCGTACCGACGAGGTGAACAACCTCATGGTTACCCCGATGTTTGAAGACGCCAGTGCACCGTTCACCAGTGACGTTCGCCAAGGGTTCATCTTTGCCGGCGACACCGTGCAGTTCACCGGTCAGTTCGCCTTCCGCGAGGGTATCTTTGACAGCGTCTACATCAACCCCGAAGTTGAATTGACGCTGGAAATCACCCGTGAGGACGCTGCAGAGGATTTCAACAAGGGCTACATCGCTACACCGGGTGAAGTCATCACGCACACCTTCACCGGCGGCGTGTTTGACATCAACATCACAGCACCGGTGTTCACCAACGAATACACCTACACGTACAAGCTGATCAACCTGCCCGACGGTGCTGAAGACTTCACGGCAGCGCTTTGCGCCACGTCGACGTCCTACGGTTGCGGTGAATTCACCCTCAAGGTCGACCGAACACCGCCCGAGGTGTTGCCCAACACGTGGCTCGCCGAGAAGGGCGCCCTGCCGGCCGGTGCAAACGACCGCATCATTGCCAACACCCTGTCCACGGCCAACTACCATTGCGTTGACATTCAGGCCCAAATCAAGGAGCAGGAAGCCATGTTCCCCGGCGACCTCCAGGTTAACTGGATGTTCTACAGCAACACCATCGACTACACGCCGTGGTCTGAATACGCCGAATACTTCGGATTTGAGCCCTCCTCAGCCACCTTGTCGCTGAGCACCCTCAGCGGTGGCTACTTGGCAACGGCGACCTGCCTCGACCTGTGGCCGCTGTCCGACAACGAGCCACGTGTCTTTGACGCCGAGGTCAACGAAGCCAACCAGCCCACGGTCGTGTTCTGGATTTCAGGTGCTGACTCCGCGGGTTCAACCGTTCGATTGGGCGGTGGAGCGCAAGAGGACGGCAGCGTTCTGCCCATCTTCTCTGGCCAAGCCCAGCACAAGTCCGAATACACCTTCATTGAAGAGAAGGCCACGTTCGAGATTCAGGACGTGCTCCTAAGCGATGACCCACGTGTTGGTGAGAGCATGAAGCTCCGCATCAAGGTCAAGAACACCGGTTCGATGGCCGGTGTGGCCGATTTGGTCATCAAGTCGGTGACCGATGGCGGTACCCCGGTGGTTGAAGACACGATCTCCACTCCTGAACTGGGCATCCAAGAGGTCAGCGATTGGGTGGAAGTCACCCTCGCTCCGTTTGCCGCTCAAACCACGGGCATGTACTACACCATCAGTCTCAACGGCTCCAGCGAAAGCATCTACGATGGCTCCCAAGGCCAGTGGGCCGATGTGTTCAACGTCAAGGTTCAGGCCGAAGAGGACGGGGGCAACTTGTTGCTCATCGTCATCATCTTGGTCGCTGTCATCGGCGTTCTCGGCACCCTGGTCTTTGTGCTCGCCCGTCGAGGAGGCGGGGCCTCCATGCTCGATGACGAGTACGAGGAGGAGGACGAGGAAGAGGGCTACGGCGAGACGAAGGTCCTTGCCCAGATTCCTGCCGATGTTGACCCGGAAATGGCACGAGCCATGCAGCAGTTCCCGCAGTGGACCCAAGAAGAAATCCAAGGCTACTTCGACCAAGGATGGAACGTTGAGTCCCTTCAGGACTGGGTCAACAACCAGTGAGGCCCTTGCATGTCCTCGTTGTGGACCGATACGGTCTGGGAGGACCCTGACGGTGGACGGGTCATCGTTCACGGGACGATGCCAACGGTGGTGTACCCCAACGCCATGCGACCACGGGCGACCTGGCACGGTTTGGCGCTGCTTGAATCGCCCGATGTCGTTGATCTGTGGATTCAGGAAGAAGCCGATGAAGCGGAATCGCAAGGCATCAACCTCACGCACGCGCTGCTCTCCGGCGGGGCCTTCGGCAAATACATCGAAGGCATTGAGACGCTTGAGGCCCTTCAGGGCGGTCGTTTCCCCGACCCGGAACCCCGCCGGCTTCAACGAAACGCCGACCGGCACGGCCGGGCGGTCTTCTTCATCGAACCCTTGGCCGATGATGAGGACTGGGGCGATTACTTGACGCAGGAAGCAAGAGCCGTCTCACACTGGCGAAAATTACTGGGCATGGTACGCGTGGGGAAGCGATGGAAAAAGAGCGTCAAGCAACATCTGTTCAACGCTCAACCCCCGCCCAAGGGCCAATCCGTGGACTATTCGACAGCGAGCGTGTTGGCCGCTGCTTGGTGGGAGCTTTCTGAGTGGTTGAGCACGCCCGCTCTCGCCAACCGACGCAACGAGCGCTACGCTGCGCGTGTACGCGGCGCCCTCGCCTCGCTTCGTTCCGACCTTGGCGATGACGCCACCCTGCTGCTCGTGGTTCACCAGCCTCATGCAGCGGCCATGGTGAAGGCGCTGGATGCAAACAGGACGGTGGAGGAGATTTCATCAACAGCCACCACCTCCACCCACACGGAGGAAGAGTGAGATGGCGACCGGAAGCATCGATGTCCGCGTTGAAAACCAACTCGTTCGCTTTGTTTGCCCGACGCCCCTCGACCACGACCGTGTGGTCGCTGAGGTCGGTGGTCAACGCAACAGTGGTGTGGTGATCAAAGCGATGGAGCGGCCACGAGCCACCCTCGTCATCGACGAAGAGGGGCGCATCGTCGTTCACGGCACCCACCGCGTAGAAGCGGCTCGCGCAGCTGCCAAGGAACTGCTGCTCCGCATGGGCATGGACGACAGTGGGCTGGTCGCCGAGATGGGCCCCGTTGTTGTCTCGTTCCAGTTTGAGCAGTCCGTCAACCTCGAAGCCATTCCGGCCTCGCTTCCTTCGGGCTCAGCTGAATACGATGCCCGCCTGGGATGCACCACGTTGACCGATACGCGCCACAGTTTGACCGTTCAGATTTGGCCCAATGGAAAGTGCGTCGTCGCCGACGCTCGACACCCCAACATGGTCGCGATGGCTGCCGTCTATTGGAAGGGCGTGTTCGCCGACCAAGGATGGTTCGTGCAACGGATTTGAGGGGCTCGCATGGTCTACGACGGTCCGATTTTGGACAACCATTTCCACCTCAACCGCCGGGGTCTGTTTCTGGATGCGGCTCGTGCCTTCCAACGGGTCGGCGGAACCGACATCGTGCTGGTTCATTGCCCTGATTTCACTGCGCCGCCTGAATCGCTGGCCGGTCACGAAGCGGCATACAGGGACACCGTCGCCATGGCGCAGTCGGTTCGAGATGAGGTTGGCTTGGGCGTTCGTGTGGTGCTTGGCCCTCACCCAGCGGCCTTTGCTCATCAGTTCGAGCGGTGGGTCGGCGATGAGGGCGCAGCTGGCAAGGAGCGAGCGGTCGAGAATTACCGCCACAGCATCGAGGCCGCCCTCGCGTTGGTTCACGAAGGGCACGCCCACGCCATCGGCGAAGTCGGAAGGCCCCACTGGCCTGTGTCCGATGAAATCTGGGACCTTTCCAATGAATTGCTGGATGAAACCATGCACCTTGCCGCCCAAGAAGGCATTCCCTTGCAACTGCACGTGGAAGGGGAGAGTGAGGACACCTACCCCGACCTCGCCAAGCGAGCGCTTCGCCAGGGCATGGATCTGAAAAAACTCGTTCGCCACTATTCGCCCCCAGATGTGCGAACGGAGAACACCCACGGCCTCACGCCGAGTGTGTTGTGCGGGAAGGGAGCGCTTGACCGGTTGGTGGAGACGCACACGAAAGCCAAACACGGTTTTTTCCTCGAGACCGACTACATGGACGACCCTAGGCGACCAGGCGCTGTCCTCGGGCCCAAAACCGTGCCAAAGCGAACACAACAATTGCTCGAGGCCGGTGTGGATGAAGAGGTCATGTGGAACACCCACAGCGAATTGCCAACTTCGGTGTATGGTGCATGAAGGTGGAAGGGGAACGCCATCTTCTTCACCTCAACGCCCCATCACATTCATGAAAGAGAATCACCACGTAAGGGCAGGAGGGAGATGTTGATGCGACGCCGATTTGGTTCAATGCTCACAGCGTTGTTGCTGTGTTGCCTCCTCCCGGTTGCCGCTGCGCAGACACCTACGGCACCTGGCGTTGAAATCGATTGCGATGACAAGCAACCGGAACTTGATGTCCACCCCCTCAACGACCCCGTGGTTGAAATCACCTGCACGGTGAAGAACCCCTCCTCGTTTGAGGAAACCATCAGCGTTGAGAAGGAATGGGATGGCCTTGAAGTCGACATGATGCTGGAGGAGGACACCTTCACACTTGGCCCCGATGAGGAAGAAGACTTCACGGTCACCTTCTCCGGCCAAACCCGCCTTTCTGCTTCACTCTCCTACGACTTCACCCTTTCAGCCACGGTCACCAACGTCGGCATGTTGGATTGGCCCGAAGCCCTCGCCTCCAATGCCTCCGTGAGCGGCGATCTGAACATCGCCACCTTCGGCATGGTTGATCTCGATGTTTCGGACAAAAGCACCCGAACCATGGCCGAGGGCGATGAGGTGAAAATCAGCTTCCAGTTCCAGAACAACGGCAACGATGAGGACAAAATTCGAGTGTCCATCACCAACGCTGCTGAGTTGGAAGAGGTCGGCTTCTCCTTCCCAGGTGGCACCTTTGTGGCGGAGGACGTGGCAGAGGACGGCGTCTCAACGGTCAGGGAATTGTCCGTCCGAGCCCCGTCCGAAATCCTTGAGGACGCTCGCTACCAAGTCACCTTCCAGGCTCAGAGCGAAAACGATGACAAGGCCCCCGTCAGCGAAACCAGCATCTCGCTCCAACTCGAAGCCAGCGCTGCAGCCGGTGGCTTGGGTGGTGGCTTGGAGGAAGTGGACAAGGACACCCTCGTCATGTACGGTAGCATTGGTGCAGCGGTCTTGTTCGGCTTGATTTTCGTTGTTGCGCTCGCTCGAACGTTGCGTCGTCGTGCCAACGCCCAACCGACCTACGTCCCGCCGGTTGAACTTGAGGACGATGAGGTTGATGAGGACGAGGACGGCGAGTTTGATTTCTCTGAACTGGACGATTTGTTCTCCGATGACGAAGAGGATGAGTTCGACGACGTTTTCGCCGACCTCTGAGGGCTAATTTTGGCCGTTCGGCTCAACGCCTCAACTCGGCCGATGTGACACGATTTCATGAGGAACACTCAAAGGCTTGGTGTAGCGCACTACACCTAATCCCCACGGAGGTTTTTCATGCTCGGTCTAGAAGGGAAAACGGCCTTTGTGTTTGGCGTTGCCAGTGAAGATTCGATCGCTTGGGCGATTTGCAAGCAGTTGGCTGCTGCTGGGGTCACCCTGTATTTGGGGTACCAGAAGCGATTTATGAGCCGTGTGTTCAAGCTCAAGGACCAACTTCCTGCCATCGGAGGGTTCTATCCGCTCGACGTTGCATCGGACGCAACGACGCAGGAATTCTTCACGGCCTTTGCTGCCGAACACCCTGGCAAAAAAGCCGACATTCTGGTTCACGCCATCGGCTTTGCCCCTCGGGCCTGCTTTGACCGGCCGGTCTTGTTTGTCGAGGACGAGGACATCAACACGGCGATGACCATTTCAGCCAATTCACTGCAACGGTGCCTCAAGCATGCCCTTCCCTACCTCAATCCGGGTTCGTCCACCATCACGTTGACCTACGCTGCTTCCAATCGCTTTGTCCCCAGCTACGGCATCATGTCCATGGCCAAGGCTGCCCTCGAGTGCTGGACCCGTGAATTGGCCTGTCATCTCGGCCCAGAAGGCCACCGCGTGAACGCCATCTCATCGGGTCCCATTCGGACCATCGCCGCCAGTGGTATTCCTGGATTTGACCGCATCCTCGACCATGTTGAGGCCAATGCGCCGCTGCGAAGAAACGTCAGTCAGGATGACGTCGCAGGTGCCACGCTCTGGCTCGCCAGCCCCCTCGCCGCCGGTGTCACCGGCCAATGCATCTACGTTGATGCGGGGTATTCGATCACGATGGTGCCTGAGAGCATCATGAACTGAGGTGAGACCATGACGTTGACAACCGAAGACGGCAAACCTTGCGAAGGAATTGATCAGGGCCCCTTTGAACCGATTGCGGTGATTGGCCTCGGGGCGCTGATGCCCGATGCACATGACATCAATGCCTTTTGGCAGAACATCTTGGACGCCAAGGTCAGCATTCGAACCTTGCCTGAGGGCCGCTGGCCCGGGCCGGTGGACCATTTTTGGAAAGAAGGTGGACCGGGTGCCCACACCGAGGGGTATTCCTATGCCAAGATCGGAGCGGTGGTCAGCGATGCGGAGTTTGATTGGCGGCGTTGGCGGCAACCGCCCGGGACGCTTCCACAAATCGACCCGTGCCAACTCTGGGCCGTGACCGTCTCGGCTGACGCCATTGAGCATGCAGGCTACGATGGTGAAACCAACGACATCGACCGAACCCGAACCGGTGTTGTCTTTGCCAACGCGCTGGGCGGCGAAAACAGGAACTTGTCCAATCTGCGCGTGTGGTCGCATCACACCGGTGCCGTGGCCAAGGCGCATGGGCTTACAGACGACCAGGTGGAAGCGTTCGCCGAGGCGATGACGGAAGGGACTCCTCGAATCGATGAAGACACGATGCCCGGAGAACTGGCCAACGTCGTTTCTGGTCGAGTGGCCAACCTGCTCGACTTGCAGGGCCCAAACCACGCCATGGATGCGGCCTGCGCTTCGTCGATGGCTGCTGTCTTGGATGCGTGCCGTCTTCTCCAAACCCGACAGGTCGACGTCATGCTCGCCGGTGCTTCGGACCGGACGATGGACCCGGCCACCTTTGCCAAATTCTCGGCGATCGGTGCACTTTCGCCAACGCACTCCTCGCCGTTCGATGCTCGTGCCAACGGGTTCGTCATGGGCGAGGGCGCCGGCGTGCTTGTGCTCAAGCGCCTGAGCGATGCCATCCGGGATAGCGACGAAATCTACAGCGTTATCCGGGGCATTGGCGGCTCGTCCGACGGACGAGGAAAGGGCATCACGGCGCCCAGTCAGCGAGGCCAAATTCAGGCGATTGCTCGAGCCTACAATCAGGCAGGGTACGATGCCTCCAGCGTGGAACTCGTGGAAGCCCACGGCACATCCACCAAAGTAGGCGATGCCACGGAACTGTCCACACTCTCTCGGTTGTGGACAGGTGTTGAAGGCGCTGGCAACGTGGCCGTAGGCTCGATCAAATCCCAAATTGGGCACCTCAAGGCAGCAGCCGGCATCGCTGGCATCATGAAATCGGTCATGGCCTTGCACCACCGAACCATCCCTCCCAGTGCGAACTTCGAAACACCCAACCCAACGGTTGATTGGTCCAACATTCCGTTCTTCGTCCCCACCGCTCCTCTCGAATGGCCTCGCCCTTCATCGCATCCACGCCGTGCTGGAGTCTCGGCTTTCGGTTTCGGCGGCACGAACTTCCACATCGCTCTGGAAGGCTACGAACCGGACTACCACGCACCCATGGCGGCGGAGTGGGATGCTCGATGGGCCGCCTACAGTGGCCGGGGGCCTGTTTCTGCCCCGTCCATCTTTGACGGCACCCTTCCAGCCACCATGACCCATGATGAACTCAAGGCGGTGGAGGGTGGCGTGCTGCTGTTGTCTGCGCCGTCGCTCGACGCTTTGCAGGCGGCCGTGACCGCCGTTTCCTTCGAAGGGGCGTTGTTCGATGACGACCCTCGAGGTCGCCGCCTCTCGGAGGCGCTCCAGCAAGCCAGCGCATCGTTCGATCCACAGGCGCCGTTCAGGATGGCCTTGGTGGCGACGTCGTGGGCTGAATTTGCCAAGCGGCAAACGCTGGCGGGTCAAGCGATGCTCGATGCAGAGAAGTGGGGCTTTTTGCAAGCCCAAGGCGTACTGATTACCGATCAGCCCGCCATGCCGGCCGAAGCGAAAACCGTCCACATGTACCCAGGTCAGGGCAGTCAATACGTCGGCATGACGGCCGATTTGGTTCAACGGTTCACCGCACCAGCAGAGGTTTGGCGACAAGCGGATGAGACCATGGTTGAGGTTCTCGGCGGTGAAACGCTCTCCGGATTCGTCCTTCGTTCCTCGTTGACCAAGGACGAACTCAAGGAAGCAGAGCACAAGCTGAAGCAAACAGAATACACACAACCTGCCATGCTCACGGCGGATTTGGCCATTGAGCGGACGCTTGGCTCCTTTGGCCACACGCCCGACATGGTTGCCGGTCATTCCCTCGGCGAATACGCTGCCCTGATGTCCTCCGGTATTCTCGACATGGACGGTGCACTTCGTGCTGCGGCTGCTCGCGGGACGGAGATGGGCGCCGTTGAGATTGATGACAAAGGCCTGATGGCCAGCGTCACCGCTCCGTACGAAGTCGTTGAAGCCGTCCTTGAGGCGACGGAAGGCTACGTGATTGCAGCCAACAAGAACTCGCCCAAGATGACGGTCATCGCCGGTGAAACAGCGCCGGTCAAGGCAGCGATGGCGAGCTTTGAGGAGCAGGGCTTCTCCTGCGTGGCCCTGGCCACCTCACATGCGTTCCACTCCAGAATTGTTGCTCCAGCCAACGAACCCCTTCGCCGGTTTTTGGAAGGTTTGGAGATTCGATGGCCATCGGTCCCCATCACCGCTAACGTTGACGGTGCCTTCTACCCCATGCAAGGGGCTGATTCCAAAGCGGCGATTTTGGAACAACTCGCGCCACAAATGGCCTCTTCGGTCGAGTGGACCAAACAGGTTGAAACCATGTACGACGCAGGCGGCCGCGTCTTTGTCGAAGTCGGCCCCAAGCGTGCGTTGACCATGTTTGCCATGCAGATTCTCGAGGGCAAACCTCACGTCCCCGTGATGACGAACCACCCCAAACAAGGCGGCATTGCAAGCCTGCTGACCGCCATCGGTGCACTGGCCCTTGCCGGACGCCCACCTGTCTGGCCACCGTTGGATTCGGATGCACTGCAGGACGGGTTCAAAGCCGGCCCGATTGAGGCGCGCACTGCTTCCTCACCAACACCTGCGGCTAGCACGGCCGAACTTGAATCACTGCGTGTCCGTGCCCGACCCCTTCCAGGCAGCGGTGCGGCCGCACCGGCCGTCGCGACCCATGCAGTGGCTGCTGCCACCGTTGTCCAAACCGGTCCGTTGGATTCGGATTATGCACGCGACCGGGCCATTCGTGCCTATGTGGGCGACCGCATTGCCGCCTACAGCGGCTATCCGGCTTCCTTCTGCCACGGGCACGTCTCGCTGACCGACGGGCTCGGCCTCTCCCCCCAGCAGGTGCAGAGCGTCGTGGCCACCATCGCTGCCGAGGCCACGACCGACGCCGAATACGATGCTTCCGGTGCCATCACAGCGGGCGATTTGAACCGCTGGGTGTCCGCTCCACCTTCTGCCTGGGCGCCCATGACCTCGGTGGCCTCGCCGGCTTCGCTCAAGGCAGCCCCCGTCCAGACGGTTTCCGCCCTTCAGGCCACCTCGAGGCGGGATGTTGATCCGTACGTGGTCACGGGTATCTCCCTGGGCTTGCCCGGCATGGACCGTGTGTTTTCCGAGGATGCGTTTGAGAAACTCGTCCGCGGTGAGACGTGCATCAGCGAAGTGTCGGACGAATACAAACAGCGGCTGCTGGACAAGAACATCGTCCGGCTCATCAAGGGTCGCGACGGCTCTGTGAACATGGATCAAGCCAAGGTGTTTGGCGACATCCCTCAGCTTGCAGGCCTGAAAGGCGCCTTTGATTTGGCCGAGGAATTCGGCATTGACCCCAAGGCCATTCTCGCATGGGACATCAGCACCCAATTGGCCGTAGCCGCTGGTTTGCTAGCCCTGCGCGATGCGGGCATTCCGCTGACACCGGTTGAGCAGGTGGGCAAAGGTGGCCTCCGTTTGATTCGAAACTGGCAGGTTCCTCAGGTGCAGCGTGAGCGGACGGGCATCGTGTTCTCCTCGTGTTTCCCGGGCCTACAAATGGGCATCAAGCATGCCAAGACCGACGGTGATGACGGTGAGGGCCGGTTTGACCGCCGCTACCTCTTCCAAACCCTCAACATGGGGCATTCTCAATTTGCTCAATACACCGGTATTCGTGGGCCAAACACCACCATCAACCTTGCCTGTGCCTCGGCCACAGCTGCCTTTGGTGTGGCAGAGGATTGGCTTGACGCTGGACGTGTGGACCGCGTGGTCATCATCAGCGGTGACGATGTCACGGGCGATGACCTGTGGGAGTGGATCGCCGGCGGCTTTGCCGACTCGGGTGCTGCG
>DAET01000037.1 GCA_002497765.1 Euryarchaeota archaeon UBA486
CCCTCCATCCGAATGGCGACCCTCATCTTCTCGTTGCTGATGTTGGCCCTCACCACGGCCATGTTCTTTGGCAGCGAGTACATTGAAGGAACGATGGATTGGGCTTCGCTCTCCTTTGGGAGTTTCAACTACGAATTCCGCTACGTATGGATTGAATCCCTCGGCATTCACTGGAGCGTCGGCATGGATGCGCTGTCCTTCCCGATGGTGTGGCTGACGACCTTCCTCCTGCCGGTGACCATCGCCGCTACGTGGAACGAAAAGAACGCTGCCGTATACTTCCCGCTCGTCTTGATGATGGGCGGTGCGCTCATCGGTGTCTTCGTCGCCCTCGACCTGTTCATGTTCTACGTGTTCTGGGAACTGACCTTGATTCCGATGTTCTTCCTCATCCTCAAGTGGGGCGGCTACGACCGAAAGTACGCTTCTCAGAAGTTCTTCATCTACACGTTCACGGCCTCGGTCATCATGCTCTTGGGTCTGGTCACCGTCTACTTCCTCCAGCCGGAGAACCTCTCCTACGCCGGTGCTTGGACGGGACGCACCTTCGACATCCCCACCTTGACGGCTCACGCTCAATCGGCCAACGCTGGTGGTGCCTGGTTCCTCGGTGAGAGCCTGCAGAAGATCCTCTTCGTCATGCTGATGATCGGGTTCCTCGTCAAACTGCCCTCGGTTCCCTTCCACACCTGGTTGCCCGATGCTCACGTTCAGGCACCCACGGGTGGTTCCATGCTGCTGGCCGGTGTCATGCTGAAGATGGGTGCTTACGGCATGTTCCGACTGCCATTGGCCTTCTTCCCGCACGCCGCTCAGCACTTCCAGTTCGCCTTGTTGGCCCTCGGTATGATTTCCCTCGTTTGGGGTGCTGTCGTGTGTCTGGGACAAACCAACCTCAAGAAAATGGTCGCTTATTCCTCGGTGTCCCACATGGGTGTCATCCTCATCGGAATCGCCACCATGCAGCCGCTCGGCTGGGCCGCAGCGCTGTTCATGATGTTCGCTCACGGCATCATCAGCCCGATGCTCTTCGCTGTCTGCGGTGCGTTCAAGCACCACTATCACAGCATGGAAATCGGTTCGATGCGAGGCATGGCCAAGCACTCACCGTGGCTCGCGACGTCCATGATGTTCGGTTGGATGGCCTCGCTCGGCCTCCCGTTGCTTGCTGGATTCGTGGCCGAACTGATGATGTTCCTTGCCCTCTGGCACTTCTTGGCCGCCGAGGGCTGGAGCGTGCTCTGGATGGTCGGTCCGGCGTTCGTGCTCGCCATCACCGCCGCTTACTACCTGTGGTCCATGCAACGCACCATCTTCGAGGGTGGCGACGAAACACAACCTCCGGAGAGCCTCAAGGGTCAACCCGTTCCTGACATCAGCGACAGCGAAAAGGTGGCCATGCTCATCATGGCGGCCTTCACCATCCTCTTTGGCGTCATGCCGTGGATTGCGCTTGACATGATGAACGGATGGACGGTGGCGTTCTTTGAAACGCTCTTGATTCCAATCTTGGGAGGTGCCTGAAATGGAGCGAATTGAACCCTTTGAGGAAGGCTTTGTCCTCGCCCTGGCCCCCGAATTTGTGCTTGTTATCGGCTTGTTTACGCTGATGATCGTTCCCAACATGGGCAACGCCAAGTTCCGAATTCCCCTGACGCAGATCCGCGTTCCATGGCTGCTTGGCGGTCAGCGCGGCAAACTCGACAGCGACCCTCGCCTGCCCGGTTTGTTCGCAACGGTGTTCTTCACCATCGCCTTCGGGTTGACGCTCGTCTCTTTCTTTGGTGGCATGAACAAAACGCAGATCATCACGCCTGGTGGCACGACGATGCTTCAGATCGACGAATTCAGCCGCATGTTCGAGTTGATTTTCTTCGGTGCGCTTGCCTTGGCCAGCGCCGCCTCGGTGAACCGCATCCCAGCGACCAGCCGAGCCGACCGCAGCCTCAACGGCTTGTACAACAACCGACGCCAGGTTGACTTCTACATCCTGCTCATCACGACGGGGCTCGGCATGGCGGTCGTGGCCCTCGCCCAAGACCTGTTCATGCTCTTCATCGGGCTTGAGCTGGCGTCGTTCTCGACCTACGTGCTCGTGTCGTTCATGAAGGAAAGCAAGGAAGGTACCGAGGCCGGTATGAAGTACTTCATCGTCGGTTCTGTGGCTTCTGGCGTTGGTCTTTACGGCCTCTCTTTGCTCTACCTGTGGTCGGGCTCGCTTCAATTCACGGACCTCTCCGTGGCCTTTGCTGAAAACGGCATGGAAGCCCTGCCCCTTATTGCGCTGGGCATGCTTCTGGTCGGCTTCGGCTTCAAGGTCAGCGCAGCACCCTTCCACTTTGCAGCCCCGGATGCCTACGCTGGTGCCACCGCTCCTGTGGCCGGTGTGCTCGCCACGGCCAGCAAGGCCATGGGTGTGCTCGGCCTGCTCCGCATCCTTCTCGTGGTCGCCTCGCCCGAAGCCACCGACGGCTCGGCCGTTTGGCTCGTGGCCCTCGGCACGCTCTCGGTCATCACCATGACTTGGGGCAACCTCGCAGCGCTGGGCTCGACCAACCCCAAGCGCATGCTCGCTTACTCATCGGTCGCTCACGCCGGCTACATGTTGGCCGCCATCACGGCAATCGGAGCGCTCAACTGGGAGGACGGCCACATCGACATGAGCAACGATGCAGCGCTCGTGGTTGTCACGGCCCTCATCTTCCACCTCACGGTGCTCGTCTGCTTCAAACTCGGTGCGTTCCTCGTGCTTTCGCTGCTCGAGTCGGAGAAGGGCGGTCACACGCTGGAATCCCTCGGCGGTCTGGCCAAGCGCGATCCTTTCCTCGCCGTAGCCATGTTCATCTTCATGATGTCCTTGGCCGGTGTGCCACCCCTGTCTGGATTTGTTTCCAAGCTGCTGGTGATCATGGGAATTGTCAAGGTCGCCTTGCTTGACGTGACCGTCAACAGTGACTTGGCCTTCGGCGACATCCACTGGGTGTGGTACCTCGCTCTCTTGATGGTCATCAACTCGGCCATCTCGGTGTTCTACTACCTTCGAGTCGGCCTCGTGATGTACTTCCACGAGCCTGAAGAAGGTCGAGAAGGCCCGCTGCCAGCGGGAACACCTGTTCGCTTTGCCATCATCGCCTGTCTCATTACGACGGTGTACTTTGGTGTCGGTGCCGGGCAACTCATCGCCCTGTGCGAGTCGGCGGCCAACGCCCTCGTAGGCGCTTGGTGAGCCTCGGGCCCCGTTTCTGCCCCCGTTTTGGGTGGTGCCTTCAAGAAGGGTCGGCCACTGGCATGGGCAGGTGAGACTGATTGGGTCGCAGATTTGAGGAAAAAGTGGACGTCGAAGAACTCGCACGTCTTGAGAATCCTGAAAATGCAAGTGACGGCAAAATCCGTGTCAAAATGCCCAACAAGAAAGTCAACGAGATGTTCGCACTCGCATCTCAAATCCTCGGCGGCCGCCGTGTCACCGTGCTGTGCGAAGACGGCGAAACCCGAATGGCTCGAATCCCCGGAAAGATGCGTCGCCGGCAGTGGGTTCGTGAAGGCGATTTGATCATCGTTTGGCCCTGGGATTTCCAAGACTCCAAGGCCGATGTCAAGCATCGCTACACCAAAACCCAGGCCATGTACCTCTCTCGCAAGGGCGTGCTGCCCGACGATGTTGACATGTTCGGCATGGGCGTTTCTCTCGACGACGATGGCGAGCACGACGACCTGTTCGCATCCGGTCCTGTTGAGGACGAACCTCAAGCCACCGAGGACGATGGCGACGATCTGTTCGCTGACGACGAGAGCGACGACCTGTTTGCTGACGATGGCGGCGATGACCTGTTCGCTGACGACGGCGACAGCGACGACCTGTTTGCTGAGGACGAGCCCGAAGTGGAGGCCGCCGCCGAAGAGGTGCCTGAGGCACCCTCTGAACCGGTTGAGGAGTACGTCGAAGAAGAACCTGCAGGCGACGATGAAGACGATGACGAGGACATCGACGCCCTGTTTGCTTGAGTCCATGAGGTAGCCCCATGGCCCGTGATGACGACTGGGACGAATTGGCCGGTCGTCCCCGCAAAGGACGGAAACCCAAGAAGAAGCGACAGCACCGTACCAAAGCTGAACGGCTCGACCACGAGCACCAGCGTGCGGAGCAGAATGAATTCCTCCGGGGCTTGAACGACCGTCAAGGTCGCTATGAATGGATGAAGGAAGAGCGGTACAACACGATGTTTCGTGACATCGAAGCCAAGATTCAGGGTGCCATGGGAACGGGAACCTACGACTGGGTTGACCGGCGTGTCTTCGACCAGGTGTTTGACCGTCTCACGTTGATGGCCCTCTACAAGATGATGAAATCAGGGATCATTGACACCCTGGATTTCCCCGTCGCTCGCGGCAAGGAAGCCCACGTCTTTCACGCCACCAACCTGGCAGGTGAGCCCGTCGCGGTGAAAATTTTCCACACCTCCAATGCCGTGTTCAAGAACCTCATTCAGTACATTGAGGGCGACCCTCGGTTCACTGGCCTGCGACGAAAGCATCGCGATTTGGTCGAGGTTTGGGTGCGCAAAGAATACCGAAACCTGACCCGCCTAGCTCGCTGGGGATTGAATGTCCCGCGTGCCCACGGCGTGCACAAGAACGTCCTCGTGATGGATTACGTGGGCAGCGCGACCTCACCTTCGCCTAAACTTCGAGATGTCGCCATTGACGAGCCGCAGCTCGTCTACGATGATTTGCTGAAGTTCTTGGCTGTCTCCTGGCAAAAAGCCAACCTCGTTCACGGCGATTTTTCGCCATACAACATTCTGTGGCACGATGGTCGGGCTTGTGTCATCGACGTTGGGCAAGGGGTGGTTGACAGCCACCCCAAGGCGCAAGAGTTCCTCGTTCGGGACGTCACTCGCCTGGTTGAATGGGGTCAGAAGAACGGCCTTGACGTGGATTTGGCAGACGCCATGTACGAGGTGCTGAACATGGACCTGTCCGACGTCGAACAGGTTGAGTTGTTGGACTGATCACTCCTCTTCCCACTGAATGTTCTCGTCTTCAGCGAGTTCCATCATCTCGGCGACGGCTTCATTGTCATCGGGATTGACCTGTGCAGCCTTCATGCGACGGTTGCGACGTTCCTGTGAGATTTCAGCCAGCCCGGGCACGAGCCCTTCGAATCCGGATGACGAGGTGGTGGTGGGGTTGCGCTCCTCGTGGACGTTGAGGGATCGAGATTCCAACCTTGCCCGCTTGCGATCGCGTTCAAGGAAACCGATGACAGTGCCGTGCTCAGAGCCACCGGCGAGCATTTCAATGGCCTGCCGTGCGGCGAACAGGCCGCTTTCCTCACCAACCAACACGACGGTGGAATTGTAGATGCTGATCTGAGTGTCCGTCAGTTGCTCGATGAGTTTCCGAATCTTTCCTTGACGACCGATGATGCGTGCACGGATGCGGCGTTGTTGGTTGGAGCGCTTCCCGACGTAGTCTCGCAGGTCAACGAGTTCGAAGAAGTGGTCATCATCGAGCAAGCGCACGGCAGCATCAGGCGCCATGCCTCGGCCGATGGCCTTGACCACGTCGGGGAGTTTCATGGCTTTCACCGGGTCGTAGGTGCCGGGTTCTCCCCACTCCACTTCGATGTCACCCGATTCTGAATCAATGATGAATTTCAGACACCCCGCCGCTTCTCGGATGGCTTTGCTGGTCGCTCCCTTGGCACCAATGATGACCGCGATGCGGTCCTTTGGAACACGGGGAAGCGACTGGCGCATGACCGGCCGTGAGGCCCGATGCTTTTCAATCCCTTGTCCTCTGCTGGAGAAGGGCAAGGGCAAACCCAACGAGGACAATGAGCAGGAGCGAGGGAGCAAACGAGGGCACGAGACCGGGTGCATCGAGGGAAGCGCCCGTGACGTAGAGGTAGTTGTTGTTGTTCCCCTCGTCGTATTCATCGATGACGTTGGCGAAATCAATGACCAACCGCAGGTCGAACTGACCTGCACGCGGGACCGTGTACTGCCACACGATGGTCTCGCTGCTGTTTGACAGTGTGCCAGCGGGCAAGTTGCGTGTTTCCATGACCGTCCAATCCACGTTTGATGAACGGTCGGCAGGAGCGGTTTCCAAACGAACGATGACGCTGCCACCGTAGTCTTCATTGGATTCGAGGACGCTTGTGATCGTGATGTTCCCGGTCTGCTCACCGGGTCGGACGACGAGTCGGTCGACGTTGGTTTCACTGACGTTCCAGTACAGGTCGAGGCCGGGCAGGATTTGGAACGACGTGGCCTGCGTGGTGAACGAATTGCCCGCCTCGTCCACGAGAACGGCACGGAACATCAGGTGCTGGCGGGACTTGGTGGCCCAGCTGGCCAAGCCCACTTGGCCCGATAGCCCGTTCACGCCCAAGGTCAACCAGCGACCAGAAAGGTCGGGTGTTTCACCCACGCCATTGGAATCGAAACCGTACTGGATGTAGGACGCTGAGTTGTCGATGCCGGAATCGGCGTCCTCTGCATTGAAAGAAACGTTGGCGGCGCCCAGTCGACTGGTGGTCAGTTCGTCGACCGACCACGACAGGCCGATGGGAGCGGTTTGGTCAACACGGACCATCACCGTGCTGTTGGCGCCGGTGTTCCCGACGCGGTCAGTGGCTCGCAACGTCAGGCTGTGAACGCCTTCGGTGAGCGTGAGGTCGAGGGTGTCGCTGGTGGTGGTGGTCCATGCACCGCCGTTGAGTGCGTAATCCACGCTGGCGACGCCGGAGCCTTGACCGTCGTCGGCTTCGGTCAGCAACCCGCTGATGGAGACCTCAGTGGATTGCTGCCACGCATCACCGTCGCCGACGGTCACCGTGCCGATGGTCGGGCCCGTTCGGTCAATGCCGATGAAGAGGGTTGAGGTGTTGGACAGGCCTGAATGGTCCTGTACCGTGAGTCGAGGCGACCATGTTCCTTCTTGCATGTTCCCGCTTGCCCAATCCCAGCCGTAACTCAGCATGGTGGGGCCGTCGGTGGCCGGTGCACCCGGTCCGGGAACATTGGACAGCGTGGCTTGCTTGAGGTCGTCATCGCTGGCTCCCCAGCGAAAAGAGAGCGTATCTTGGGCTCCGATGTTGAACCACGCTCGGTTGGAGAGACTGGCACCGGTGCCAGCATCGGGGTTGAGCACGGTGAACGTGGTGATGGCCGGCACCTGATTGGCGATGTCAAACCAGCCACTTTCTGCCAAGGCGAAACTCTCGCTGTCGCTGTCCCAGCCGGAGGCGCGAAGCTTGTAGGTGTCGTTGGTCATGGAGGTGGTGTCAAACGGGTACATCCACGGGGTGGTTGTCAAGTTCACGAGTGTGGTCCAGGTGGATTCATCGGTGGTGATCTCGAGCAGCAAGGAGGTCAACGTTCCCGTTCCACCAACGCTGAACGTGACCGCATGGGTTCCTTTGATCTCATCGTCTTGGGCCGGACCGTTAGAGAAGGCAATGTTCAGGCCCGATGCGCCGCTTTGGCTGGTTTCCGGGGTGTCCTCAAGGATTGTTGGAACGACCGGGTTGGTGGCGGGAAGGAAGGAACACACGAGCAGCGCTACCAGCCACACGGCCGCACTGCTTCGTCCCATGCCACTTCCACACCTTCGGTGAGCCTTCAACTCTCCCCTTCGCAAACCGGTGGAACGGAGGTTCCCGACCACCCGCATGGGTTCCGCCCAATCACGAGCAGCAGGGCCCTTTGAGGTGGCAATTTGGAGATGGGTTCAAGTGCTTTGAAGGACCAAGGCAAGGCATGGAGCGCAAAGCAACGGCGTTGGTCCTCCTCGGTCTCCTCTTCTTCAGTGTCCTGCCTCTGGCAGCGCACGCCGAGGAAAGCGGCGGTGTTCAAGCGTCGGCCGTAAGCATGTCGCTCACGCCCAGCGACCCTGTCATGGGCGGTTCGGTCGACATCAGCGTGATGTTGTACAACAGCCAGCAAAGCGATGCGTTCAACGTTGAAGTGGCGTTTTACAAGGAAAACATCGCTGCGAGCAACCGTTTGCTCCTCGACCAAGTCACCGTGCCGGCTGATGACTGGTACACGGTGAGCGCGACGTGGTCCGGGCTGACGGAGGGCGTGCACAAAGTCTGGTTTGAATTCTCAGCCGGAGGCGACATACAGGCCCGATTCAACAAGGAGTTCACCGTTGCAGGACTCCCCAACCTTCGAGTCGATACGTTGGAACTGGATACCTCGTCAACGGTCTACGCCGGGGACACCGTTCCCCTCTCGGCCTTGGTTCTCAACTCCGGGTCGGTGGACGCTCCAGCGACCAAACTCCTGCTCGAGGTGCCTGAATCCAGCGACGTCTTGCTCGATACGCCCGCCCTGACGGCCGGGGCCTCCGCTTGGGTCAACACCACCATTGTCGCACCCAGCAGTGGCGCCCACACCGTTCAGGTCACGCCCGACGCTGAGAACATCGTCGAAGAGGCCTCAGAGATGAACAAAGTGAAGGACGTCGAATTGGTGGTGGCCACGCGGATGGATTTGAGTTTCAAAGACGGCCTGACCGTCACCACCGCTGAAGGCGCACTCGAAGGCCCGTGGACCGTGGAAGGCACCATGGTGCGAACCAACGGGACCGGTCCTGCCGACGTCCCCGTCTGGATTCAAGTCCAAACGCCATCAGGCGGGCTCATCACGAGCCAGCCGTTCACCGTCGCACTTTCGGGCGTGGGCTACACCGAGCAAGCCTTCTCTGCACAACTCAACGCTACCACGCTCAGTTCCCTGCCCGACGGCGACCACGTGGTCTCGGCGAAAATCAACCCGTTCAATGCCCCCGGCTTTGAACAGGAGTCCACCGACAACGACCTGACTTCGGGCGTGCTCACCATCTATCCCATTCCCGATGTCTACGTGGATGCCAACGCGCTGCCAACCGTTCCTTCGGTGCAATCCGGCGAGGACGTTGAATGGCGGGTCACCATGGAGAACACCGGTGACATCGGCGTATCGGGCAACATCCAGTACACCTTTGACGGTTTGACTGGACAATCCCCACCCATTCTTCTGGACGCTGGAGAGGCGTTCACGTGGACGGTTGAACTTCCCACGGCGCTCGGCGCTCACACCGCTGAATTCGAGGGTCAGTGGGTTGCAGCATCGGGGAGCTGGGATGCCAACAAACAGAATTCCTTCGCCACCGGTTCGGTGTTGGTCGAATCCAAACTGAAACTCGAATGGGAATACGCCTCGTTGGAACTTCTCGATGCGGAGAACAACGTGGCGACCATGCCCCTGGCAGATGGCGCCGCTTACACCTTGAGCATCGGGTTGACCAGCCAGGAAACCGGCGTAGCGAACTACACCTGTCAGGATAGCAGCAACACCGTCCTCTCCACCATGGCCGTTGACATCCAGAACCGTGGGGACCGAGGACAACTCTCGTGCACCTTTACCGCCACGGCGTCCACCACCACCATTCGTCTGATCCCTGAGGATTCGTCCATCAGTTCCACCTTCTCTCGCTCGTTCGCAACGCTTGCTACCACAACGGGGAATGACGGTGCAGGTGGTTCCTCCGAAGCAGGAACGGTGACCTTGTTTGCCTTGGTGGCCGTTGGCCTCATCGGCGCCTTGGTGGCCGCCGTCATTTTGACTCGGGAACGTGAGGAGGAGGTCGAGCGAGACATCTACGAATACTGTCCGGCCTGCGACGGTGAGTTGGAAGGCACCGAAGATCGATGTCCTCACTGTTCGTTCAACCTCAAGAAGGCAAGAAATCAGTTCCACGACTGCCATGAGTGCGGCGAGTCCATTCCCGACCTCATGGAAAATTGCGCCTACTGCGGCGCCTACCAAGACGTGTCGTCGTTCTTTGAGCGTCGAGAGCGCAGAGAGCGCCGTGAAGTGGTCAAAGAAGAGGTGGCGCTTCCCGAAGACAATGAAGATGAGATCGTCACCGGCACCCAAAACTTCGCTGACGCGGTCAAGGAATTTGGCTTCGACGAGGAACACCTCGAGGAGGAGTGGGACACCAACATCGAGGCCGCTGAGGCAGAGGTGGAGGCCGCTTACGACCGCCGCTTTGCCGACGAAATGGCCATGGAGGACATGACGGAAGAGGAGATTGAAGCCTACAAGGAACAGGTCACGACCACCCTCAACGCTCGTCGTACCGACGAGAAGCAGGGGCTCGACTCCTTCCTCTCCGAAAAGGGCGAACTCAAGTCCCTCAGCGAAGAGACCGGCGAGCTCAGCGCCTCAGATGCTTCCATTCGAGAGCAGTTGTTCGAAATTACAGGTGAAGAGGGTGTCCTTCCTGGCGAGAAGGTCAACATCGGCATGAGCCTGACGGACTCCTCCTTTGCAGGAAATGAAGTCTCAGAGGCGACGGCGAACTTTACGTTCGATGAGTCCGACGAAAAGCCTCTGTCCAGCTCAACCGATACTGAGGATGCCGCAGCACCTGCCAAGGCCCGAAAGCCAGCTCGGCGACGTGCACCTCGGAAGCCGAAGAAGGAAGAGGCATCCTCCCAAACCGATGAATGCGGTGCATGCGGTGCCGATGTCCCTGTTGGCGCCACGGAGTGTGGCGTCTGCGGTGCGAAGTTTGGTTGAGTGTCTGTCAGCGTTCATAGGGCTCGTCATCGCCGTAGCTCGGCCATCAATCGCTTCATTCAGACAACTTCGCCATGCGTGATGTGGATTTGAAATGCTCGCACCTTCCAGCGAGTGCTTCATAGAGTCGTGGCCGGTGGTGTTGGCATGGCGCGTCCAGGCCTCGGTGCCATCCTCTTGGTGGTTGTCCTCATGGCTTCCACCTCTGGGTGCATGGGTCTCATCGCTGCTCGTGAGGCGGTCGAGGAACTCCGAGAGCCAGCGTACGAGGACCTCAACAACGAGAAAATCACCGTCGTTCATTCCTTTCAGAACATTGACGACTACCTGACCGAGTACACGAATCGGTCCACGTTCACGGTTGACGACCAAACCAACGAAATCAACGTCTACTTCAAGGTCTCATTTGAGGCATCACGCAACCTTCCATCCGTCCTTCTTGGCAACGAAAGTCACTACGTTCGCGCCACCCTCACCGATGCTGAAGGCAATGTTCAGTGGGAACAAGACGTGAGTGAAGACGCCAGCCCCCTCGAGGAATCGCTGCTTCCCAACCCCTCGTTTGCCCACGGCGAATGGGAACTTGACATTCAAGCCCGCGGCGGAGGAGAGAGCACGTTTGGTTCGATTCAAGACAACTTTGTCATCATCGTCACCATCACCAACAGCTGCATCCAATATCCGTTGGTTGACGAGTGCTACTGATTCAAACCAAGCGCTCATCGCAAGCATGGCGACGTGAGCAATGCTGACATTTCCCAGGACGGTCGTGGTTTCGGCCCGCACCGCCTTGCGCCATGGCGGTTTGCACCACCAAAATTTGTTGGTCCAACTCTTCCTTTGCAGCGTCGTCCCACGGCAGTTGATGCAGGTGATCGCTGCCGTAACGAAGCAGTGCGTACGGTGGTGTTCGACCGGTTGTAACCTCAACCAGACGAGCGTAGGCGAGGGCCTGCAATCGATGCGAATCATGAGGTCGTTTGGGGACTTTGCCCGTCTTTTGCTCGACGGGAATGAACTCCGAATCAATGATGACGATTTGGTCAGGTCGGCCGCGCAGACCGGTGTCCTTGTCAACCAGTAATTGCGCACTCTCCTCATCGTCTGAGTAGGAGATTTCATCGGTCACCTTCAGATCGTTTTCTGTCGCAATGCGCCGTGCTTCGTCGTTGTTCTTCAGCGCACGTCGGAGAATAATGGATGCAAGGAAGGTCCAACTTAGGGTCGTGATGGCCAACACGTACGAGGCTTGCTGCCGATTTTCTGCAAACAGGAGGGCGCTGGAGTGGATCGCCAGCAGGATGGCAGAGACGAACATGAAGGCTTCAAGAATGCCGCCTTGGAACCAACCGCCCATGAACCCACGTGGCTCAAACACCGGGTCGATGGTTTCCACTCCATCTTCCAGCGCCGGCAGAAACGGCTGCTTCAAACCGATGGCTTTCCGCCAGGGCACGAGGAGCGCCAAGATACCGACCACCAGGAACGAGAGGGCTCCAGCGGCCAAGAGTTTTGAAAATTCCATCACGTTCAGTCCCATGTCATCGATGTATTGCATGGCCACCGTATCTATGAGCAAGACCACGATGATGGCGTACCACCACTGCCAAATGAGCAGGTTTCGTTTGGCTTCAAACTGATGCTCCTTGAGGTCCATCATGGATTCGTGGATGGCTTGATGCTGTTCCTTTCCCTTCTCGATGGCTTCGCTTTGCCCGCTGACACCCTTGGTGGCGAGGTACCACGACATCGGGCAGTAGGTGTAGCGCTCGAGGTCGCTTGCACTCACGGAAAGCGGGGTGTTGTCAGGGTTGAACCATCGCCCGTTGGCGTCTTGAACAGCGTCCGGATGGGTCGGAAGAGAACCCTTTCCACCCGTTCCCTCCTTCGCCATATTCGGGCGAATTGGGTGTTCTTTTTTGAGCCCTTTTCCGCAGTGTGCGAGCAATCTTCGCCGGTATGTCCGTGACCACGAGCGACGAAGCGGTTTAATACAGGGGGTTTGTGGGCGGCTTGCTGTGGTTCAACATGTCCGAAGAAGCCAGTTTGCTCGTGTCCGCCGAAACCTACGAGGAAAACGCCGTGAACATTGGTACTCAACAGAAGAGTGCCGACATGAGCCGCTTCATTGACCGTGTTCGTGAAGACGGTCTTTACCTTCTTGACATTCCCACCACGGATGCCCGCATCCGCTCCATTGCCGCCCTCCTCAACACCTACGATGCACCGTCCATCATGGTCGTCAGCGCTCGCCAATACGGACAACGCCCAGCTCGCCTCTTTGCTGAAGCCATTGGCGCTCACTCTGCCGTCGGCCGTTTCATCCCCGGTTCATTGACCAACCCGGCCCTCCGCTCCTACATCGAGCCCGATATCTTGTTCGTGACCGACCCAGCCAACGACCAGCAAGCCTTGCGCGAAGCCGTGGCCACCGGCCTGCCCATCGTTGGCATCGTCGACGCCAACAACCACCTTCGCAACGTTGACATCGCTCTTCCCGCCAACAACAAGGGTCGCCGCTCCCTTGCGCTCATCTACTGGCTCCTTGCCCGTGAGGTGCTGAAGGTCCGTGGCGAAACCACCGACGAGGCTTGGGCAGAAGCCAACGACCTCGAAGACTGGGAATCCACCTTCTGAGGCTCAAGCGCCTGCAAGAAATCCGCTGATGGCATCAGCCATGGCTTTGGCTGTGTCCTGTTCGTGCATCAAAGTGCGAACCTTCTTTGCACCCGGCAGCCCCTTGGTGAAGGCGATGGCATGACGTTGCATCCACTTGCCTTGGATACCAACGGTGGCCTCGGAGAGGTCGATGTACCGGTCCCAGCACCATTTTCTTGACACGAAGGCACGTCCGATGTCGCTCAACCCGTACCAGTCGTCGTGTTGGGCCACCCAGGGGAGGTCGTCTTCCTCCATCCAACCCAAGCCGACCTTGATGTCGGAAAACACGGTTGGTCGGCCGATGGCGCCACGTCCGATCATCAAACCAGAAGCACCGGTATGGGTGAGGCAGGCGGCAGCGGAGGGTGCATCCACCACGTCGCCGTTGGCCACGACCGGGACATCGACCTTGTCCACCGCTTCTTTGATGCTCGTCCAGTCCGCTTCTCCCGAATATCGCTGTTTGAGCGTACGACCGTGGATGCACAATCGCTGAGCGCCGACCGTTTCGAGTTGCTGACAAATCTCGGTGGAATTGTTGGCCCTTCCCCCACCGGTTCCAAGTCGCATTTTAGCGGTCACGGGAACATCGACGCGCTCAACGATGGTCTCCACCATGCTGACGAGGCGTTCGGGTTCACCCATCAGGGCTGCTCCGGCACAGATGTTCGTGACTTTGGGGGCCGGGCATCCAAAATTCAAATCGATGACATCGGCGGCAGGGGCGAGCATTTCTGCGGCGGTAGCCATGTCTCCGGGGTCGCCTCCGAAAATTTGGGGAATGAACGGGACCTCCGTCTCGTGGGTTTCCATGCGACGCCACGAGGTCGCTGCTTCCCGAGTCAGCGCCGTTGAATTGGTGAATTCGGTGATGGTGACATCCGCCCCGCATTCTTTGGCGAGGAGTCGGTAGGGGAGGTCGGTGACGCCGGACATCGGAGCGAGGTACAACGGGCGTTCCTCACCGTCCCACGGCCCTCGTTTTTTCCCGATGAAGTCGGACATGCGCTCACCGCTCACTCGTCGGCGTTGGCCGCCATGGCCTCATCCAGCAGGCCCGCCACCCGCACCATGCGTCGCAGCACACGGTCGAGCCGGTCCTGAACCCGACGTTGAACAGCGCTGGCCGAGGGTCCTGCCATACGGTAGCCCATGGGCAACCGACCGCCAAGGAGGTTCAACAGCAGCATTTGTTCCCGGGCCTCAACTCCGCTAAGGTGTTGGGCCACGTCGTCAATTGAAAGGGCGTTCTTGGCGAGTTTCTTGAGGAGCCCACCCTGTTGTTGTTCGTTGAGCAGCCGTTGAAAGCCGCCCTTCTTGAGCATCCAATCTTCGCCTCTTCGCTGATGTTGAGTGGTCATGGCGGTCCACAGCGCCGTGTTGAGTCGATCGGTCCGTGGGACGCGCTCCACCATTCCGGTGGCCCGAAACCGGTCGAGAATTCGGCCCACCCGCGCTTTTTGACCACCGTGTTGTTCAGCCGCCTCGTCAAGGGACAACGGGAGGTTTCGAGTCAACAGCGTTTCAAACAACCGAACGGACAGCGAATCGGCGCGAAGTTCAGCGCCGGGTCGCTCGCCCAACAGACCGAAGTCGTTCATCCAGTGGGAAAGCACGCTGCCTTCGGTTTCGGTGGGGATGGGACGATGGTCGACCAAACCCAGCGAGAACGGCGCCCCTTCGTCTTGCGGCAGTTCCACGGGAAGCGGCTCACCCGTGCGGGTCCAAGCGGCGTTGATGAATTCAAACCGTTGCTGAAGCACGAGACTGCTGTGCTGTTGAAGGTGGGCAACAGCGTTGGAAAGCGAGCCACCGCGCAGGTAGTACTTGCGCCAACCTTTGCCTTCATTGGTGAAGCCGATGAGCCCGGTTTCGACCAGCCGGCCCAGGTGATGGTTGAGTGAGGCTGGCATTAACGCCAGCTCATCCGCCAACATTTGTGCGTCCCAACTCAGTTCTGGTTGGCCGAAGAGGTGATCTCGGAGCAAACGATGAACGGGGCCAGCTCTTCCGTGGTCAGCGGTGGCGTCGCCTCGCTTTCTCACCAGCGAGAGCGTGTCGATCATCCAAGCGATGAGACCGTCCACATCACGCTCGGTCGTGGGCAATGCGTGCTCGACAAGCCGGACAGAGAACATGGTGTTACGGGGCTGTCAAGGGTCTTTGAAGCCTGTGTAACAGTTGTCGCTCGAGCGGCAGATTTCGTAATCGTCACTTCATGGCGAGGACGGGTGTCGGTCGTCAACAAAGTCGTAATCCACGCCGCAAGGTCGGCTGTAAATTTCAAGGTCGATGTGAGGCATCAGTTCAATTCGGTCCTCGCGCAAAATGCCACGGCGCCGAAGCACCTTGACCGCGCTGTGAACGGTGGCACGTGTGCGCCCCAATCGTCGAGCAAGGGCGGCCTGAGAGCGGGGTACGCCTTCACGGTCGATGTTCTCGATGATCATCCGTTGGACCGGCGACAGGCCGATGGGCAACTGCTGAGCCATGCGCTCTTCGCCCACCACTTTGCTGCGCAGCACTTCGACCTGGCTCGGCCCACCAGCGAAGTAACAGGTGCGTCCGTTCACGGGCATCACGGTGACCGCACGGCGAGTTTGGAGCACATCCAGGTGGTGGCGAAGGGTGCCGTTGGCGGTGTTCATCACCGTCTGCAGTTCACGGTAGCAAAGTCCCGGTCGAGCTTCGAGTGTGGATAAAATGCGGCGGCGCAGCGGGTGCTCGTAGCTGGTGGCACGGGTTGAGATGCCACCGATGGCCATGGCGCCGACGGTGCCAGCAAAGGTGGCCAGGCCGCCAGCGATGCCGACCACGCCGCTGGCAGCGCCCGTAAGTCCAGCCGCCAACCAAGGGCGCTGACGGGTCCACTGTGCGAGCAGAGGCATGAGTTGTGGTTGGCCTTCTCCTCCCTTAAGCCATCGCTTGATTGTGTGGCCATTTCGTTGCCCACCTCAATCCCTTTTCTTCGGTTAAATAGGCTCGCAGGTACTTGTTTATGTTAGGGAAGTGAGACCATGAGGGACCGTGAATTGGAGGAAAAAATACAGGCAGATTTGGATGCTGGCGGTAATGTCTGGGTGGTCGGTGACGTTCACGGATTTTTCCAGTCGATGAACGAATTGTGTGCTCGGTTGAACCTTCAAGACGGCGATTGGGTGGTGTTTCTGGGGGATTTGATCGACCGCGGGCCGAACAGTTTCGGCGTGGTTCACGATGTCATGCATCATCCGCACTACTGCACGGTTCGTGGTAATCACGAGGACATGATGGTCCGGCAATTTACCATGGAGAAGCTCCGCACACCCGACACTGACGTGATGCTTTGGATGCGAAACGGCGGCAACACCACCGTGGCTTCGTACATGGACTCGGTCCGAAACGAAGCGGGTGAGATGGATGAGGGCGCCCTTGAGCGTGTGGCGGCCGAGCACACGGCGTGGATGGCCAACTTGCCGACGCACATCGTTCTCGACCGCTGGCGCTTGGTTCATGCAGGCTATTCACCCGACGTCCCGCTGGACGAGCAACGGGACGAAGATTTGCTTTGGATTCGTGGTGCCTTCCATCACGCTGTTTCCCCGGTTGACGATAAACGAACCATCGTGTTTGGTCACACGCCGACCGTGGGTCTCCCCGGCCATACAGCTGAGGATTGGGGGGCGGTCTGGCACAGCAGCGTGAAGTTGGTCGACGGACGCTCAGCAGCGATTGGTTTGGACACGTGCCTGTATCACGGCCCTGGCGAGCGCCGTGCATTGACGGCGATGAACCTGCGAACCGGTGAAGTGATTCAGCAACATCGGGTTGAGGCTTAGGCCTTCACCACGGAGCCGGCCACCATTTTGAGATGGGCCACGAGTGGAGAAAGCAAGCGGCCACAGGTCATGCCGTGGGCGCTGAGTTCGTAGCTCACTTTGACCGGCGGACCGTCGGTGACCACCCGCAGGACCAACCCTTCTTCGGTCAGGAATCGAAGTTTGTCCGAGAGGGTTCGGCTTGAAATACCGGTGAGCATGGATTTCATTTCGTTGAACCGGCGAGGTCCGGTGATGTAGAGGGTGGCGAGAATTTCGATGGTCCACCGGGAGGCAAAAACGTGGAGAGCTTCCACTGCGGCTTCCACTTCCCATTCAGCGTTGTAGGGCCCCTGGTTGGAGTGTTGCGCCAGCAGATGTCGGATGGATCGGCCACTCTCAAGGGTGGTCTGAATGCCGTTTTCAATCGCATCGTACGACTCGCTGGGGATGGACATCGGGGGTTCTGGCATGGTGGGTTCGTTTCGTGCGAACCCCTCAGACTACTTGATGTCTTTTCCACACTTGATGCCCTCATTCACCCCAACTACGCCTGCGTTCAATCTGCGAATGTCATCCCTTGAAGAGGAGGCGTCGCCTGCCCCCATCATGGAGTCCACTGGGTCGTCGTCCTCCACCAGGCAAATCGTCCTGGTGCGCGGTGGTGCCTTGACGCCCTTCTCGGGGCTGGGTGGTGCCCATGCCACGCTTGTGGAACACCATAAGGACGGACGGTTTCCCTCCCTTCTGCTCAAGGAGGTGATGGAATACCCCGTTCAATCCTCCGCGTTCGCCCGCCTTCGGATTCGCTGGAGCCAGCATCCCAAACGGGTGGCTGGTGTCTGCAAGCGCCTCCTCGGACCCACCGATGTGCTCCACATCACCGACCAAGAACAAGCCCACCTGGTGCCTCCTCGCTCATCACAGCGACCGAAAGTGGTGGTCACCGTTCACGACGTGTTCCATTTGTTTCCCTACGAGCAACGCATTGCGTTGACCGACGGTGAGGCATCGTTGGGCACGTCCGTGGTCGCTGTGGGCGACCAGCGGCCCGGTATGGTACGGCGCCGAGATCTCAAGAAGCTCAAGGCCGGATTGGCCAGGGCCGACCTCCTCGTCTGCGATTCGGAACACACCCGTCAGCGTTGCGAGGCGGCCTTCCCCAACGTCGCCTCGATGACGGTGCCTTTGGGGCTGAACATGGAGGCCTTTGCACCCGGTGCTGGGCGCGATAAGAACACGGTGTTCACGATGCTCTACGTCGGTTCCGCCGACCCACGCAAGCGGCGTTCGTTCCTTGAGCGAGTGCTCTCTACCTGCAAGGCGGACGTGCTGGCCAACTCGGTGCTTCACATCGTGGGCGACCGAAGCCCAGAGGCTCACGCCATGGCTTCGTCGCTCAAGATGGAGGTCGTGGTTCATCCACGTCTCGATGATCAGGCGCTCATGGATTTGCGTCATGGCGCTGACCTGCTCCTGTTTCCCAGTGCCGCCGAAGGCTACGGCTACCCACCCATTGAGGCCATGGCAGCGGGCTGCCCCGTGCTGTGTTCTGACCTGCCCGCCCACAACGAACTGATGCCAGCGGGCAGTTGCCTGCCTGCTGGCGACATCGCCACCTGGCGTGAGGCCGTCGATGCAATGTACCGTACGTGGGACGAAAGCAAGGCTTGGGTGCCTGATCAGGCCCTGATGGAGCATGCTCGGACCTTTTCCAGCGAAGCGTTCGTTGAACGCATGAACGCCGCCTACGACGACGTCTTGAACCGTCCAACTCCACAATGACGGATTTTTATGTAGTGCATTGAATTCGGACGGACCATGCAACCTATCCAACGTGTGGCCGTGGTCGGCGCAGGCAACATGGGCTCCGGCATCGCTCAGAAAAGCGCTCAGGAAGAATTTGACGTCCAAATGGTCGACCGTGAACTCCAGTGGGTCGAGCGCGGCCAATCCATCATCGCCAACTTCCTTGAGGAAGCCGTGGAGCGTCGCATTTTCTCGCCCGCACAGGTTGAGGCCATTCAAGGACGCATCACCGGCGTGGTGGGCGTGGAGAACACCGCTGAAAACACCGACCTGGTCATTGAAGCCGTGTTCGAGGACTTCGATGTCAAAACCGCCGTGTTCAACGCCCTTGACGAAGCCTGTGGCGACAACACCATCCTCGCCTCGAACACGTCTTCGCTGTCCGTCAATGCGCTGGCCGAAGCCACCGGTCGAGCCGACCGTTTTGTCGGTCTGCATTTCTTCTACCATCCCGCCAAGAATCGTTTGGTGGAGGTCATCCCCGCTGAAGCCTCTAGTCAGGAAACCATCGACAAGGTCGTTCAGTACTGCAAGATGCTCGGCAAGGTGGTCATCGTGTGCGCAGACCGACCCGGATTTGTCGTGAACCGCTTCTTCGTCCCGTGGTTGAACGAAGCCTGCTTGCTGCTCGAGGAAGGCGCTGCCAACGCCGCCCAAATCGACGCCATCGCCTGCAAGGCCTTCCGTATCGGTCTCGGCCCCTTCGGTCTGATGAACCTGACCGGCCCACCCATTGCGCTCCATTCCACCGACTACCTCGCCGAGCAACTCAACACCCCTCGCTACACGGGGGCTGCGAACCTGCGTGCGCTGGTTGAGGCCAACGAACAGTGGGACGTCTCCGAGGAGGCCACCTACACCGACGAGCAGTACACGGCCGTGTCCGAGCGCCTGCTCGGCGTGGTGTTTGGTGTCGCTGCCCAAATCGTGGAGGAAGACATCTGCAGCATGGAAGACGTTGACCGAGGGGCCAAAGTGGGCCTGCGATGGGCCCGTGGACCGTTTGAGATGATGAATCGAATCGGCGTCGGTGAAGCCTGCCGCATGGCCAAAGCCTACGCCCAAACCGCCGGTGAAGGCTGGACCGTTCCCGCCTTCTTCTCCGATCAAGGCGATGCCGCTTGGGACTTCTCCTATGTCGACAGCCGCGTTAACGGTGGTGTGGCCACCCTCACCATCAACCGCCCTGAAGCGATGAATGCGCTCAACGTCACCGTCGTGAGTCAGTTGACAGAGGCTGTCGCCGCTGCCAACGCCAACGATGCGGTCCACACCATCGTGCTCGACGGTGCGGGCAAGGCCTTCGTGGCTGGCGCTGACGTGAAATTCTTCGTTGACAAGATACGCGCCGATGCCATTCCAGACATTTACGACTTTACCGCTGAAGGCCACGAGCTGCTGAACATGCTGGAGACCTCCAGCAAGACCACCGTTGCGCTGACCACCGGGCTGGCGCTCGGCGGCGGCCTCGAACTCGCATTGGCCTGCGACTACCGCATCGGCACCCGTCGCACCCAATTCCGCTTCCCCGAGACCTCCATTGGCATCTACCCGGGCCTGGGCGGTTCACAACGCCCCGCTCGTATCTGTGGCATCCCCGTGGCTCGCTGGGCGGTCTTGGCGGGCAATTTCATGGACGCCACCACGGCGGCTGACCTCGGCTTGGTCACGCATCTCGTTGACGTGGCGGGCGTGGACGAATGCATTTCGACGCTCGCTTCCGAGGGCAAGCCAGCGGTCAAGTACCCCGGTCAACCGACCAATCCGTCCTCACCGGTGGCCAAGTTTGCCACCTCGTTCTTTGCCGACGAGAACATGCCCGTGCTGATGAACGGTGAATGCCCCGAGGGCTTTGACCAAGGCGAGAAGATCGTGGCTCGTCAAATCAAGAGCCTGTCCTTTACGGCGCCCATTGGATTGCAAATGGCCAGCGACCTCATCGATGCGACAGCCAGCACGGATTTGCAGGCAGGTCTCCAACTGGAATTGGACGGCCTGAACACCATTTTCGCCACCAAGGACGCCCTCGAAGGGCTTTCAGCGCTGATTGAGAACCGACGACCGACCTACACCAACCAGTGAATCAAGCCCACTGACTGGCCAAGTCGGTCATCGCCTGAACCACGGCGAGGATGTCCACTTGCTCACCGCTCTCTTGAGCCATCTGCAGGCGGTTTTTCACGGCCTCGACGGTTTCCTCGCTCGGTGTTTCCCCCGTGAGTTCCTCGATGACGTCGGCGATGCTTCGCCCACGACCGTTCAGCACCGCCAAGAGCGCCTTGAATCGTTCTTCATCGTCCTTGGGTCCACGCGCCGTCATTCGCTCACCTCGGTGTTGATGTCGTTGAGGGTGTACCAGTCCGACCACGGCACGGGCTCCTCGTCTGTCCAATGGTTGAGCGGACCGTCCTCGGCGAGTGTGGCGGTCGTGTTGACCTCCACCAGCGAGCGGTTGCTGCTGTGTTTGGGTCCGGGTTGGCCGAGCACCATGGCGGACTCGAGGATGCGAGCGCCAAGACTGAGGCTGTTGACGTCGGTCCCGCTCCAGTAGGCGGCAAATCGGGGATGGGTGTGAACCCAGAGTTTGAACGGCAAGCGACCACCGACCGGTGGTTGAAGGGTCACCTGGCCGGCGGTTCCCCAGTCGATGAACACCTTGTCGTCGGCGTCGATGAGCACGGAGGTTTCGAGGCCGGCGAGGACGGAGAGCACGTAGACGCCGTCCCATCGACCCGCCTGGGCGAGGATGCGCTGAGCGTTGAGCAGATGCTCGTCGTTCACCCAGCGTTCTTCAGCGGCAAGGCAAGCCTGCTCCCAGGTCTCGTCGTTCAAGGGGAGGTCGGCTGCATCGGGAAGGCCGATCATGCGCTCACCTCCGGAAAAGCCAGCGACCCGTAGGTTAGGCTGCCCATCGACTGGACGGGGGCGTGTTGCCCACGCCATTGCTGAAGGGCCCATTGTGCACCGAAGGCGGCGGCCACGGCAAAACCGAACTCCAAGTTACCCGCCTCGAGGGCGCCAGCCACTTGACAGCTGGCCGGTTCGTGGTCGGGCGTCATGCGTTCAAGGAGCGTAGGGTTGGACGCCGAGGACAGCACCATCCAGCCGTCACCGCTGCAACGAACATCGAGCCATGGAACGTCGAGAGCGTGCACGAGGCGGCGAGGTTCCGGGCGGTCAACGCACACGATGACGAGGTCGTGACCGTTGAACTGCTCGGCCGAGCGAAGGTTTTCCTCGACGGCCCTGACACGGAGGGTCGAGTTAGCATCGTCGAGGCGGGCGGCCAATGCGCTCACCTTGGCGTGACCGATGTCTTCGGTCGTGTAGCGTTGATGGCCCAAATTGGACGCTTCAACGATGTCGGCGTCCATGAGCGTAATGCTGCCCTGCAAGTTGACCCTGCGAAGGGCGGCCACCAACAGTTCGGACAGTTGCGTGCCGATGCCTCCAGCACCGACCAGCAGCAGGTTTCGTGGCGATTGCTCTTCGTTCATACACGAGAAGGTTCTCCACGCTAAATAAAGAATCCAAGAAAACGAGGAAAGATGACCCTTCAGCGGTTCAACACCGGGGCCATGATGCGTTCGATCGCCTCAAGCTGACTCTCTGGAGGGTAGTTGCTCTCGACGTGGTTTCGACCTGCGCTGGCCCATGCCGCTCGCATCTCTGCGTTGCCTGCCGCTTCGTAGGCCGCCAACCAGCCCTCGCGGTCGTCTCGTTGAACCAGCACGCCGGCACCTGAACCGGTCATCGTGTAGTGGAAGCCGCCCTCATCGACCATGATGGGAGGAACCCCAACCGCCATGGCTTCCAGTGGCGTGAAGCCGAAGGGCTCGTGATGTGCATGGCTGACCATGGCGTGTGCACCACGGACCACGCCGACAAGCGCCGCTTGAGAGAGGCGTGGCATGCAGAACACGTCCACGCCGAGGCGCTTTCCTTCTGCGATGAGGGCCGCCTTTTCTTCGGCCGAGCCTCCACCGGCTTGCACCAGCGCATAGGGTGTCTTCACCAGCGATCGCAGGGTGTCGTAGGTCCCTTTGACATGGGAAATCGTGCCGATGGTGACCACGTAGGGGCCTTCGGGGAGCGTCACATCGCCTCGCTCCGTTCCTTCCTGGGCAGTGGCTTCAGCCGGCCAGTTGCTGAGGTCGACGGTTGGTAGCACGTGCGAGCCTTCGAGCGGGCGATGTTGTTCATCCCGTCGAGGTGGATGGCCGTTGGTGGTCGTGGGGTCGGATGGGAGGCCGTAGGTGCGCTCGAGAAGGATTTGACTCCACGGCGAGTTGCCAAAGATGGCGCTCTTTGGGCGACGAAGCAGGGCGCGAACGAAGCGCTGGTCTCGGCGTCGTTGCCGTGTAAACACCAGGTTGGTGAGCCAGAGCGGACGCTTGGGCTGACCGTTGGGGTGGCGATGGAGCACGTCTTCGTAGAGCCATCGCGGCGGTTCAAGGCAGTGGTAATTGACGGGAAGGTGCGCAGGAATCAGTGGGAGGATCTCAAGCGTGCCTCGGCACACCGACAGGTGAACCACATCGAAGTGGTCCCATGGAATGTCCAACGCCGTCCATGCCTTTTGAGCCGCTTTGCTCGCTGCAGCCGTCACCTCGGCAACCGCACCTTCGGGCCAGTTCAGGTTGGTTGGGGGCTTGATGAGGGTGGGTGTTGCTGGCAGCATCAGCTCTTGGGCTTCCTCGGAGATGTCAAGCGTGGCCAAATGCACGTCCCAACGCCCATGAGCCATTCGGATGAGCTGGAGCAGTTCACGTTCTGCGCCGCCCATGGTCGCAAACGAACCCCGCACGATGAGGAGACGAGGTCGCGCCTCATTTTCCTCAAGTGCCATGGCTGAAGGCTGGCCAAGGCGTATTTAAAATTCAAGGGGTCGTTTTGGCCGTTTTGCCAACCCCACCGTAAAGGCGACCGTTTGAAAAGGGAAAGCATCTGCCAACCAGCATGGGCAGCAAGACGGCCATGATTACCGGTATCACCGGACAGGACGGCTCCTACCTCGCAGAACTCCTCCTCGAGAAGGGTTACACCGTCTACGGGCTGGTCCGCCGTGTCTCTCAGCCCACCTCCGGTCGAAGCCTCATCAACCACCTGATGAGCAACGACAAGTTCCATCTTCTCAACGGCGATTTGGCCGACCAGAATTCCATCGATAACGCCGTCAACCAGACCCAACCCGACGAGTTCTACAACCTCGGGGCCATGTCCTTCGTCCCCGAATCGTGGCGCTCGCCCATGATGACCGCCGACATCACCGGTCTGGGCGCCCTCCGCTGCCTCGAAGCCATTCGAAAGCATGCTCCTCACTGCCGCTTTTATCAGGCCGGTTCCTCTGAGCAGTACGGCAAGGTTCGAGACGTCCCTCAAACCGAACTGACGCCCTTCCACCCTCGCTCACCCTACGGTTGCGCCAAGGTCTTCGCCTTCGAAATCACCCGGAACTACCGTGAATCCTACGACATGTTCGCCTGCACGGGCATTCTCTTCAACCACGAAAGCCCTCGCCGTGGCCTTGAATTCGTCACCCGA
>DAET01000025.1 GCA_002497765.1 Euryarchaeota archaeon UBA486
TTGGGAACCGGCAGCGTGGCCCTGTACTACATCCCGGAAGAGTGAGATTCCAACCATGAGAAACACATGTGGAGAATGGAGGAAATGAAATGGATCTAAGCCGACAATTGAAGAACGCAATCGCAACAGGAAACCTGTTGTTTGGACAACGACAAGCCAAGGACGCCTGTGCCAACGGCAACGCCAAACTGATCATCGTGGCAGCCAACTGCCCCGAGGACTACACCACGGCGTTGCGAGCTGCCCACCCAGAGGTCAGCATGCACCGAGCCCGCATGGTGAACCGTGAACTGGGCATCGCCTGTGGTAAGCCCTTCTCGGTGTCGACCATCACGGTGCTCGACGCCGGCGACAGCGATTTGATGGCGCTCGAGAGCAACCTCGAGTGAGCGTTCTTGTCCTTTTGGACAACACCTTGATGGCCTTCGGGGGCCACGCCGACCCATGCGTAGAACACCCGCAGGCCTCGCCATGGCGCTCACCGCGCTTTTGTTGTTGAGCATCGCCGGCACAGCCGCCGTTCAAGTCAAGCCATCGACCGTGCTCAATGATACGGAATCAACCGTGATGAGCACCAGCGGCCGGAGCACCTCGCCTGAGGTCTTCCTTGCTGGGGGAGGCACCGGCAGTCATGACGAGTTCTCCGGGGCCATTGCCTCGACGGACAACGGATGGGTCATCGCAGGTGACGTCAATTCCTCGGCTCAATCGCTGGTGTTCGGCACACAAACCTACATTCCCACCTCACCGTACAGCAACGGGAACGATTTCTTTATCGCATCCATGGATTCGACGGGTGCTTGGAATTACGTGACCGGTGCTGACCACACCCAGGGTGGCGTCTCGTTCATGTCCGACGTGACCTCACACGCTGGAAACGCCATCGTCAGCGGTTACATGTACGGACCCGTCGACTTCGGACAAATCTCACTGAACACCGCCGTTCAGTTTGACGGTTTCATCGCCCAAGCGGACGCCACGGGCAATTGGATGTGGGCCAAGGGCTTCCAGACCCTACCAAATTCATCTACGGATTCAAGCATCCCTCAGGCCATCGCTGTTGACCAGGTTGGCGATGTCATCGTGGCGGGCTACTTTTCGGGCGAGACCGACTTTGGCGGCACGAGCATCAACGTGTCCAACGCTGAAATCTTCATTGCCAAGCTCGACGGGGCCAACGGGGCCCTCAAGTGGGTCGTCAGTGGGGGTGGCATCGGCACACAGCAGGTCAGTGATGTGGCCGTGGACAACGCAGGGAACATCTACGTCGCAGGTATAACACAAAACAATGTCTTGTTTGGAACCAGCAGTTACAGCCTCGTCGGTACCCAGGATTCCTTTGTCGTGAAGGTCTCAAGCACGGGTGCGATCTTGGGCATCACTGGCTACGGCATTGCCAATCAGGCCGTCACACTCACCGCCATGGCGACGGACGGTAACGGCGACCTGTATGTCGGTGGCTCCTATGAGGGTACGATGGCCAAAAACGGCTGGTCCATCACGGCCAACAAAGGCGGTGCTGACCTGTTTTTCATTAAGGAAGGAAGCACGCCTTCCAATCAATGGGCGGCAACAGGCGGCTCCAACTCGGCCGACAGCCTGCAGGGCATGGACGTTAGCTCCCGTGGAGAACTGGTGTTCACCTCGTTCTTCCTCGACGGCACCTTCAGTGCCGGGACCAAATCCACCACTGGCGCCAGTAGCGGATGGATTTCTACCATCGATGCCGACATGATGCTCGGTGGTTTGACCAGCACGGGTGGGTGGTCGTGGCTTGACGTGACGTCCAGCGCCGCCCTTGATATCGGCTGGGATGTGGCTTACAACGCCAGTGACATCGCAGCTGGCATTGGCTCCTACACTGGCCCACAGGGTAGCGACACCATCACCAAGGGGACCACCAGCATCACCACCGCCGGTGGATGGGACAACTTCGTGTGGGCGATCGACCCGGCCATGAAAGCAGACACCGACAACGATGGCGTTCCCGACGTTTCGGACAACTGCCCCAACATCTCCAACCCGCTTCAGGGCAACACCGACGGTGATTCGCAAGGCGATGAATGTGATTCGGACGACGACAACGACGGTATCACGGACAATTCCCCTGACGAATGCCCGCGCGGAGGTGCTGCCAACTGGGGCTCAACGCAGAATTTCGATGACCCGGCCAATTCGACCGATTGGGACCGTGACGGCTGCAAAGACGATGTTGAAGACGCCGACATGGACAACGACGGCATCGAAAACGGCGTGGATTTGTGTCCTCGCTCCGGCTATCAGCCTCCACGCCCGACATGGGTGTCCGATGAAATCACCGATGTGGACGGCGACGGTTGCCGCGATGCCGATGAGGACACTGACGACGACGGCGACGGATTCGAAGACGTGAGTGACGACTGCCCGACTGTGATTGGAAACTCAACGCTCGGCGAGGAAGGATGCTTGGACAATGACGGCGACGGCTGGTCGAACAACTTTGACGACTGTCCCAACGAGTTTGGCAACTCAACCCTCGGCGGTAAGAACGCCTGCCCCGACATGGACGGCGATGGCTGGGCCGACGTGGACGATGCCTTCACTGAAGACCCAACCCAGTGGTCGGATGCCGACGGCGATGGTTACGGCGATAACAGCGAAGGCACCACGCCCGACGATTGCCCCACCGTTGCCGGCACCTCAACGCTGGACCGTCTCGGCTGTTTGGACACGGATGGCGATGGATACTCTGACCCCGACAGCATGTGGGACACCGAATCTGGCGCCGATGCTTTCATCGATGATGCAACCCAATGGTCGGACTTTGATGGTGACGGCTACGGCGACAATTACGCCAACGATACATGGACTGACCGAAACCCTTCGTGGCCCGGCGAATACCGAACCGATGTGGTACTCCAAGACGCCTGTCCAACCCAAGAAGGTACGTCGTGGCAGAACGGTCTGATCGGATGCCCAGACCAAGACGGCGACGGATGGTACAACCTCCAAGACGCCTTCCCCAACGACCCCACGCAGTGGTCGGACATGGACGGCGACGGCTACGGCGACAACGCCTCGGGAACGGACGCTGACCAGTGCCCGGATGTTGCGGGCACCTCGACCGTCGACCGGCTCGGCTGCGAAGACACGGACGGCGACGGTTACTCCGACCCTGACCCCAACACCAACTGGTTGCCCGAACAGGGCGCCGATGCCTTCCCGAACGAGCCCACGCAATGGGCCGACCAAGACCAGGACTTCTATGGCGACAATCCAGCCGGTGACCGTGCAGATGACTGCCCGACCGTGAGAGGCACCTCAACCGTTGACCGATTAGGCTGTGAAGACAGCGACGGCGACGGCATCTCGGACGCCACGGACACATGGACCTTGGCTCAAGGGGCCGACGCCTGCCCGCTGGCCTACGGCACCTCAACCGCTGACCGCATCGGTTGCGTCGACACCGACGGCGACAATTACTCCGACCCAACACCAGATTACGGCGTTGCCGAAGGCGCGGACGCTTACCCGCAAGACCCGACGCGCTGGATTCTTGAGCCCAAGGAAGACGAGACCGTCTTTGCATCGACCAACGCCCTCATCGGTGGCGGCGTTGGATTGCTCTTGGCCCTGGTGCTGATCGGCTTGATCATGCGTCGGCGAGGTGGCAAGGAGGCCACTACGGATTGGACAACGCCCCCAGGCGCAAACTTCGCAGCTGACCCTGCCTACGGCGTCCCGGCCGGTATGCCGAACTTCGCTGCGCAACCTGCTGCACAAGCGACGGTCCAACCAGGCTACAGCGCTCCCGTGGCCATGCCCGACTTCAACGCCCAGCCTGCCGTGGCTCAACCCGATCCTGCTCGAGAGTATTACAACGGATTGCTCGCTCAAGGTTATCCCCACGAGGACGCTGTTCGCTACACGCAGCAGTACTTCCAGGAATTCCGTGGTTGAACGGGGGCACGCGGCCTTGAGCGAACGTGAACGACGGTTGATGGACAACCCTGTTGTTCGTGGTTTGCTCGTGTTTTCGGCCTTTCGTGCTGTCTACGGGATGGGTATTCTCGTCGTTACCTACGGCCTGGCGACCAGTGAAGCGGCCCCTTGGTGGACATCGCTCATCTTTCTGGCCTGTTCCATGGTGTTCTCACGCTGGCTGTTTCGCCGGTTGAAACAACGATGGCCCGGCCTGTTCAATGCAGGCCAGCGCGACGTGGAATGACGCTGGTCAAATCAAACGACGCCTTGGGCGATCATGGCTTCGGCGACCTTGAGGAAGCCGGCCACGTTGGCACCAAACACGTAATCGCCTTCACGGCCGTACTTCTTGGCCGTCTCGAAAGCGTTCTTGTGAATGTTGATCATGATGTCCTCGAGTCGCTTGTCGACTTCCTCACGGGTCCAGGACAAACGGAGGGAGTTCTGCGACATCTCAAGACCGGAGGTTGCGACACCACCGGCGTTGCTGGCCTTGCCAGGTGCAAACAGGACGCCGGACTTCTGGAAGACCTCAACAGCCTCGGGGGTGCAAGGCATGTTGGCACCTTCGCCCACGGCGATGACGTTGTTGGCCACGAGCATCTCGGCCTCTTCGCCGTTGAGCTCGTTCTGGGTAGCGCATGGAAGGGCCACGTCAACGTTGACGTTCCACAGGCCGTTCACAGCAGGCTCGGGGGCGCTAGCGGTGAAGGTGGCCGAAGGGTACTGCTTGGCGTACTCGGAGATTCGGCCACGTCGGTTGTTCTTGAGGTCCTTGACCCAAGCCAACTTCTCACGGTCGATGCCATCGGGGTCGTGGATAAACCCGGACGAGTCCGAGAAGGTGACCGGCTTGCCGCCGAGGTCGAGGACCTTCTCACAGGCAAATTGGGCAACGTTGCCGGAGCCAGAGATGGAAACGGTGGCGCCCTCGAAGGACTTGCCCTTGGTGGCCAACATCTCACGAGCGAAGTACACAAGACCGTAGCCCGTGGCTTCCGGTCGAATGAGCGAACCGCCGTAGGCGAGACCCTTGCCGGTCAGGACACCGGCTTGGAACTCGTTCTGCAGACGCTTGTACATTCCAAACATGTAGCCAATCTCACGGCCGCCGACACCGATGTCGCCAGCTGGAACGTCGCAGTCGTGGCCGATGTGGCGCCAAAGTTCCATCATGAAGGACTGGCAGAAGCGCATGACTTCGGCATCGGACTTGCCCTTGGGGTTGAAGTCCGAACCACCTTTGCCGCCACCCATGGGAAGACCGGTCAAGGAATTCTTGAAAATCTGCTCGAAGGCAAGGAACTTGAGGATGGAAGCGTTCACGCTGGGGTGGAATCGGAGTCCACCTTTGTAGGGGCCAATGGCTCCGTTGAACTGAATGCGGAAGCCACGATTAACGTGGACTTCGCCTGCATCGTCGGTCCAGGGCACACGGAAATGGATCAGGCGCTCGGGCTCAACCACGCGCTCAACGACCGAAATGTACTCTGGGTTCGCCTCAAGCACAGGCTCGAGCGATTCAAGAACTTCTTTCACCGCTTGGTGGAATTCAGGTTGGTCGGGGTCACGGGCTACGACTTTTGCATAAATTGCGTCACTGGGGCTCATCGGCATACCTTCTCACACCCAGAGGTGTGTTGCGCCGCCCTTGCACAGACCCTTTCTAATGGTTGCCCCTGTTCCATCTCCGTGACCGAAGATTCAGGCTGCAAGAATCGGACTCAAAAGGTGCACACCGTGAGGTAGCGTTCAAGTCGTTCAATGCGGCGTTGACCTTCTTCGTCGACCTCGCTCATCGCCCGAATGGACTCCTCGATGAGGGCGTGCTGATCTTCCTGAAGGCCGATGATGCGCCGCAAGTGGTCGAGCATGGCCCACTCGTCTTCGCTGATGACGTCGTCGTCCAGAGCAGCGATGAGGGCGGATTGGTACGTGGTGGCGTCGCCCATGTGGTGGCCGCCAAATTCGGTGTCGTCATCAAAAGGTGAAGGTGACTCGCCGGCCACCACCGCTCTGCATTCTGCGGTATCGGCAGGAGCCACACCCAAGGCTTGCGCCAAGATGTGGAGGATTTGGGCTTCGTCGTCCGTAACGATGGCGTCATCAAACGCCACACGGAGGGTTTCGAGGTAGAGGTACAGGCCGCGAGTGGGGACGAGACTCATGGTGGCGGTTGACAGCGACTCGTCCTTGAAACTTCTCCAATCGTGGCGACGTTTCCCGAAATGACGATGTATTACAGGTAAAGACATATTGTCATCATATGAGTTATCTTCATATACTGCCTGTTCCAGTCTAACCCTGCAGGAGGAACCCGGATGAGCCAGCCCACCAGTGCCGTTTCGCTCAGAATCACCGACGAGGACCTCGCACTGCTCGATGCTCGTGTTGGCATGGATGGTGCCCGAAACCGCTCCGACGTGGTTCGACTCGCCATCCAAGAATTCCTTCACAACCAGCCGCTTCTCACGGGGATGAAGTCCATTCGAATCCCCTTGGGGCGTGCCGACCAGCGCCGCCTCGCCCACCTTTACGAATTGAACGGCGTTACGCCGGAACAGGCGGCCCAAGAGGGCTTGAGCCTTTACATCAAGCGGGCGGTTGCAGAAATTGATCCGATTGACAGTACACTCGAAGAAGCTGTGGAGGCGTCCAGAGCTTCAACGATGCGACGCAGCGAATACCAAGAATGAATTGGTGAGAGACTGGAGGGGATGGGATGAATTGGCAAAACTCGGGCTACAACCTTGGTGATGCCACCCTTGGAGCGACGCAGGACCGGCCTGTCCTGCAGAGCTTTGTCTCGCTGTATCAGCGTGCCCGTCGTGCACGCCTTGGCCTTGGTTCCCACAACCAAACACCCCCACACGCTTCCCTGGACGACGGCCAGGGAGGCCCAGATTCCACCCCCGTCAGTTGATGCGGTGGTTCCCCCGTGCCCAGCCCCCACACTTCTGGGCACATTGACGAGCACTGGTCAAACCTGTGACCTTCATCCCAATCCTTTAGGAGGGTCGCCGTAGGATGGACGATATGAACGAGCAAGAGGCAAACGTGGATTCGTCCACCTACCCCTTCCTCGCTCACGCCACGCCACGACCGGGCCAATTGGAGATGATCGAAGACGGCATCATGGCCCTCAACGAAGGCGGCTTCCACCTCGCGGCTGCACCCACTGGGATTGGAAAAACAGCTGCTTCGTTGGCGGCAGCCCTTGAGGTGGCCGGACGTTCCTCACAAAAGAAGACCGTGTTTTTCTTGACGTCCCGACAAACCCAGCACCGAATCGTCGTGGACACCGTTCGCCGAATCAATCAGCGACGAACGGGCATGATGCCGGTTCGCCTTGTCGACATGGTTGGCCAAGCGGGGATGTGCGTCCAACCCTTTGCCAAGGAATCGCCACTCGTGTTTTCCTTGCTGTGCAGCCAAGCCCGGAAAACTCGTTCCTGCAAACCGTGGATCACGGCCGCACCCGGCCTCAAGGAACGGATTCTCGCCAGCCCGCTTCACGTTGACGAACTGGTCGATATCAGTCGAACGCACACGGTTCACGGCGAACCTGCTCAAACCTGTCCTTGGAAAGCGGCCCGAGAGGCGGTCAGCGGCGCCGATGTCTTCGTGGGCGATTACAACCACCTGTTTGACGACGGCGTCAGGGAATCCAGCCTCAAAGCGATGGATTTGTCACTCGAGGACATCATCATCGTCGTTGACGAAGCCCACAACCTGCCCGACCGCATTCGAATGACGCTTGAGAAGCGATTGACAAGGACCATGATACGAAACACGCAAATCGAACTTGAGGAGTACGCCGGCGTCCTCGCTCAAGCCATGAAAGCACCTGGTGGTGAAGCCCTGTCCATCACCCACGGCCTTGCTGCTTGGGCGTTTGATGTCTTGAAGGCCTCTCGTGCTGGGTTTGATGCACTCTTCGGCAGCTACATGCGAGGTCTGACGGGAAGCGACGAGGAAGCCGAAGTCAAAACCGACGATGTGCTGAATGTGTTCCATCGGGCCTGCGATGTGGTGGAGGGGAAGGCTGGACAACAGCAACTAGAGGCTACGTCGTCCAACCATCCCGAGGTCGATGTTGCGGTTCGAATTCACCAACTGAGGGACATCCTCTCCAGCGTGGACGTGGACATGGAGGCAGGTGACGATGGCAATCCGATGGAACCCAACGCTCACAAAGTGGCCGAAATCCTGGACTGCCTGCTCAAATTTGGCTCAACTCCGGCCTTGACAATGATCTACGACACCAAGGGCAAAGACGGGCGCATCACCACCCACTTGCTTGACCCCGGGCTGGTCTCTAAACCGGTGTTCGAACAATCTGCGGGTGCTCTCTTGATGTCAGGTACGCTGTACCCGCCGAGCATGTACGCCAACATTCTCGCCCTACCCTCTGCAAGGACCACCTCCGTCGCTTACCCCTCGCCGTTTGCGGCCATGCGCCGTCCCGTGCTGGTCGCCAACAATGTCACCACGAAGTACACCGAGCGCAGCCCGCAAAACACCGAAGCCATCCGAGCCCACATCCAAGCGCTCATCGATGCTTCGCCGGGCAATGTGGCGGTCTTTGCGCCCTCCTATGCGATGCTCAATGAAGTGGTGTTGGAGGGGTATTTCACCGGTGCACGTATCATGGCGGAAAGCCGAGAGTGGACCAAGCAAGACCTCGACCAGGTGGTGGACACGCTGCTCGAGGAGAGGCGAAACGGGCGCAAAATCCTGCTTGCCGGTGTGTTTGGCGCTCGCCTTTCGGAGGGCGTGGACTATCACAGCGGGGCCTTGGACGCCGTGGCCTGCATCGGCATCCCGAACTCGCCACCCTCGGTCCTCTCGAAATCCCTCAAGACCTACGCCGAGGACCGATTTGGACGCAACCTTGCGTGGCGCTACACGGTCTCTCAGCCGGCCGTCAACGCCATTCTTCAGGCCATGGGGCGTCCCATCCGCTCCATTGGGGACCGAGCCCTCATTTTGCTGCTTGACCGACGTGTGACCGACCGAACCTACGCCGGCTGCTTTCCTCAAGATTTGCGCATGAACGACTCGAGCGATCATGACTCCACCCACCGCTTCGCTCGCCGCTTTTTCGCCAAAGTCCACCCCGACCGCACCCTCGAGTCCGATTGAATCACGTCCGAAGGTTCATGTGGGCTCGGCGGGTCCAAAACGGCATGGACGAATGGAAACCGTTGGACTTGACCACGGAAAACATGGACCACGAGGTCCTGGAGCCGGCCGTTCCCGAAGGCCTTGAAACGGATGCTGCCAGCCTTCAAGCCCACTTTGAGACGTCCAACGACCACCTCATGGATGTCCGTCAGCGCCACGCAGAAGTGCTCGTGACAGCCGGCATGTTGCCGGAAAGCGGCTTGGCGGAGCACCTCCCCGAGCGTGCTCTTGCGTGGGTGGTTGAGGGCATCAACGGGCGAATGAACCCCGATGGCCTGACGATTCCACTCCTGGGAACCAACGAAACCGCCATTCAACTTCATGTGAAAGAAACGGAGGAAGCCACCTTGGTTCGCCTTGACATCGAGGACAGCGAAGGCCCAAACCTGACCCGTGAACTGCCACTCCCAACCGAGGCCGCATCAACGCTGGCTGCGAACTACAGCCACGGCCGTCTCACCCTTCGCTGGTGAAGCGAAACGCTGGTGACAAGGACGGTATCCGCCCCATCTTTTGCTTAACGGAGCGCGTCAGCGCTGTGGGATGGCCTGCATCTGAGCGATTTCACCCGCCATGCGGTTGAGGGCTTGCAACGCCACATCCTGATGCTGAGCGCCCATCTCTTCACGACTGTAGCGAGCCATTTCGAACGTGTTGTCCAAGGCCGTCAAAGCATCCTCTGAAACGCCTTGAAGGGCTTGTCGGATGGCGAATTCGAATTCACGGACGGTCTCGAAATCTCGACGCAAGAAGCCTCGCTGCTGCAACAGACCGCACAAGTCCTGGTAGCAAGTGAAGATGGCTTCACGGATGGCATCGCCAGCAGCGAGGAGTTCGGCGGTGTAGGCAAAGACCTCTGCAGCGTCCTTGAGCAGGTCATCGGCGACCTTCTTCCGGCGGTACATCACGACACCACCGGCGACCAGGGCTGCAAGCACCAACACCAACAGGTAGGACCACCAAGGCGTCTCCGCTTGTTCTTCTGCGAAGTCGTATTGCGGTGCGAAACCTTCGCTACGGAGCGTCTCAAAGGCCTGGATGCTCTGGTCGGACAATCGTGGATCATTGACGATGATGTCCATCGTGAGTTGACCCCAAACATCGGCATCACCGTACGGCGGATCGGCTTCAAAGATGAAGGTAGCACGCCCGTTCTCATCGGTTTGCGCACCACGGTTGGCGAGTTGCGACTGGTTGGCGTCGTACAGGTAAACCACGATGTCAATGCCAGGGAGACCGGCTTGGGTGTCCTCTGCAATGACGGTGAGGGAGCCACCGACTTCCTCCTGCTCGTCTTCAACAATGTCGAGCAAGTCCACCGTGATGACGGCATCGACCTGAACGAAGACGATCTGACTGATGCTGGCGGCGTTCAGGTAGAGCGTATCATTGCGCGCAACATCGAGGGAGAAATACTGCGAGCCAACCTCAAGCCAGTATGGCGCCGTGGCTTCGAGCGAGAAGTTGCCGTTGGACCACGAAACGGTGCTTGTAGGGAAACAGCGTGCGCCCTCACGTCCGTTTTCGCAATCCGAGCCGTTGCCGATGGACAGGAGGAGGTTCTCGAAGATCTCGCCCGAACCACCGACCTCTTGCACGGAGCCGGAGTAAAAGATGGGGTCGAACACGCCATCGGAGCGCGTTACGACCGATGACCGAGTGGCAGAATCGACCTGAATCAGGAGGTCGGCCCACACCCTCACGCTGTTCTCTGCCTCGGCAGGCAAATGCGCCTGTGTCCCTTCAAAGACCACGGCGATGGTGTGGTCCCCACGGGTGAGGTCCATCGTGGCGGGAACCGTCGCACTCCAAGCACCGTCGGCACCTGTCGTGGTCGTGAACAGGGTGTTCCCGTCAAGTTGCACCAACAATTCGAAGCCGACCAGACCGTCACGGTCAACCGTGTCAAAGTCGTAAAGACGACCGCTAAGTTCCCACGTGTCCCCACGAGTGGCGTCAATGCCATCATCGAAGAGGAGGGTCACCCATGAACGATGGGACAGGAAGAAGGAGACGTTGCCTTCGCCGCTTCGGTAGTAGCCTTGTGGTGCTACCTCGGCCACCAACGTTCGGTTGCCAAAGTCAAAGATGTCGGGGACAACCCACTGGAAGGTGAAGTCACCGTCGTTGTCAGTGGACAAGGTGTTGATGACGATGCCTTCCACCACCAGTTGGACTTCGTGGTTAGCAATGCCCATCAGTTGGTTGTCAACCACGGAGCCGGTGATCGTCACGGTTTCATTGACGGCGACGGGCGAACTAATGTCGACGGTTACGAGGACTGGACTGAAGATTTCCCAGAGGCCAGTGGCATTGCTCGGGAGGTAAGCCACCGTTCCCGTGAAGCGAGTCTCGAGGGCGACTGGACCAAGTGGAGCGTCGGCGGGCACCGGATGGACGGCGCTAAACTCTCCGATTTCGTCGGTGGTCGTGTTGGTGAGCCACTGACCACCCAGCCAAATCTCGATGGTCATGTTGGGCAGCGGGTTGTCCACCACGTCGAGCAGACGTCCCTGGATGGTCATCGTCGTTTCACGGTCGGCGTCGCCGGTGGCCGTTAAGAGGAGAATCTTGGTTGGGACGCTGACGTTGAAATCAACCGTGGCAGAGCTTGGCATGTAGTACTCGGGATTGTTGGTATCACCGTAGCCGACCGGGTCCACCCATTCTCGTCCACCACGGAACTCCACACCGATGACGTGCGGGCCGGCCGCCGTGTCTTCGGGGAGGGTGTAGGCGAGGGTGTAGGCACCGGTCATGTTGTCGGTTTCAACGCTGGCCACAGGCACACCATCGATGAGGAGGTGCACGATGGCGGTGGCATTTTCGCCGTTCCGCTTGAGGACCATACCAAGGTCATCGAGGAGCGTGCCGTTGACCACGAGCGTGTCGCCGGCCACCAGAACCGTTGGTGCTTCGACGATTTGGACCGCAGTTTGCGCTAGAACCACGAACTGCGACGTGGCGTTCGTGCCGATGATTCCCGTCGTGCCAGCAATGCCTGCGTAATCTGCGTGGATGCCGGTTGGACCGACGTCATAGGCCGCAGGCACGGTGAGGTTACCCCAAGCGGTGCCGTTGGCAGCCGTCAAGACGGTGATTTGCACCGGCGAGGTGTCGCCCATGGTTGAGGTCAACGACACGACGACGCTCTGATTGGCCAGTGGCAAGCCCTGATTGTCCCGCAGGAGCACGGTGAAGTCCACTTGCGTGCCGCGCTCCGTACGGTCGTTGAGGGAGGGTTGGCCAATGCCGTCGAGGGTCGGCACGATGAAATTCATCACCGAGAATCCTCGTGAATCAAAGGAGGAGTTGTTCTGAGAACCGACGTAATAGTTGACGTTTGGAATGTAGGTGGCTTCCATCAGGTGGCTTCCAGCGGCAAAGGTTTCGCTCAAGCGGATGGTAGCGTTCCAGTAGCCATCGACACCAATGGCACCGCCGGTAGCGGTGAAGCCGGAGGGTTGCCCGTTGATGGAGAACAAGACGTTGGCGTTGGGAAGCACACTGCCATCCCGAATTACCAAACCTGAGTCGTTGTCGGAGACGATTTGTCCGCTGATGTTGAAGGAGGTACCTGCCACGGGGTTGGCGATGATGGGGTCCACCACCAAGAACGTCAACGACCGCACGGTGATGCTCGTCAGGTTGGCGCTCGTTGAAAGAAGATCAGTTGAGCCGTTGAACACCATCTGAACGACGATGAGACCCAGTGGGTGGTCGTAGGGCACGCTGAACGTAAAGTTCGCAAAGCCTTCACCGTCCGTGGTTTGTGGAGCGAGCCAGGTTTCGTGGAACTGCAAGCCCACCTCGTAGTTCGAAAGCGGAGCGAACAAGTCCGAGGCTTCAACCAGCTTCGCAGACATGTTGATGTCGTTTCCACGGTTGATGACCAAGGCGTTGAGCGGTTGGAGATTTTCCAAGCGAGAGACACCCATCACCTGAACGGGTGATTGGGCGGTTGCGGTCAAGTAGAACGGCGAGGATTCGTTGACCACCGTGATGACCAGCGTGTGTGGGCCTCGAGTGGTACCGTTACCGGCGGTGTCGGTTGGCACGGTCATGTTGAAACTGCCGTTGTTGGTGGTGGCAAAGTTGCTCAGCAACAATTCCTCAGGGTTCTCCAACCAGAAGACATTGAGGCGCACGGCGGAAATCAAGGTCCGGCTAGCGTTTTCTCCATCCTCAACCTGACCGATCACGTTGAACGGCACACCGGCGGTGACCGTGCTTGGAACAGAAACGAGGTTGATGTTACTCACGACCTGGACGGTGACGTTAACCACCGAGGCGTTTCCATAGCGACGGGCATTGCCGGCAGCAAGGGCTGCAGAGAGATCGTCCTGAACCACGATGGCCATGTCATAGAACCCTGGTGCAATACCGGAGGGCGTGAACGCAAACGTGGCGTTGCCTTCACTGTCGGTGGTCGAAACACCAAGGCTCTGGTTGGTGTTGCCGTAGTCCCAAATGTAATCCACGGAAGCGCCACTGATGTTGGAGTTGTCAGCCACATCGGTGATCTTTGCGTTGAAGGACACCGTGTCGTTCATTTCAACGATGTAAGCCGGACGTTCTGCCTCAACCACCACTTCGGTGATGATGCCACCCAACTGCGAGATCAGCGTCATTGGAGCGGGCGGCACCGCCGAATCAACGAAGGCGTAGTAGGCACCGCCGGGTGGTGCCTGCGTGAGGAAGTCAAAGTCAACGACAAACTCGTACGCATCGGAGCGGAGGTTGGTTGGCATCACGATGGGGATGTCAAAGGCGCCCGTGGAGTTGTTCAGCGTAGACTGTGCCACGTCAATGGGGCCCTGTTCAGTGAACAGCGAGACCGTGATGAGGGTCGTGTTGTTGACCACGGGCGTGAGGTAAACGGAGTCAAAGACATCGCCGAAGAGACGGGTTGAGTTGCCCATGTACGTCCAATCTTGCCCGATGGAGAGGTTCCAACCGATGTCCGCCATCACTCGGATGGAGCCGTTGCCGGTCGAAGGCTGGTAGAACGAGGAACCGTTGAATCCAATGTCGATGGGGTAGTCACCCGAGCGCAAATTAGCATCGAGCGGCAAGGTGATTTCAAGCAGGTCCAGCGTCGGGTCGACCGTGGTGTTGAACCATGAGCCGTCGAAACTGAAATCATAGTTGCCCAAGATCTCGGCACCGGCAGCAACCCCACGGTGATCGTTGATTTGGACGGTCAGGAGTGCATCCTGTCCACGGACTTGAGCCGATTCTTGCACTTGGAACGTCAACAAGCCACGCAGGAAATACGGTGCCCCTGAAGAGAGGTCAGCGTCGTCCGTGGCGGGCAAGGTGGAGGGGAAGAAGCGGAGACGGGTCTCGATTTCACCCGCCGCCACCATCAGGTTGGTCGGAAGTTGGAACGGAATGGCGAAGGTGCCGGTGACGCTCAGGTTGAACACTTCCATCCATTCGTCGCCCGAGTCGTTAGCCCGGATGGCCAGCTGCAAATCACCGGCCAATGCCGCAGGCGTGGTGCCGAGCGAGAGGGCGCTGCCGTTCACCCATACGGTGTCGTTGAGCAGGAGAATGCTACCGTTGGTCAATGGACCCTCAATGGTGGCCGTCAAGTTGGGTGCATCGGTGACGTTGAGAACGATGCTGGTCGTGGTTGGGTTGAGATGGAAGGTGGCCGGGGTTGCCCCGGGGACTGAGGTGTCCTGCCACCCGGAGAAGCCCATGATGGCCGATAGATTTCCTCGAGGCTCCGCTTCACTGAGGTTGAGCGTGATGCTCCACGAACCGCTGGCATCGGTTTGCGTCGAAAAATTCTGGGCGCCATCGACCGAAGAGGTGTAGGAGAGCCACACCGTTTGGTTGGGCATGTTGAAGATCTCGTCAACGGGTTGGTTGGCGAGCACCAAACGACCTTCCAGCACGGTGGTGGCACCTGCACCGGCAATGGGTGCGTTGATGGCAAGCGGTGCGGTGTGGTTGAGCGTGGCGTTCTCGGTCAGGTTGACGAATCCGTCGAAGATGACCCCGTCATGAGAGACATAGCCAGACTGACGATGTTCGATGACGATGTTGTGCATGCCTGGAGCAGCAGGCGCGCTGGGGAAGCCCGTGAGCGTGAAGGTTCCGTTGGCGTCCGTGATGTTTTCATCGAGGAGGATTTCTTGGGTAGCGCCAGCCCCGGGAACGAACTCGGCGTCAGCTGCGGGCGTCAAGTAAGAAAAGACACGAATGTCTTGAATGGGCGTCCCGTTGGCCACGTAGCGAAGTTGCCCAGTGACGGTGATGGTGTCCGTCCCATCACGTGCCACCGTCATCGTGGAAATGGTTTGATTGACGATTTCGACCTCTTCAGCGGGTGGGCAGGGGTCAAAGGGAATCCAACCAAGGTCTGTGTTGCCGTTGGCGCTGTTTTGTTGAAGGCGAACCTCAGACCAAGTCGCAGCATCGGTGGAGTAGACAGCGTAGCCATCACCCGTCCACGTACCTCCAATGTAGCCGGTGACCTGGCGAGCGGGCAAACCTGCCAGCCGAGCCATCGTCACGAAGGCCGTGTTGAATTCACGGCAGGACCCTTCCTTGAGCGCTTCCAGCACGTTGAGCGTAACGTCAACAGGACTGCTGGTGCCTGAGCCGTTGAAATTTCGCTTGAACTCTGTGGTGCTGTTCCCGTTGATGATGAAATCTTCAAGCGCCAACGCCGTGCTGTAGGCATCGGTGGCCCCCGAGTCGCTGATGACGCCGAAGGTGATGTTCCTCACGTAGGAATATTCGGAGGATGAATCGGTGAACTGAGGGTCAACCAGCAGTTCGTAGGGGAAACCTTGACCGGGCACGGTGGTGGAAGCCAACGTTGCCCAATCAAAGTAATACTCGGGTTGCTGGTAGACGACTTGGTCGACCGAGCCGTCAACGAGGTTCAGGATGTGGGTGTCGTTGGTTCGCGAAAGGTTGGCTGTCGGTTCAAAGTAGAACGAGACGTTGGAGTACCACGAAGGTGCAGGCACCTGACCTGAGGTCAACGGCTGGGTGAATTGAACGTTCCATTCCACCGTGGAATTGGCAAAGGAAAGCGGGGCCAAGTGCGTGAGGTTACTCACGGGGACGGTGAGCGTCGCAGCGGGATGGACGCTCTCGAGGTGAGCGTACGTGGTCCCGGTGTAGAAGTCGTTGGTGATGGTGCGCCAGCGGTGGTCAAGGTCGAGGTCAACCGTCCCGGAAGTGTTGTTGGCGTAGAACACGATGCCCGTCGACATGATGTCGTCGGTGGGGTCGAACGGGTCAAAGGGTGCACCGGCACAATTCACGAACCAGAAGATGTCGGGGCATTCCAGCCCATCGAGCATGCCGCCGCCGTCGGTGTCGGGGTTGGTCCAGTCGGTACCGGTTTGGTTTTCCACAGCATCGGGAATGCCGTCACCGTCAAAGTCGTCGGGTTGAATGTCATCAGAGGGATCGTTCTCCGGGTTGGTGCCGTCAAAGTATTCGCTGCGGTCGTCCACACCGCCCTGGTCGGTATCGTAAGCCGTTGAGGTGGTGACCCAGACGTCCTGTGAGCCGTTGGTGATGCCAATGTAAATCAGGTCGCACCCTGTTGTGTTCTCAAAGTAATTGTTCAAACCGTCCCCGTCATCATCGAGCAGGTTGGTGCACGGTTCGTTGGGGTCGGTGTTGTCTTGAATCTCGTCGAAGTCGTTGACCCCGTCGGCGTCGCTGTCAGCGATGCTCGGGTTGGAGAACCATCCGAAGGTGCCCAACAACTCTTGCCAGTCGGCTAAACCGTCGCCATCCGTGTCCTCGTAATCGTCATCGCAGTAATTCTGCGTGGTTGTGATGGTCCCGGCGTTCACGGCGTCGGTGTGGCAGAATGAACCGTTGCGGTTTGCCACATCCGTCGCTGTTCCCGATGGTGTGTTGGAAACGCCCTGGAGGACGTTGTTCACCACCGTAGCATAGGCGAAGGATTCCCATGTCCCTGATACGTTGTACCATCCCGTGCCGCCTCCTGGATTGAAACCAGAGCCGTTACCAACCTCGAGGCGACTACCAGGGAGCAATTGAACGAAGGTGGTTTCAAAATTCACCAGGGAATCACAGGGATCGGTTCCGTGGCTGATGTTCCGCTCCTGCCCGTCGTTGATGCCACCGAAGTCCGTATCGGCCACGTTCCACAAGGTGCACGTCAGGTTCTCTTCCCAGTTCTGAATCCCATCCTGGTCCTCGTCTCCGGAATCCTCACGGCGAGTGGGGTCGGTTTCACCGGCATCCAGCACGCCGTTGAAGTTGGTATCTTCCTCACCGTCGTCGAAAGCGTCGCCGTCGGTGTTGTTGTTTCGTGGGTCGCTGGCTTGAGCAGGGTTGCCGTAAGCACCGTTCACTTCCACACCGTCGCTGATGCCGTCGCTGTCGGTGTCCGACGAGGTCGGGTCGGTCAGCAGTGTCAGGGCTTCGTAGGAGTCATTGAGGCCGTCGCCGTCGGTGTCCGCTCGCTGGGGATCGGTTGAGGTAATGCCGTCAACTTCGGCGGTGTAGGTGGCGCATCCACCGGGCCCGATGCCTTGGACAGGGTCGCACGGCGAGGTGGTTTCGGTGACGATGCCGTCGGGACCGTTTCGGAAACAAGGCGAGGAACCGCACATCGTGGTCCAGGTCGGGTTGACATATTCGAGGAGGTTGTTGAGGCCGTCGCCGTCGGGGTCACCGTTGGGGCCGTCGGCGTTGGAGGGTGAGGTTGCATTGAGGCCGTTGGCAGCTTCCCAACCGTCGGGCATGCCGTCGCCGTCGGTGTCCCAACCGGCGGGATCTTCGTCAATGTCGCCGTCCCCGTCGTCATCGTCGGAGGCACAGTCAGCATCGCCGTCATTGTCCGAGTCGGCTGCGTCGACGAAGCCGTCCTTGTCATCGTCAAAGCCGTTGGTGCAGATGTTGCCAACAGGGTCCTCATCGCAGAGGATGATTGAACCGGTACCGTCAGAGCCAGAGGCACCGCAGGCGGGTTGATTGAACTGCATGGCGTCTTCCTCGTTCCAGTCGTTCACGGGAATGGTGCCGTTCCACCACACGCCGTTGTCAAGCACGGAGGCGGTGTTGGTGTTGTCCCAGCCGGAGGGCTGGAGGTAGAGGTACTCCTGAAGGTTGGACATCCCGTCACCGTCAGGGTCGGCCACGGCGCCGTCCATGCCGTTCGAGGACAACGGATCGAGTCCGTATTTCCACTCCCAGCCGTCAGGCAGGCCGTCGTTGTCGGAGTCGGGGTCGTTGGGTTGAGTGTTCATGAGGTACTCCAGACCATAGGTCAGGCCGTCACCGTCCTGGTCGGAAGCCGCCTGAACGTCCACGGCCGTGTACTGAATCGCAGCCAGCGTTGACGTCACCATCAGCATGGTGAGCATCAGCGATTTGAGGGCCTTTTTGCGCTCTGCAAGTGCTGGTCGAATCGCGGCCGTCGTGGAATTCGAGCCTGTCAGCATGGGTCTCACGCTGCTGGGTGCGTCTGATGCCTCATAAGGGAAATGGTACGCTGTTCATACAACGCTCAACTTGGATGGCCAACAACAGGCCAGGGGGCGATGGTTTCCGTATCACAAATCGTCGAGTTCTTCGAGGAGTTCAAGGTCGTCGTCCTCCTCGTCTTGAGCGAGAACCGGGGCGGGCAAATCATCGTCCTCTTCAGATTCATCGTACGCCACCGTTTCACCCCCGAGCTCAGGGAAATCATCCTTGTCGTAGTCGGCTGGTGCGCGACCACTTCGACCCCGGGCATAGAAGAGCAAAGCCACGATGAGCACATAGAAGGCAATGGTCTGTGGCTCCGGGTTGATGAGTTCCTGGAAGAGGCAAGCAGCACCGCTGCACTCCGTCATGTAGGGGAAGGAGAACTGCTGAACATACTCATCAGCGAAGGGGGTCTCGTTGTTCATGGGCGTGACCCGGAATTCGAACACCACTTCCTCGCTGTCTTTTAGGTCGTCAGGGGCGATCATGGTGACGCTGAAATCTTTGGAGGAGTAGGCAGGGAGGTTGATGATCAGGAAATCGCTGCCGAGTTGACTCGATGTGGCCCGAATGGCGCCGTCCCAGCCGTCGGGCTGGTCGAGGCGAATCACGACGTCAAGGGGGATGTTGTTTTGATTGCTGATGCGGTACTCGAGGTTCTTCTCCTCGCTGGGCGAGAAGCGAGACTTCTCCGTCTTGTCCGTGATTTCCAGGCGTTGTGGAATGACCTCTTCGCGGATGACAACCTTCACGGGAAGGTCGAAGTATCGAGCGTCGTCGATTTCCACGCCTTCCTCAATGATGCGGGTGTAAACCGTGTGCTCACCGGCCTCAACCTGCCCACGAAGGGTGATTTCGAGTTTCATGTCGATGTACTCGTCGGGCGCCAGATTCACCGCCACGAGGTTGGCGTTACTGCCGTTGGAAATGGTGTAGTCCCATGCAGTGTATTTCGGGTTGTTGTCGGCGTTTTGCTCAACATCCCGGGGGTTAACAATCTTCCACGTCGTTGAGCCCGAACCGGTGTCGCTGGAGTCGGTGATTCTGAGGTTAAAGAACACCGTGGCGTCGCCTGTCACCGGACCAACTTGGCCCAAAGGATTGTCTTCGCCGGTCCCGTCGCTGTCCGAGATGACCTCAACCAAAATGCCAAAGGTTCGGTGAACGGTGAAGGAAACGTCCGTGCGGAGTTCTGAATCCTCTTTGCTCGAGACGGATAGCTGGAACAAGCCAATGTCAACGCCGTCTCGGTCGGCTGGTGGATACACTTCCATGCGGATGGTCAGGATTTGCGTGGAGCCGATGTCGGGCGTCAGCGAGTAGATGCCTTCCTCCGTGAGTTCAAGCCCCGTATCGTTGTCATAAAATCGGTACTGCCAGTCGTCGGGTTGTTCGAGCACGCGGATCTTGAACGAGTCGGTCTGGAAGCCCGTGTTGAACACATCGAGGTAGAAATCGCCCACCTCGTCGGCATCAACATAGTGAGACAAGGTCTCATCGTAGGCTTCTGGGCGTGTGGAGTCGGCGATCTGCTTCTGATGTTCGTCGTCTTCGTAGACAAAGAGGCGAGGCGGTGCAAAGACGTCAACTTCCTCGAAGTCGAGGGTGATGGTACGAATGGCCACTTCCTCGTCCTGCCCCTGGCTGTTGACGGCATAGACACGGGCCTCAATTTCGAGCGAATCTGGCGCACTGTCCAAGTTCCCTTCCGGCACCTCAAGTTGCAGTTCCGGTATGACCGAGGAGCCGCCGCCGTTGAGGGTGTAGGTGCTGCTTGGAGCGCTCCATTGCGGGTCGGACCACGTTGATGGAAGGTTGGTTTCGAGGTCGAACACCACGTCGATGCTGCTGGAAGATGACCCCGTGTGCTCCACGAGGAATTCCACCTGAACCACGGCACCGGGTGCGAACAAGACCGTATCGGGCTGGTTGGACGGCAACGAGAGGTAGATGTCGTTCTCAAGCATGGTGATGCCAGGGTGCTCAAAAATCACCGAGTGGCCCTGCACGTCCTCCACTTCGAGGCGAACGGGGTAATCCCCTGCAGCGATGCCCGCCTCGTACGTGTAGGTGAAGTTGCCCACCAAACCGTTGTTGTCGAGTTTGAAGTCATCATCATCGAAGTTCTTCTCAAACACGGCGTTGGCTCCGTTAGGTGTGTCCATCACCAGGTTGACTTCTTCGATGTCCTCTCGGCCAAAGGCGTCCCGTACTTCAACCGAGAATTGCATCTCTCGGAAAGAAGGTCGGTGGTTGGGCGACCATTCGAATTTCTGTGCATCGTTCCAGTTGCAGCCGTAGACTTCGTTGCAGCTGTGGACACGGACGCTGGAGCCCGAGAGGGCATTGGTCATGATTTGGAGACGGGAATACCCACCGGAACTTTCCATCTTTCCAAAGGCGATGTCCACCGCACAGTCGGACTGACCGAAGCCGCCGGTGTTGCCTTCGCACGTGGCCTGAGCGTCAATGCGGATTTTGAGTTGCTTCCCTTTGGCCACCATGAAACCGTTGGCGCCGACATCAAACTCCACTTCGATAACACTCCACGAGCAGCCACCACCCAGTGGATTGGGCGAGCAGGGGTCCTCCAGTTGTCGGTTTTCGGACGTGATTTGCGTATCACCGGATTTGAGGGAAAAGGTGACGTCGGCGGTGGAGCCCTCAGCGCCACGGAATTGGATGTAGGCAGAGAGACGGGCCGTGTTGGAAGCACCGCTTCCGTTGATGTAGAGATCGCTGATCATTTCGGCGCTGCGGAACTCCAAGCCGTCAATGGCGCTGCCCTCTTCTTGCCCGCCGTTGGGCTCGATGGTGGTAATGGACCCTTGTCCGCCCGTTTCGGAGGTGGCGGCATCAAGGTAGAGTTCGTAAGTCTGCTCCGGGACAGAGACAGGAGCCACAACACGGACATCTTCAAGGGCTTCAACCGATGAACTGAGCGGCGAAGCAGGGGCCATGGCACCGAGAATGGAGAAGATGAAAAGGGTCACAAGTGCAAGTGCGACCGTGCGGTTGCCCGATTCGGATTGCCTGAACAGCATCAAGTCCACCGTATCGCCGTGGTGCAGGGGGTGTTAAACGGTTTTGTATGGTTTGTGCGACAAACATCCCATCCTGCCTTGCGCTCAGCCTTGCGAATCTGGTGCAGGGGGTGGGATCCGAACCCACGAACTCATACGAGACCGGATCTTAAGCCCGGCGCCTTTGACCAACTCAGCCACCCCTGCGTGGAGCAAACACGCTTCGCTGACCCACTTCAAAGCATCTCTTCACTCGTTCAGGGTCCAGCCGCCATCGACGTGGAGGACGTTGCCCGTGATGGTGCCGTTGGTCAAGAGGAAGTGTACGCCGGACGCAATGTCGTCGGCTGCACCCGACCGACCGAGGGGAACCTTTTCGAGCACGCTGGCGAAGTGTTCAGCCTCCCATTCAGCCGCCATGATGGCACCGGGAGCCAAACAGTTGACACGAACCCGACCGGCCAGCTCACCGGCGAGGTTGAGCATGAGTTGCCGAAGGCCGGCCTTGCTGGCCGTGTAGTGGGCTAATCCCTCCCAAGCCCGCCCCCACGACGTGTCGACGATGGCGACCACCGAGCCGCCACCTTGCTCCACGTCAGTGAGCAACGACTGGGTCAACACGAAGGGCGCCTCCATGTGCAAGCGATTGAGCGAACGGAAGGTTTCCAAGGTCACTTCTTCAAACGCTGCCTGGCTATAGAACGAGGCATTGTGAACCAAACCGAACAAGCCGTTGGCCTTGACCAAGGGGTGGGCTTTGACGCTGGCGATGAGGGCGTCAACCTCTGCGTCAACCGTCAGGTCGCCCTGCACGATGGTGCCCCGAACCTCACCGTTTCGCTGCGTAGCATCCTCGATGAGTTGCTTGGCTGCATCGACCGAGGAACGAACATGGACCAGCACGTGGATGCCCTCGTCCATCAATCGGGCGGCGGTGGCAGCTCCCAGCCGCTGACCAGCCCCGGTGATGAGCACCACGCGTTCCTTCACAGCCCGACCAGCGCCGACCAATTCATGAAGCCTCGTATGGCGGTCATGGCTTAGCTTGGCAATCACGCCACCCACACACCTTTTTGACATCCACCAACTGCGAAGGTCTGCAAGGGGAGGACCATGACCGGCAAACAACTTCCCATGGCCGCCTCAAGCCCGGCGCCTGCACCAAAACGCCGCCTGCCAGAATGGTTCCGGACCAGCCTGCCAAGCGGTGCTCAACAAGCGGTGTTCAACAGCACGAAAGCCGCCGTGAAGGACAACATGCTCCACACCGTCTGCGAAGAGGCTCGTTGCCCCAACATCCACGAATGCTGGGCCAGCGGCGATGCGACCTTCATGATCGCTGGCCAGGAATGCACCCGGGGTTGCCGATTTTGCGCTGTGGGCACCATCAAGCGTCCGCCACCCCTTGACCCGGAAGAGCCGTCCCACCTCGCCCAAGCCGTGGCGTCGATGAACCTGCGCCATGCCGTCATCACGGTGGTCAACCGCGACGACCTTCCCGACAGCGGCGCCGACCACTACAAGCAGTGCATCGACGCCGTCGCTCAAACCAGCCCTGAGGTCACCCTCGAACTGCTCTGTTCCGACCTCGCAGGCGACCTCGACGCCTTGGCCCATCTGCTCGAGCAGAGTCCTTTGTCAGTGTTTGCTCACAACGTCGAATGCGTCCCCCGCCTTGACGCCACGGTCAGGGATGCACGGGCTTCCTTCGCTCAATCGATTTCCATCCTCCGGGAAGCCAAGAAACTCCGCCCCGACATCATCACAAAATCCTCGTTGATGGTGGGCGTCGGTGAAACCGACGAGGAAATTGACGAAGCGCTTGGGCTTCTGCGCGAGGCTGGCGTGGATTTGGTCACCATCGGCCAGTACCTCGCCCCCTCCAAGAAACACCTCGCTGTTGACCGCTTTCCCGAACCGGAACGCTACGACGAATGGGCACAAACCGCCATGGACCTCGGCTTCGCAGGCGTAGCCAGCGGCCCGCTCGTTCGCTCCTCCTACAAAGCCGGCCTTTTGGTCCGAAAAACACGCGACCCCAACAACGCCGAGACCATGCTCGGCGCCTACGTCCGGGTGGCACAGGCCAAGACACCCGCACCGACACCACTTAAGACGGACGAGCCCTGAGGTGAAACGATGACGGAGCGAAGCACGGTTACCACCTCGCCATACACCATCGGTGTCGCCCCGTTCCGCCCCGGAGATGAGCCCTCTTTCGGAGGTGCCTTTGTCGAGCAACCGGGGGATTTGAACCGTCCCGACCCGGCCACCTGCAGCACGGAAGACACGGCCCCTCACGCCAAGGGATTGATTCGTGTGCTCAACGACGAAGGGGAAGCCATCGGCGATTGGGACCCTCAACTCGATGCCGCCACCCTCATCCAAGGACTGGAGTACATGATGCGGCTTCGAATTTTTGACGACCGCATGATCAAAATGCAGCGGACCGGCAAACTCTCGTTTTACATGCGCTCCTTCGGCGAAGAAGCCGTCGCCATTGCCCAAACCATGGCGCTTGAGGAACAGGACTGGTTGTTTCCTTCCTACCGCCAACCCGGTGCGCAGTTCGTCCGTGGACGCGACATGGTCAGCATGATTTGCCACTGCATTGGCAACACCGAAGACAACGTTCGCGGGCGCCAAATGCCGGTCCACTACACTTGGCGAGAAGGCCGATTCATCTCCATTTCCTCCCCGGTGGGTACGCAATTTTCCCAGGCCGTCGGCGTTGCCATGGCCAGCGCCTACAAGGGCGATGATGAAGTGTGCATTTCGTGGCTTGGCGATGGAACGTCCGCTCAAGGTGACTATCACTACGCCCTCAATTTCGCTTCAACCTTCAAGCCGCCTGTCATCCTGAATGTGGTGAACAACCAATGGGCCATTTCCACGCACGTTTCTCTCGCCACCGGCGGACGCACCTTTGCCGAACGTGGCCTTGCTTACGACATTCCGTCCTTCCGCGTCGACGGCAACGACTTCCTTGCCCTCTACAGCGTGACCAAGTGGGCTCGTGAGCGTGCTTCGGCCGGGCTCGGCCCCACACACATTGAGGTCTACACCTACCGCGCAGGTGCTCACTCCTCCTCCGACGACCCGTCGGCCTACCGTCCGGGCAACGAATTCGAATGCTGGCCCGGCGGCGACCCCGTCGAGCGACTCCGAGACCATCTGATGAAGATCGGCGAATGGGACGAGGAGAAGGACAAGGCACTGGCCGAGAAAATCGACAACGATGTCATGACGGCCTACAAAGAAGCCTGCGAATTCGGCGATTTGGCCTCTGGCCCCTACCCACCGGCCTCAACCATCTTTACCGAAGTCTACGAAACCGTGCCCTGGCACATTCAAGAACAGCGAGAGGAGCTCGGGAAGTGAGGTGAGTACATGGCGAAAATGAACATGATTGCTGCCCTCAACTCCGCCCTCGCTCACCAACTTGAGCGAGACCCCAACGTCGTCATTTTTGGCGAAGACGTCGGCTACTTCGGCGGCGTGTTCCGTGTTACGGCTGGCCTGCAGGAGAAGTTTGGCCCCCACCGCGTCTTCGATTCACCGCTGGCCGAGGGTGGCATCGCCGCCATCGCCATGGGCATGGGGCTCAACGGTCTGCGCCCGGTAGCTGAGATTCAGTTTGCCGACTACATCTTCCCCGCCTACGACCAAATCGTCAACGAGATCGCCAAATTGCGACACCGTTCCGGTGGCGAATTCTCGACGCCGGTCACCTTCCGCACGCCCGCAGGCGGCGGCATCAAAGGCGGCCACCACCACTCGCAATCCCCTGAATCGCAATTCACCCACACCCCCGGCCTGAAGGTGGTCTACTGTTCCAACCCTCGCAACGCCAAGGGGTTGTTGACCAGCGCCATCGAATCCAACGACCCGGTCATTTTCTTCGAGCCCAAGCGGTGTTACCGTGGCCCATTCTACGGCGACCCGCACAACGTGCCGACGTGGAACAATCATCCCGACGGCGAAGTCCCGGAGGACTACTACGCCATTCCCCTCGAAGAAGCCAACATCGTCCGAGAAGGTTCAGCCTGCACCGTGATCGCTTGGGGTGCCATGGTTCACGTGTGTGAGCAAGCCATCAAGAATTCTGGCGTGGATTGCGAACTCATCGACCTCCAAACCCTCGTTCCGTGGGACCGCGACACCGTCGTGAACTCCGTGAAGAAAACGGGGCGGGTCGTCATCGTCCACGAGGCGCCCAAGACCAGCGGATTCGGTGCCGAGATGAGCGCCTCCATCCAAGAGCGCTGTTTCTACCACCTTGAAGCCCCCATTCAGCGGGTCACCGGTTGGGACACGCCCTTCCCGCACACCACCGAATGGGATTACTTGCCCAGTCCATCTCGCATCGCAGAAGCCATACAAAGAACACAGGAGGAATGAACATGGGAAAATTTGAGTTTAAGCTGCCCGACATCGGTGAAGGTGTCGTTGAAGGTGAGATCGTTGAATGGATGGTTGCCGTTGGTGATACCGTCAAGGAAGACGACCCGATTCTCTCCGTGATGACCGACAAAGCGACCGTGGAAATCCCTGCACCCTGCGACGGCACCGTGGCCAGCATCGTCGGTGAAGCCGGCGACATTCTGCCCGTCGGTGGCGTCTGCATCGTGTTCGACGTTGACGGCGAAGGCAACGCTTCGGAAGCCTCTGAACCCGTGGCCGAGGATGCTCCCGCCGTGGAGGAGAAGGTTGAGCCTGTTGTGGAAGAAAAGGCGCCTGAGCCCGCACCAGCGCCAGCTCCCGCTGCTCCCGCTGCCGCCGCACCGGTGGCCCGTGCCGCCGGCACCAAGGCCCTCGCCTCGCCGGCTGTTCGTCAGCGAGCCCGTGCTGCCAACATCGATCTCCAATTGGTCGCCGGCTCCGGCCCAGCAGGACGCATCAGCCACGCTGACCTCGACCGACACATCGCCGGTGGCGCTGCTTCAGCAACTCCATCGATGCCCATGGGTGGCGTGGCCAAGGTGGCCCGAAACGGCACCGAGGACATCAAGGTCATCGGCCTGCGACGCAAGATTGCAGACGGCATGATGTCGTCCTACAGCACCATCCCTCACTTCTCCTACTTCGAAGAGGTCGACGTGACCGAACTCGAATCCCTGCGCCAACACCTCAACGCGACTCGCCCCGAGGGTGCGCCCAAGTTGACCTACCTGCCGTTCATCATGCAAGCCCTCGTGAAGGCGCTCGCTCAGCGACCCGAGTGCAACGCTCTGTACGATGACGAGGCTGGCGTGGTCACCCGCCACGAAGCCATCAACCTCGGCATTGCCACCCAAACCGACCGCGGCCTCTACGTCCCGGTGGTCAAGCACGTGGAAGCCATGGACATCTGGCAGTCCGCTGCCGAAATGGGTCGTGTCACCCAAGCCACCCGCGACGGCAAGGCCGGCGTGGACGACTTGACCGGCTCCACCTTTACCATCACAAGCCTCGGTCGTCTTGGCGGTCTCGGTGCGACCCCCATCATCAACAAGCCCGAAGTCGGCATCCTCGGCGTTCACAACGCCAAAGACCGAGCCGTGGTGAAGGACGGTCATGTTGTGGTTCGTCGCATCATGAACCTCTCCTCGTCGTGGGACCACCGAGTGGTCGACGGCCACGACGGTGCCAGTTTGGTTCAGTTGGTGAAGTCCTACCTCGAGCACCCTGCCACCATTTTCATGTGAGGTGCAAGCAATGAAGACAAAGCAATGCCAAGTTCTCGTCATCGGCGCAGGCCCCGGTGGCTACGTCGCTGCCATCCGTGCCGCTCAACTCGGCCTGAAGACCATCATCGTTGAAGGCGAGCGAGCTGGCGGTACCTGTTTGATTCGCGGCTGCATTCCCAGCAAAGCCCTCATTCACGCTGCCCACACCTTCCACAACCTGGCCAAGCACGCCAGCAAGGACGGCCACATGGGCATCTCCATCCCCGGACCGGCTGAACTTGACATGAGCAACCTCGTCGGTTGGAAAGAAGGCATTGTTGACCGCTTGAACAAAGGCGTTGAGGCGCTCTTGAAGAACGCCGGTGCTGAACTCGTAAGCGGCTGGGCGGTGTTCCAGGACGCCAAGACCGTCAAGATCGGTGAAGGCAAGGACGCCACCCTCATTCAGGCCGAGCACGTCATCATGGCCCAAGGCTCCGTGCCCATTGAACTCCCGTTCATGCCCTTCAGCGACCACGTGCTCTCCTCTCGAGAAGCCCTGTCCCTCGAAGACCTGCCCGACCACGTGGTCGTTGTTGGTGGCGGCTACATCGGGCTTGAGCTCGGCATCACCTTCCGCATGCTCGGCTCCGAAGTCACCGTCGTGGAAGCCATGGACTCGGTCCTGCCGCTGTTCGACAAGGAACTGCGACGCCCGCTTGAGCTCTTCCTCAAGAAGAACAAGATCACCGTCCACACGGGCGTGTTCGCCAAGGGCGTTGAGGATGCCAAAGGCGGCAAGGTGCAACTCAACTTCATCGACAAGAACGAGAAGGACGAGAAGAAGATGCAACACGTCATCGCCGACAAGGTGCTGGTCACGGTGGGCCGAAAGCCTGCATCAACGGGCCTCGAAGCCACCGGTGTCGCCATGGATGAGCGCGGTTTCGTCAAGGTGAACGAGCGCTGTGAAACGAACATGAAGGGCGTCTATGCCATTGGCGACCTCTGTGATTCCGGAGAGATGCTCGCTCACGTCGCTTCCTTCCAGGGCGAAATGGTCGCCGAACTCATCGCCGGCCACAAGCGCGCTTACGACCCGGTCGCAGTCCCCGCCATCGTCTTCACCGAACCCGAAATCGTCTCGGTTGGTCTCTCACCCGACCAAGCCAAGGAGGCCGGTCACCCCGTCATTACGGGCAAGTTCCCGCTGGCCGCCAACGGCCGCTCGCTCACCCAAGAAGCCGAGAAAACCGGCGGCTTCGTCCGTGTGGT
>DAET01000062.1:0-6688 GCA_002497765.1 Euryarchaeota archaeon UBA486
CAGTGGGCCCTTTACAACGCTACCGTTGTTCACACTCGCAGGCACCTGAAAAGGTGTGAAAAAATCGTGGAGAGAAAGAACAAGAGGCTAAATGGGAGAGCCACCAGTTTTCAACCATGGGCGAGGTCGTCATCGGCATTTCAGGCGCCTCCGGAGCCATCTACGGCAAGCGCCTCGCTGAGGTCCTCTCCGACATGGGCAAGACCGTTCGCCTGGTGGTCACCGACTCGGGCAAGATCACCCTCAAGCACGAGTGTGACACCACGCCCGAAGCCGTGGCTGAAGCCACCAACGCCATCCTCGAAGACGCCAAGAACGTTGGTGCCAAGTCCGCCTCGGGCTCGGCCAAGATTGACGCGGTCGTCATCTGCCCGTGCTCGGGCACCACCATCGGCAAGCTCGCTGCCGGCATCTCCGACAACCTGGTGACCCGCTCGGCCATCGTGGCGCTCAAGGAGCGCCGCAAGCTCATCATCGTGCCCCGAGAGGCCCCTTACGCCACGGTTCACCTCGAGAACATGGCCAAACTTTCGCAGTGGGGCACCATCGTCATCCCCGCTTCGCCCGGGTTCTACAACCACCCAAAAAACATCGACGACATGGTGGATTTCATCATCGCACGTATCCTTGACCAACTCGGCTACGAACACGACATCGGTCGCCGGTGGACCGGCGATGAAGTCTGAAACGACGCCTGACCGCCGACTTCTTGAACAAGGAAGCCAAGGGAAGTATGGGTGAGCCCATGGATTTGCAGAGCAAGACCGTCGCTGAACTCAAAGAGATGCTGAAAGAGCAGGGCCTTCCCGTGAGCGGCAACAAAAGCCAACTTCTCGAGCGCTTGGAAAGCAACGCTGCCACCGATGCGGTGCTCAGTTTGGAGGACGAGGCCAAGGATTCCCCCGGGGAATTGAATGAAGAACACGTGCCGTGGTGGCGAAGTACGGACATACTTACTCCTCAAGCGCTCATGGCCGTTGGTGTGGTTGTTCTGATGATCACCGCCGTCTTTGTCTTCCGACCCACGTGGCTCGGCTTCTCACCCAATTACGAGTACGATCTCATTGATTACGATGCATCTCAAACCCGTGCCTTTGCAGAAGACCTCGTAGCGCTGGGCCACCCCGATTGGGAAGGTCGCATGAGCGGTACCGTGGAGGAGGCCAACACGTCGGCGTACATCGCTGCGCAATTCGAAGCGATGGGACTGTCCGTCACCGAGCATTCCTACCAGGTGCCGATGCACCACGTCGACAGCGAACCCAGCCTCCGGATTTGCGTCCAAGGGTTTGGTGGCAACAGCCCGTGCGAAGGTCCGTTGGCTTTTGGCAGCCAAATCGAACAGTTCCAGCATCGCATCGACTACGTCATTCAGGGCTTCTCCGGGCGCTCGGAGTACACTTTTGACCAGAACGTGCCATTGACCGATGTCGGCAACGGCACCGACGACGCCCTATGGGCCTCGGCTGCCGGCAGCATCGGCTACGTGCGAAGCGGTGCAGATGTCGGTGGGAATACCGGTATCTTCTCCAAAGCGGCCGAAAACAACCTTGCAGGCCTTATTTTCGTCAACAAAGACGCCAACTGCGGCCAAATCGAAGCCAACGATTGCGTACCCATCTTCAAGGGAAGCAGGATTGACGAGGTCGCAGCGGCCAACGGAGGAAGCATTCCTTCCGAGTTGCCGTTCATCGCCATGTCAAAGGATGCTGGCGAAATCCTCGAGCAGTCCATCTTCAACGCAACGGGTCCTCAAGGCGTGTTGGAGATGATCATCGATGTCACCAACGACCAGGAGCGCACCATCTACGTGCCTTGCGGAGAAATCCGAGGCAAATCCTCCGAAGTCGTCATCGTCGGTGGCCACCACGACACCGTCTATCACGGCCAAGGCGCCGTTGACGACACCTCAGGCACCGCCAGCGTGATGGAAATTGCTCGCCAACTGAGCGCCGTCGTGAACGAGTCCGGCACGCCCGAGCGCACCCTTCGATTTTGCACCTGGGGCGGTGAAGAAGAAGGGCTCTACGGAAGCAAAGCCTACGTCCAAGCCTTCCAAAACAGCCTGCGGGACAACCTTCGCCTCTACCTCAACCTCGACATGAACCACGTGGACGGCGACACGGCCAACCGAGGGAATTCCGTCACCCTCTTTGGGAATAATCAGGACGACATCGACCACGTCCAGCGCATCGCCGAACTCTATCAAAAAGAACGCTCGGATGTCGCCGACCGCTATGAGATTCGGTTTGCCACACTGACCGGAGAAAAGGGTGCCTCCGACGGCATGCCCTACAACTCCGACCACGGTCCGTTCGTCTATGACTTGGGCGAAGGGACGAGAGGGCGAGCCGTCGTGTGCTACGGCAGCGGCAGCTGGGAATACCACACCTATGCTGACACGATGGAGCGCTTCAACGAGGAATCCCTCGGCGTGTCGGTGACCATCTACGGGACCTACATGCGCTTCCTCGCCTACTCGGATTTCTGAGCGTGGGGTTCAAAACACGACGACGGGTGGACTGAAGCATGGTCGCACCGAGCGCTTGGGCCAGTCACATCTTGGTCGCTTCAAAGAGCGAAGCCTTGCAGATCAAAGACAAGGTCGGGAAACTCAAGGATTTCCAGAAACTCGCCCGCAAAAAGAGCACCTGCCCCTCCAGTCAGAAAGGTGGCGACCTCGGCTGGTTCCGTAAAGGACGCATGGTCAAGGCCTTCGAGGACGCTGTTTGGGACACTCCGGTGGCCACCGTGTCCTCGCCCGTGAAAACCCAATTCGGCTACCACCTGATTTGGGTCCACGAACGCGACGAGCAAGACTGAGGTGAGTTCGTGCAGTGGCGTGTCGGTCTCGAGGCCTACGAAGTCATGGCGGTCCACGGCTGGTACGAGGAGGAACATCTCGTGCCGCAACCCTTTGTCTTCACCGTCTGGGCCACGCTGGCGGGTGAGGAGCGCATCGAAGACTTGGGCGAGACCCTCAATTACGCCGACATCCAAATCGCCATCGATGAGGTCATGCTCAACGCTGCAGCACCCATTCGTTTGATGGAGGACATGGCTCAGCGGGTGGTCGACCTATTGGCAGCCCAATCCGGCGTAGCGTCCATTTCCGTTCGTATTGAGAAGCCTCAGGCGCCGCTGCCCCATCCTGGCGGTCTGCCCGTAATTGAAGTCCTCTGGCAGCGCGATTGAGCGAGGCTTAAACGCCGACTCGTCCAGCCGGCTTCATGGTCATCACCGGACGGGTCTACGTCCCGAGCGCCGTTGAGGAGGGCGGTGCTGTGGTGGGCATGGGCTGTTTCAGCACTCAAGAAACAGCGCTCAACGTGCTGCGTTCCTTCCTCAAGAAATCCCATCAGGTGCCCCTCGAGCGAGCCAGTGTCGCTTCGTGGGACGTGGACGTGGTGGGCGACGACGCCGTCACCGTGCTTTCGGAATACGAATGCCGTACCTGCCCCGTGTGCCACCGAACGACCTTTTGGATCGACATTGAACGCTTCAAGGCCAAGTGCTACGGCTCGGCCTGCGGCGCGTGGATTGAGGAAAGCGCCGTTGAGGCTGGCGTGATCGACTGTGGATGGCCACCAACGCGCTTTGCCGAGCAGGTGGAGGACATCGACCAGGCCATGCGCAGCCTGCGTCGCATCGCAGCCAAAGCAGAAGCTGCAGGGTTGTCGGCCATCGACGACCGATTTTCCATGGATGAAGTTTGATTCTTTATAGTGGGTCATGACGATTCTTGGTCATGTCAACCGAATACATCACCGAACCCGGAACAGAAGAAAACCTTCGCCTGCTGATGGACCCTCATCCCTTTGACCCCGCGCAACAAGAGATGTCGGCCCCCTACCCTGCCCTCGTGGACGGGATTCGAGCCTTGGCATCGATTGGAAGCCACGGCGGCTACAGCGACCGCATCGTCATCTCGCTTGAGAAGGAACACCCTGAACTCGGGCGGGAATTTGCGACCAAGTACTACAGGATCGACACGCCTGGTATCGTCACCTGGGGCCACAACGGTCAGTCCTTCACCATCGAGAAGATCATTCAAGCATCGTCCTCTTGATCCAATCAATGCACTGTTGCCGGATAAACAGTTAATTCACACGCCATGAAATCACATGTTCATGGGTGCAGATGCGTCGCTTGGAGAGGGGTGGAGTTCCATTTCTTTTCCTGCATTGCCGTCGCTCGCCTTCTTGGCCAACCTCATCCTTGGGCCGTTGCTCGTGTTGGGTCCGGTGATGATGGCGTCATCGAACACCAACGGCGACCTGTTGCTCATCGGAACCCTGCTCGTCTTCGTTGTTTTGCTGTTGTACGTGGTGCATTCGCATCGAGTCGTATTGTTAAGAGAAAACGGTGGGTCCGCCCTGACCCTGCAAAAGTGGTGGTTCTTCCCATCCTTCATCACTCAATCCACGACATTTGACGTGGAGGAAAGCATCCTTCGCCGACATGTTGACCCCTCTGATGTGGATGAAGGGTATGCCCTCAAGGTCGATGACAGGTACTTGGTTTCGCTCTCAACAACGACGGTGAAATGGATGGTTGCCCTTGTTCCCGAACTTAAGAACCAAATCGTCTACAACGACGAGCCCTACAATCCAAAGAACCTGTGGTGAAGAAATGGATGAATTCGCAGACTTAGAAGCCGACCTCTCCGCAGCAGGTAGCCAAGTCGACATGGAATTCGTCAAGTCCCTGGTGATGAGCGTTGAGTACGATGGCCTTGAGCATGGCATGTTCATCAGCGATTACCGGCAACTTTGGCATCCGCTTCACAAAATCAGTTTGGTGTTTTTTGGAATTCTCTTGATTCCCGTCTTTGGGCTGGGTGTGTTTATGATCATCGCAGGTACCAACAAAGGACCCATGATGAAGGAAACCGAAATCGTCGAAGCAAAGGTGTACCTCGTCGAACAACATGCCGTGGTGGCCTATTCCATGATCGATGAAGACATCGGTTCCCTCGCCTACTATGCAATTGAACAAAGAAGTTTCATCAAAAGGAAAAGAGAAACTTGGGAAACCGACAACGGAGGCGGTGAATCCGTGGAGCACCTGTTGTGTTCGGGTAGCGAGGAAATTCAACTTCTGAAGTCCTATTCGCACAAGAACATCAATTCAGATGGAAAGGTCATGCGTGAACTGTCCCGACTTGCCAACCTACCAATTCGATGAGACCATGCCTCTGATGCTCTCACTTGGATGTATACCTGAAACACCTCTTCAAAACCAAGGCCACGTATTGTCTTCCATGCCTGAGGGACCTGAAATTCGTCGAGCAGCCGATCGAATCGGGAAAGCGCTCGTCGGCAAGGTCATCGAAGACGGCAACTGGCCGTTTCCGACCCTTCAGCAGGCCGATTCCCTCATTCTCGGCCATGAAGTGCTCAGCGTCACCAGCCGCGCCAAAGCCATGCTGATTCGCTTCAGCAGCGGCTGGACCATGTACAGCCACAACCAGCTCTACGGTCGTTGGACGGTTCATCTGAAAACCACCGACCCCCGCTCAAACCGCTCACTTCGAGCCGAATTTCTGACCGACAAGCACGCCGTTCGGCTGTGGTCCGCCACCGACATCGTCCTCGTGCCGACACCAGAGGAAAACGCCCACCCCTTCCTCGCTCGCCTCGGCCCCGATGTTCTGGACGAAGACATCACCGCCAACGACCTGCTCACGCACCTGAAATCCAAGGGCATCCACCGCAAGAAAGGTGCCACGCTGATGCTCGACCAGCGCAGCTTTGCCGGTTTGGGCAACTACCTGCGCTCTGAGATTCTCCACGCTGCGGGCGTCCACCCCGACGACCGACCGTGCGACCTTGACGAAGACACACTCAAACGCTGGGCGGACTGCATCAAGTCGGTCACCGTCCAAGCCTACGAGCATGGAGGCATCACGGTCGACCTTGACGTGGCGGAGGCCAGCAAAGCCCGCGGTGAGCCCCGTCGGATGTGGCGTCACGCCGTGTTTTGTCGAAACGACCGCCCCTGCTTGACGTGCGGCGATTTGGTGCTTCGTGTCCGCTACGCCGGTCGTCGTCTCGACTATTGTCCAACGTGTCAGCCCGCCCGCCGTGGCTCATGACCACGAGCGAAGATCGCCCTGTGAGGGCGGGCGAACCTCCTCGCCCTTCAGCAAGGTGGACCGCACGTGTTCGAAGGTGGCTTCGTCCAGTGCTTTCTCTTCATCGGCCCGCCGTGCCACGTTCTTCATGGCGATGGCCATCCGGTGATTGCCTGTGAACGACGGCCCGTGTCGGTTGAGATAAGCCCAATACAAACGGGTCATCGGGCAGGTTTTCTTGTGATGGAACTGGCAGGACTTGCAGTGGTCGCTCATCCGATTGATGTAGGCTGAACCAGCCACGTAGGGTTTGGTCATCATGGCGGTTCCCAGCGCAAAGGTTCCCATGCCGAGCACGTTGGGCTCCACCACCCAGTCGTAGGCATCGATGAACGCAGCGTGAAACCAGTCCGTCAGCTCACGGGGGTTCACATCAAGCAGGTTAGCGATGTTGCTGAGCACCATGAGCCGAGGAATGTGATGCGTCCAACCGTCCTCCATGACCGATTCGACCGACGCATCAAGGCAGCGCAGACCGCTGGTTGTTCCCCAGTAGGCCTGCGGCAACGGATTGGACTGCGAGAGATGATTTGGGTGGGGTTCCTCGTCCTG
>DAET01000062.1:7076-20827 GCA_002497765.1 Euryarchaeota archaeon UBA486
TCCAAGGTACGAAAACCGTCCGTGACGTCATGGATGTGGCGCACGTACTCACGCCAAATCATCTGGCGAACAAAACCCTCCACGCTGTTGAGCGGAGCCTCGCTGGTCAAGGCAGCATCCACCACCCGAGCGGGCATCACACGATGCAAATTCACGAGCGTCGCCAAACGTGAATGAAAGAGCCCTCGGCTCTTCTCGGACATCGCATCTTCGTAGGTCCCAAAGTTGGGCAGGCACGCCACAGCAAAGGCCAGGGCCTGCGCAACATCGTCGCCACTGGTCGGTTGCATGGAAAGATCAACGGCACCCGGGTGATGGCCGTAGTGGGTTTGGACAAGGGATTCTACCTCAGCGTCGATCTCATCGCAGGCAAACACGGGTGCATCCGGAGCGGGGGGGTCGCCTTTCCACGGGAACCGGTTCTCAGCGTCAAAACTGTACTTCCCTCCCATCGGCTTGCCGCCCTCCATCATCCAACCTGTGGACTGACGGACTTTTCTATAGAAAGCATCCATGCGAAACGGGGGTTCGGTTCCAACGCTCTCAACAAACCACGAGCGGGGTGTGAGCCACCCAGGGTGTTCGTGAATCATCAATGAGCCGTCCTCCTCGAGGGGAGCGATCTCCAGCCGAAGTTCCCGCTCGGCTGCTCGAACGCCGTTGATCGTGCCTAGGCTGCTTCTCAATTCTGAGAGGGTGTGGGCGTAGTTCAGCCGGCTGATGACGTACATGACCGGGTATCCAGCCGCCTGCAATTCAAGTGCAAAATGCCGCTGATTGGACAACAACACGCCCAATTTTTGCTGGTGGTAGGGGCGACGTTGCGCTTTGTGTGAGGATTCAATGAGGACCACGCCAACCTTCCCATCGAGGTCGAGAGCATCGAGGAATGCAATGTTGAGTTGGTCGTAGGCCAGCCACACCCATGTGTCCACCGTCTCAACATCAACCGGTACCATGGCTTCGCCAAACGACCCTGACATCTCAGAAGCCAAGAGAAGGCTTGCGTTGTCTGAGGACGTCATGTTGGCCATGACTAAACATCATGATGACGGAAATAAAGGGATGCTTCTCACCACTCAGTAGTGGACCGTCAACTTCCGAGGTTGGAGGTCTTCCTCGATGTGCGCCCGCATGGCAGCGACCTCCATCGAAGCGCCCCGCATGGTTGTCACGAACGGAATGTTGAGTTCCACCGCCAGACGTCGCATCATGTTGCCGTCCCGAACCGCACCGCCCGACACCGTTGGCACGTTGACGATGAAGCTGACCTTCCCTTGGCGCATCAAATCAAGCGCATCGGGGTGCTGACCTTCGGCGATGCGGTAAACCGTGGTGACCGGCACGTCATGCCTGCGAAGCGCATCGGCTGTTCCTGCAGTGGCGTACAGGGTGAAGCCGATGTTGACGAGTTCCTGTGCAACCGGGACCAGGTTTTCTTTGTCCTCGTCTCGGACCGTCAAGTATGCACCACCTTCGGTTGCGACGGGCACCTCGGTGGCCAATCTGGCCTTGAGATAGGCGAGGTCGGCCCGTTCGTCCGAACCGTAGACCTCGCCCGTCGACTTCATCTCGGGGCCGGGGGCAGGGTCCAAACCTCGCAACTTGATGAACGGGAAGACGGGCGCCTTCACGCAGACTTGGCCAGAGGTTCGGCGAGGGATGCTTTGTTCCTTGAGTGGCTGACCGATGGTGATCCTGGCGGCGATGCGAGCCAGCGGCAATCCGGAGGCTTTGGCAACAAAGGGCACCGTGCGGGAAGAACGTGGGTTCACCTCCAGCACGTAGAGGTCATCGCCCTGAATGGCGAATTGGATGTTGAAACATCCCTGAATCTTCAAACCGAGGCCGATGGTTTTCGTTTGCTCGGCGATGCGTCCCAACATGGCTTCCGGAATGTTTTGGGCCGGGATGAAACAGGTTGAATCGCCCGAGTGGATACCGGCTTCCTCGAGGTGCTCCATGATGGCGCCAACCAGCACTTCTTCGCCATCCGAGGCGGCGTCGACGTCAATCTCCGTAGCGTGGCCAAGGTACTCGTCGACCAAGAGCGGTTTGTCGGGAGTGAGGTAGGCTTCTCGCAGATAGCCGTCAAGCTGCTGCTGATTGGAGAGGATCTCCATGCCCCGACCGCCAAGAACATACGAAGGGCGAACGAGCACAGGAAACCCGATTTCTTCCACAGCGGCCCGAAGGTCGTCGGCGGATGTGCCGGTGGCACCTCGTGGCATGCGGAGGTCGTGGCGGCGTGCAAAGGCCTCGAACCGCTCACGGTCGCTGGCTTCGTCAATCGCATCGCAGGAAGTCCCCATGATGGCCAGGTCGAGACCGTTGGCAGCGAGGTCGGGCAGCCGCTCCTCAAGCGGCAACGCGAGGTTGATGGCGGTCTGGCCACCGAACTGGAGCAAAATACCGTGGGCTTGTTCCCTAAGTAAGATTTCACTCACATACTCCAAAGTCAACGGATCGAAATACAATCGGTCCGACGTATCAAAGTCCGTTGAGACCGTTTCGGGGTTGTTGTTGATGAGAATAGCATCCTTCCCCGCTTCACGAATCGCCTTGACGGCATGCACGCAGCCGTAGTCGAATTCAATGCCTTGACCGATGCGAATGGGACCGCTGCCGATGGCCACGAGACGCTCTTTGGTCCGCGACTTCATGTCGGGGAGCAGGTCAATGCCCGATGCACCGTAGGGCTCGTAGGTGGAGTAGTAGTACGGGGTTTTGGCCGCAAATTCTGCCGCACACGAGTCGACCATGCGGTAGACGGGGTGGAGTTTGAGTTGGTGGCGGCGCTGCATGACCGCACGCTCGTCCTGTCCGGGTGCCAGCGATTTGAGACCTTCCGGTGGGAAACCGGCCAGTGCATCAGCGATGTGAGCGTCGCTGAAGCCGTGGCTCTTCCAACGACGAAGTTCTTCTGACGTCAATTCAGCCGGCGAGACACCACGGTCGACGATGCTACGCTCCATCTTGGCCAGGCGTTCGAAGCCGTAGAGGAACCATCGGGTGATGCGGGTGATCTCGTGCACCTTCTCCACGCCCCAATCCCTTCGGAAGGCTTCGAGCAGGGCACCCATGCGGCGGTCGCTGGCAATCGCCAGCCAGTCCACCAGCGTAGCATCGGGAAGCGCTTCATGGGCACGCTGCGACATGCCTTCACCCTCGGATTCATCTGCGCGGGTAAGCGGGCGGGGGTGAGCACAGCCCTGTTCCAGTGAAGCCCACGCCTTGAGGAAGGCTTCCTCGAAGTTGCGACCGATGGCCATGACCTCGCCCGTGGACTTCATCGAGGTGCCCAACGTTCGGTCGGCGGTGCGGAACTTATCGAAGGGCCAACGGGGAATCTTGACCACACAGTAGTCAAGGGTTGGCTCAAAGGCCGCCGTCGTGCCCTCACCGGTGATGGGGTTGGGAAGTTCATCGAGGGTGTAGCCGACGGCGATCTTGGCCGCCATACGAGCAATCGGGTACCCCGTGGCTTTGGAGGCCAAGGCAGAGGAGCGCGATACACGAGGGTTGACCTCAATGACACGAATTTCCCCTGTGAACTGGTTGAAGGCGAACTGAACGTTGCACCCACCCTTGATGTTCAAGGCACGAATGAGCGCAAGGGCCTGGTTTCTCAAGCGCTGGTGGTCAGCGTCGCTGAAGGATTGCAGGGGGGCGACGACCGTGGATTCACCGGTGTGGACACCCATGGGGTCGATGTTCTCCATGGTGCAGACAATGGTGGCGTTGTCCGCCTCATCACGCATCACCTCGTATTCAAGCTCCTGCCAGCCGAGGATGGATTCCTCAATCAGCACCTGAGATATGCGGGAGTTCCGCAACCCAAGTTGAGAGATTTCAACGAGTTCACCCATGTCCCGTGCCGTTCCACCGCCCAAGCCACCCAAGGTGAAGGCGGGTCGAATCAGGATGGGCCAACTGCCTATGAGTTCGGCAGCGGCGATGACTTCGTCGATGGAGTTGCAGGCGACCGCTTGGCTGATGGGGAGGTTGATGGATTCGCAAACCTGATTGAACAACTCACGGTCTTCCGCTTTGTCAATGGCGTCCAAATCCGAACCGATGAGTTCGACGCCCAACCGTTCAAGCGTTCCGTTGTGGGACAATTCGCTGGCGATGTTCAGGGCGGTTTGCCCGCCCATGCCGGCCAGTAACGCACACGGACGCTCCTTTTCCAAAATCTTGGCAATGGTCTCGGGCAGCAACGGCTCGATGTAGACGATGTCGGCCATCTCAGGGTCGTTTTGGATGGTGGCCGGGTTGGAATTGACGAGGATGACCTTGTAGCCGTCCTCACGCAAAGCCCGCACGGCTTGGGAACCAGAGAAATCGAACTCAGCCGCTTGGCCGATCTTAATCGGTCCGCTTCCAAGCACCATGATGGTCTCAAGGTCGTCACGACGGGGCATCAGTTCTCACCTCCAAGATGGGCGTCAACCATGGCACGGAAGCGGAGGAAAAGGGGCGCAGCGTCGTGTGGACCCGGGCAGGCCTCGGGGTGGAATTGCACGGTGAAGCAGGGCTTTCCGATGACGTCAAGCCCTTCTACGGTGCCGTCGTTGGCGTTGATGTAGCGAACTTCAACCTCCGACCCGTGCTGATTGGAAACCGGTGGCGAGGTTGCACCTGTCGGGTGAGCAGCCAGCATGCCGTCGTTAGGGTGAGCTACGGCAAAGCCGTGGTTTTGACTGGTGATGGACACCGTGCGGTCTTGAAGGTCAACCACGGGTTGATTGGCCCCCCGGTGGCCGTAGCGCATCTTGTAGGTCTGCAAGCCCGAGGCCAGGCCCATGAGCTGGTGGCCGAGGCAAATGCCCATCACGGGCAGGCCGTCTTGGACCGCACGGGCCAGCGTGGTTCTCGCTGCCGTGGCCTTCCCGGGATGTGCAGGGTCGCCAGGGCCGTTGCTGCAGAACAGGGCGTCGATGGCGTACTCCGTTCGCAAACGCTCGTAATCCATGTCGGGAGGACACCACACGACGTCGAAGAGCATGCACAAATGCCGGAGAATGTTGTACTTCACGCCGCAATCCAGCACACCGAGGCGTGGTTTTCGAGCCCCCAGTTCATCCACGGAGCCCGAATTAAGTTCGAGCGGAGCGTCAATGGACACTTCGTCGACGAGGTCCTCGAGTTCCGGCGAGGTCAGGTTGGCCAAAACCGCTTTCATTTCGTCTTCTTGCTCCAGCGGTCCAAAGACACAGAGCACCGTTCCCAGCTCTCGAACCCGGCGAGTGATGGCTCGCGTGTCGATGTTGTGAATGCCTGGCACGCCGTGAAGGCGGAGAAATTCGTCCACCGTCCCGGCCGAATGGCGATGGTCGGGCTGATGCATGGCGTGGCGCACGACCACGCCTTTGGGCCACACTTGGCCTGATTCAGAGGCACCGATGTGAACACCGTAATTGCCGATCAGCGGATAGGTAAACGTGAGGACTTGACCGGCGAATGAAGGGTCCGTGAGTGATTCTTGATAGCCCATCATGCCGGTGGTGAACACCAACTCGCCCGTTCCGATGGCCTGGGCACCAAACAGTTCACCGGGATACCGTCCGCCATCAGCGGTCAACAGCACGCCAGCACCGGTGGCGCCTGAAGGAAGGTTGCTCTTGTCAGCCAAGCCATCTGCCGCATCGGGAATGTCGAGGGATGAGGGATTGTAGAGCCGATGGGTGGCTGGAAGGGAGCGTGTATTTGCGATGCCGCCCCCCAACATTGGATTTTGTCGGAATCGGCCCCCCATAATGATTGGGTGCGAGAAATCTTGAGTGCACCAACCTCACACAATACCATTCACCGATGAGAAAGACCCAACTGCAAACAAGTTAGCAGTTAATCACTTTCTTCGTTTCGGTCCCGGTCGATGACCGACTTTCCTCGGGCGGAGGGTTCGATGGTGAGTTTGGCATCGGGGAAGTGTCGCTCGCTCCCACCTTGACCAAACCAGCCCTCCATGAAGAGGGCCAGGGCTGCGACTTCGGAGTGGGGTTGGTTGCCCACAGCCACGTTGTATTGGGCGTGCTGGAAGACATCACTTGGCACCTTAGCACCACCAACCACCACCACCACCGGACGGTCTCGACGAATCCTCGGGATGACTTCTCGGTAGGGTTCACCGTACATGGTGAGATGTATTGCCACACCCGGCTCCCCGTCACCAGCATCCTGCTGCGTGAAGCGCTTGAGCCAACCCATCGCCCCCGAGAGATGCTCACACGTCATCTCACCACCGAATCGTTCGTTCACGGAGGCGACGTTTTCGAACATATCGGGGTCTTCATCGCCTGCGAGCATGAAATTCGTAGCGCCCAATGCTCTCGAAACCAGCGCCAGATGCGTGGTGATGCGAGGGTCCCTGCCCTTGCGGTACCCGAGCCGTAACACGTTGAACGGCGAAGGGGTCATGGTCTCGCCACCTGCCTCACCCTCATGAGGGTAGCGTTCAATCCTCTGTGGCCGAAGCTGGTGGAGCACGAACGGGCTCGTTTCGCTCCGAGAAGTCGTAGTCATTTGAATCAAGGAAGCGAATGAGCCACTTGAGCAACAACGCATTCACGATGAGGTTGGAGCCGTAGGTGGTGCCGCCCCAAAGCAGACCCAAACGAACGCTACGCCAAAGACCGACCTGCGTCTCAAGGTCGCTTCCACTCACAAAGAGCGCCCCGACCAAGGGTTCGGCAACGTAGAGGCCAGCAAGGATCAGCATGCCACCGGCCGCCGTGGAGGGGAGAATCTTGCCCATGTCTCGACTGAATTCCGTGAGCAGCGCCGAAAACAGCGAGAGAACCATGACCGCCAACGCCGCCTGTTCAAAGTTCAGTCCGAAGAACACCGACACGCCGAGGGACACGTCATCGCCGTTGTTGCCAATGAAGAGCCACCAAACGACCACCATGAGGGTGATGAGCATTCCTCCGTTCTTGGAATCCCGAGCCGCCATGTCATAGACATCTTGTTGATTTCGAGGATTCAAGCGCTTTAGAATGCGCTCGGCAAACTCCCAATCTTGCGGAAGTTCGTGGCCGGTGGTGTCCACGGACGAGCCGAGGGGTTGGCTCCCATCAAGGATAGCATCCGCCTCGGACATGCACACCCCTTCCTCGTAACAACTTATCAAACCTGCCGAACTGGGCAGGCTCATGGCCTCCGACTTCGGGGAATCAAGCTCACGCCGAGCATTGCTCGCTAAGGCCTTGGTGGGTCTTGACGGACCCCACATCATGGGCATCGTCAACGCCACGGACGACTCGTTTTTCCCAGGAAGTCGCTCCATGGACAACGAAGCAGTGGCCAGAGGACTCGCGATGTGGGACAACGGCGCCACCTGGGTTGATGTTGGTGGGGAATCCACCCGCCCTGGTGCTGCACCGGTTGACACGGAAACCGAACTCCGTCGTGTGCTCCCCGTCATCGAAGGCCTTCGTACTGCTCGCCCGAACGGCCTGATTTCCATCGACACGCGTCATGCTGTGGTCGCCAAGGCGGCGCTAGCGGCCGGCGCCGACATGGTCAACGACGTGTCGGGACTGCGAGACCCTGCGATGATGAATCTGGTGCTCGAGACCGAGTGCGCCGTGTGCATCATGCACATGCAGGGTGAACCGGGGAACATGCAGGAAAATCCATCCTATGGAGACGTTGTCCACGAAATAGGAGCATCACTTGAGGCGGTAAAGCACGAACTCATCGGTCGAGGTCACCCGAGGGAGCTAATCGTCCTCGACCCCGGAATTGGATTTGGAAAAACCCAAGCGCACAACATCGATTTGCTCAAGGCAGGGCGAGGCCTCCTCCAGAGTGAGGGACCACTGCTCTGGGGCGTCTCGCGTAAAAGCATCGTAGGCCATTTGACTGGCCAAACAGAAGCAGCGCAACGGCTGTCCGGTACGCTCGGACTGGCAGCCGTGGCCATGAACGAGGGCGTCGACATCGTTCGTGTCCATGATGTCGAGGCCCATCATGACCTCTTCAACGCCATGCGGTTGGGGTCAACTCAACCCGAGCACGTTGAGTAAAATCAGCGGCGTTGCCCACGCACCAATCATGGAACCCAAGTTCGTCAGGGCGGTCACGAAGAGCACTTTTCCCGCAGGGTTGGACCACATCAGCGACAATTCATCCAATTTGAGAAAGGCCTGCAGGTCCTCAGCGGTTGGCTCGGCCAGTTTGAGTTGGACATAGCCCGCAAACCATCCTGCAGCAAGCGCAGGGTTGAGCGAGGTGATGGGCGACGCCAACGCCGCCGTCAGGATGGCCAGAGGATGGCCACGAGCGAGCAGGCAAGCCAGTGCGGCGAACAGAGCGTTCGAAGCCGTCCAGACCGTGAAGAAGGTGACCCAATCGATGTCCCTGCTCGTGGAGAAGACAGCGGCGAGGACGCCGATCATGATGAGGGGGAAAGCCCAGGGGAGCGTGCGCCGAACAAGTGACGGTGAGGGCAAGGTTTCGAGTCCTGAAGAATCTATAGAACACCCTTCACCGCCCAATTTCTTCGAGACACCTTGCAGGTGGCCGGCCCCCAAGACGGCGAGGACGCGACGTTCCGTGCCCAGCCGCTCGAGGTTGGCTGCGATGTAGGTGTCCCGTTCGTCGATGAGGACTTCACCCGCACCGGGCGAGAACCCCTTGAGTTCGTCCATCATGGAGGACAACAAGTCGGTGTCCTGAAGCAATTCGTTGACGTCGAGGTCTTCGTCTTCGTCCTCATCGGCCAAGAGCGAGGTCAACAATCGCCATTTCTCTCGGAGCTTCATTCGCTTCCAGGCTCGACGAAGGGTGGTCTGAATGTCGCGGTCGACCAGTTCAACTTCACAACCGGCCTCGTTGGCGGCTTCAACCGCCGCTAGCAATTCAGCACCGGGTTGCTGTCCTTCGTTGATGCCCAACTTGCGCTGCTCTGCCGAGAGCATGGATTGCATCAGAACCATCGGGGCCTTGCCTTCTTTGATGACCTTGAGCAAGCCCTCTTTGTCGAGACGGCGGTCGCTGACGAGCGCATCATGACGACTTTTGCAGAGCTCAACGGCCACCACGTCAGGTTGGTAGGTCGCGATGTGATGGCGAACCGCTTCAACCGAAGCCGTAGCGATGTGGGCCGTGCCCAACAATCGGAGGTTGCCGTGGACGTCGATGACGGGTGATTCAGACATTCATCCACCCCAACCCGTAGGCGAGAGGGCGCCGATTCAGAAGGTGATCTGAACGTTCTCTCGGGCAATGCCTTCAACCGACCAAAGCTCACGGCGAACGCAGCCCTTGATGCCGGCCACGATGTTGGAAGGAATCATCTGGATGGCCTTGTTGAAGTTCGTGGAGGCGGCGTTGTAAAACTCACGGCGGTCGGCGATTTGGTTCTCAAGCGAGACCAATTGGTTCTGAAGGTTCAAGAAGTTGGTGTTGGCCTTGAGCTCGGGGTACTGCTCAGCGACCATATTGATGCGTGGGAGTATACCAGCGAGCATCCCTTCAGCAGCGGCCACGCCCGAGACGTCACCTGCTGCGAGGCAACCGGCTGCGGTTTGACGAGCCTGTGCGAACTGATCCCAAATGCCGGCTTCGTGCTCAGCGTAGCCTTTGACGATGTTGACCATGTTGGGAATCATGTCGTATCGCTGGTTGAGCAAGACATCGATGTTGTTCCATGCGTTTTGGGCGTTTTCATCAAGGTTGATGAGACGGTTCCAAGTGGAAAAGAACCACACGATGAGAATCAGGAGAAAGACGGCTGCAACGGCAATGGCGACAATGGTTGTTGTATCCATGGCTGTTCCACCGACAATTCCCTAATCAAACCTTCCTCCTTCCACCCGCCTCGCTTGGAGACAACATGATGAACGAGCACCGCCGCACTCACATCAAACCGGCGTGCCGGCGTTGAGGATGAACCCATGGAAGCGATGCTGGTGATGACGGGTGTCTTTTTCATCGCCTTCGTCTTTGCACCGGTTGGCATGGGCGGAGGCATGCTGTTTGTCCCCCTCCTGCATTACGGCGCAGGATGGCCCATCGACGGGACCTTGCTGGCGGTTTCACTTTGTTTGACCTGGGCGGTCAGCATCGGCAGTGGCTTGCGCCATCGCCGAGAGGGGTTCTACCACGATGCCTCCACCAAATCGGCCTTGTACGGCGCCCTCTTTGGGGCGCTCATCGGCGTTGGCATTGTGAACGCCTTGGGCGACGGGCTCGACAGCGTCTTCAAATTGCTCTCCATCGTGATGCTGGTGTGGGCCCTTGTCAAGACCTACAACAAACAACGAAGCCCAACGACGGCAGATGAGGACGAAGACGGGCAATCGGGCGAGATTCACCACTTCGCACTAAGGGCAGGCGCCGCCATTGGTGGAACCCTTTCTTCGGTGTTGGGCATTGGGGCAGGCGTCATCTACGTCCCCGTGCTTCAACAACAGGCCGGCCTAGGCCCCCGCACCTCCATTGGCTCGAGCCTGTCCATCATGATGTTCGTCGTACCGGTCGCCATCCTCGCCTTGCTCACCACAACACCTAACGGGCTCTTCACCGAACTGACCAACCAGCCTTGGTGGCTGTTCACACTCCCCGTGCTCGCTGTGGTGGGTGCGATCAGCGGGGCGAAATTCGGTATTGAACGCATTAGCAAGGAGAACATCATGAACATCTTCATGGCGCTGGTCGCCGTTGTACTCGTGCGCTACGTGCTCGATGTGCTCTCGCTCACGAGTTGATGGCTTCGATGACCATGGCGATGCCTTGGCCGCCACCGATGCAGGCGGTAGCCACGCCGTAGCGGCCGCCACAGCGACGGAGTTCATGAGCGAGCGTTAGCACCAATCGGGTACCCGTTGCGGCCAAAGGATGTCCCAAGCCAACGGCCCCGCCGTTGACGTTGACCTTCTCAACATCGATCTCAAGGTCCTTGATGCACGCTACGGCTTGACCGGCAAAAGCTTCGTTGATCTCCCATCGGTCGATGTCATCAACGGTGAGTCCAGCACGCTCAAGGGCTTGGCGAGACGATGGAACGGGTCCGTAGGCCATGATAGCAGGCTCCAGACCGACGATGCCCCACGAGACGATACGAGCGAGCGGTGCATCACCGTCCGCCTCGGCTTGGGATGCCGACTTGATGACCACGGCGGCAGCACCATCCACCACACCAGAAGCGTTGCCGGCGGTGACGAAGGATTCGGGGCCAAAGGCGGTGGGCAGGCCAGAAAGCGATTCCTGTGTTGTGCCTCGCACCACGTGGTCCTCGTCTTTGTGCGTGAGCACGGTATCGCCTCGTCGGGATTTGATGGTGACAGGGACGATTTCGTCGGCGAAGACATCGTTGTCGATGGAGGTGGTGGTTCGAGCATGAGACAGGGCGGCAAAGGTGTCAATTTCTTCTCGAGTAACACCCTTGCGACGGCACAACTCATCGGAGGTTTGCGCCATGAACAGCCCGCAGGTCATGTCCTGCAGGTTCGTCATCATGTAGTCCTCGACCTTCGGGGAGCGACCGAGTTTCCAGCCGTCCCGTGCGCCGCGAAGAATGTGCGGAGCTTGGGAGAGGTTTTCCATGCCGCCGGACACGACGGTGCTGGCTTCGCCGAGTTTGATCATCTGGGCACCGGAAACAATCGACTGAATGCCCGAACCACAGATTCGGGAGAGGGTGAGCATGGGCACTTCTTGGGGAATGCCAGCCTTCAACCCTGCATGGCGAGCGCCGTAGATGGATTGTGAACAGGTCTGGAGGGCGTAGCCCATCACGACGTGGTCAACGGCTTCGGGGGCTGTTCCGGTCTTCTCAAGGGCACCTTGAATGGCCACGGCCCCGAGTTCTTGGGCGCTGATGGTTTTCAGCGCACCGCCGGCCTTACCGTCGCCTCGCTTTCCGCCAACCCATTCACAAAACGGTGTGCGTGCACCGCCAACAATGACCACTTCGTCGCTCATGGTGCCCTCGAATCAAACGAGGGGTATGAATCTCACTCTTGCCCTGCGTGGGAGATTTGTCTCACTGAAGGCCGTTGTTGCTGACCATGAGCGGGATGGCGACGATGAGCGCACAGATGCCGGAACAAAAGGCCGAAAACCCTGCAAAGATGCCAAATGCGGCGCCGTCACCCACCATGGAGCCGAGACCACCATCTGAGCCAGCAGCAAAGGCAGCGATGCCAATAACAAATTGGACACCAATGACACCCAGGGCCACCCACACGCCACGCTTCTCGTAGCGGGTGAGGAACACGCCGGCTGCAATGAAACCAGCCACGCCAGCAAAGGTTGAGATTAGATTTAGAGCAAGTGCTGAGGTCGGAATTTCGAGGGTTTCACCGGTCACAGGGTCCACTTGTTCGAAGAACAGACCCATCAAACTCAACGCTTGAAGGCAACCGTAAATGATGAGAAGAATGCCCATGACTTTAGCAGCGCTTGAGGGGGGCTGGAGGTAAATGAGTTGGCCCGTGGGCATTTGTGTTGTTCCCGTAAGCATCGTTCCTTGGTTCATGGGAGCAAAGCCATCGCTGATGCTCACCGGTTGAGGGGCGGGTGATGTGCCGGCGCCGGTTTTCGGTTGTTCATCGGGGGAATCCCCCCATGGAGATGTGCCTTCCATGAGATTGGATGGGAGCGTGCTCCTTGATAGTTTCTCGTCCGTGAAGGGAGGGTGGTGTTCTTGAACGAGGGCCACGTGCATGGAGACGAGGGGAGACGATTGAACATCCTGGTCGTCTTCAAGAAAAACTTCGAAGAGGTCCACGATGAAGGCCTGATGGCGCTCAAAGCCATCCTCCACAATGCGGCGAGCGACCACCACCAGGTGGATTACAAGCCGAGGGAGCACGTCCGTCGTGCCGACTTTATCGCCCGAGATTTGGTGATCGTGTTTGGAGGCGACGGCACCCTGACCTCGCTGTCGCACAACATCGATGCTGCCACCCCGGTCATGGGCGTCAATTCTCATCCGAGAACCGATGATCCTGAGGGAAGTTATGGGTTTTACATGGACTCCTCCATGGCCACCTTCCAAGAGGACGTCCAGGCCGTGTTCGCTGGAAAGGCCATCGTGAACGAACTACCGCGCCTGCAGGCGACCATCGAAACCACGTCGGGCAACCGATTCACCACCGACCCCGCATTGAACGACCTGCTCATTGCCAACACGCACCAATATGCGCCCAGCAAGTACCACTTGCGCCGAGGAACTCAACAAACCCACCAGCAGAGCAGCGGCCTGCTGTTTTCCACATGGTTCGGCCAGGGCGCTTGGCTGCGCAACGCCATGAGTCACGAGGATTTTGAACACCTCAAAGTAGAGGCATCGAGAAACCGAGACCCGCAGCACTACTTCGTCTATGCTCGAGACCTGTCGCCTGAGCAGCGTAGGCACGAATGGGCGTGGATGGATTGGACCCATGAGGAGACCACCATCACCTCCGACATGCACCGGGGGTACGTGGTCCCTGACGGATGGGACGAGGTTCATTTCAATCGAGGGGCGACCATCACGGTGAACGCAGATGCGCCGAAACTGATGCTGCTTACGTTCAGAACCACCATTGAGGCGAAACTCGAATCATCATTCAATTCAGTCTGAACAAACGTTCTGCCTGTGGCCGTGATCTTCAGATCGGCAACGGGTGTCTTGGTGATTGACCCTGTTGGAGTGAGGCGCCTCCATTAATGGTGTAAAAAGTAAACTGCATGGGCGATAAAAAAAGGGTTGGAGACTGGGGTCGCAAGCGACCCCAGCCTCCGGTTTCTTAGGAGGT